>NZ_NWBQ01000015.1 GCF_002837135.1 Macromonas bipunctata | reverse complement strand
GTGATAAAAGAGGCAACGGGGAGATCTACGGTGAAATATCCGGGCTAGACGCCCCACACCAGGTCGGCGCCTTCGGCCATGCAGCGTTGCAGCACGTCGAGCAACGGCACCACCCGCGCGCGCAGCGGCACCGGGCTGGCCCAGGGCGATGCGTTGGCTTCGGCATCATCGGGGCCGGGTTCGGCGTGGGCGGCGGGCGCGTTGGCGGGGCTGGCCTCGGGCGACGCGGCAGCGGCTTGCGCTGCGGCCTGCTGTTGTGCCTGCTGGCGGCGCTGGGCCTCGGCCTCCTCGGCGGCCACGGCGGCGTGCAGCTGCGCGATGGCCTGCGGCATGTCGGCGGCGCGCAGGATGCCGGGCTGCTCGGGCGCCTTGCCCCAGAGCTTGAGCACCTGGCGCCCCACCGGCTCCAACATCAGCAGGTCGGGCGTGGCGTGGGACTGAAAACGGTACAGCATGGCTGAAGGCTCCAAGGCCAGGGGCAAAAAAGGGGCGTCAGAGCCGGTCGGGCATGATGACGGTGTCTTGCAGCCGCCCCGCAATCAGGCCCAGCGCAATGGCGGCGGGCGAGCCCGGCGCGTGCAGCATCAGCAGCTGGCGGCGCATCACGGCGTCCTTGACGGCCTGGTCGGCCGGAATGTCGCCCATGTGGATCAGGCGGATGGGGCGCCCCGGCGCAGCGGGTGTGCCGGGCGCGGCCGGGGCGGGCTTGGCCTGCACCATGAAGCGGTTGAGCACCTGCTGCAGCTGGGCGGTGATGTTCTTGCCGTCGCCCGGACGCACGGCCTGGTTGACGATCAGGCGCACGTGCTGGCGCTGCTGCTGCGCGGCCAGCACCTTGATGGTGGCGTAGGCGTCGGTCAGCGAGGTGGGCTCGGGCGTTGCCACCAGCAAGATCTCGGAGGCCAGCGACAGCGCAAACAGCACCACGTCGGAGATGCCCGCGCCGGTGTCGAGCAGCACCACGTCAAAGCGCGGCACGATGTCGGACATCAGCTTCATGAAGTCGGCCCGCACCTCGGGCGTGAGGCGCGAGTACTCCACCAGCCCCGAGCCCGCCAGCAGCACCGAGAAGCCGCCCGGCGCCTTGACGATGGCGTCGTCCAGCCCCACCTTGCCCGCAAACACGTCGTGCAGCGTGAACTTGGGGTAGAGGTTGAGCACCACGTCCAGGTTGGCCAGACCCAGGTCGGCGTCGAGCACCAGCACCTTGAGGCCAAAGCGCGTGAGCGCCGCCGCCAGGTTGGCCGACAGAAAGGTCTTGCCCACGCCGCCCTTGCCGCTGGTGATGGCCACCACCTTGCCGGTGGCGTGCTGCATGGGCACGCTGCCACTGGCGACGGGGCTGGGGGTTGCGGTTGGGGTCACACTCATAACATTTGTGGTTGCAGGCCGTGGTTGTGCGGGCGCATGAAGGGGCTTCCATCATAAAGCCGTCGCAGGCGTCCCATCGTGGCAAAAGACCTTTTTGATGGCGCTTTACGGCGGCATGGCCCGGCCTGGTTTGCCGGTAGCCGCCATTTTGACCGAAGCGGCCACACGGCCACGCTGGCGTCAGGCCTTGAGGTAGTCGGATTTGCTGCCCAGCCAGCGGTCGATGTGGCGCTGCGCGCGTTCGGGCCAGCGTTGCAGCAGCTGCGGCGCCCAGTCGCGCGCCCACTCCAGCAGGTGGGTGTCGGTGGCCAGGTCGGCAAAGCGCAGCATGGCGGCACCGGACTGGCGCGCGCCCAGGAATTCGCCGGGGCCGCGGATGTCGAGGTCGCGCCGGGCGATCTCGAAGCCGTCGTTGGTCTCGGCCATGGCCTTGAGGCGGTCGCGCGCGGTGTCGCTCAAGCGTCCGGCCTCGTTGGTGCTGTACAGCAACACACACGCCGAGGCGGCCGCGCCCCGCCCCACCCGCCCGCGCAGCTGGTGCAGTTGGCTCAAGCCAAAGCGTTCGGCGTGCTCAATCACCATCAGCGAGGCGTTGGGCACGTCCACCCCCACCTCGATCACGGTGGTGCTGACCAGCACCGCCAGCTCGCCCGCGCTGAAGGCGGCCATGACGGCTTTCTTGTCCGCCGACGACAGGCGCGAGTGCAGCAGCCCGGCCTGCGCCAACGTGCCATCGGGGCGGCGCACGCCGTCCAGCGCCAGCGACACGTCGGCGTGGGTGGCGGTGGCGTGGTTGAGATCGAGTGCCTCGCTTTCCTCGATCAACGGGCACACCCAGTAGGCTTGCCGCCCCTGCGCCACTTGGGCCGCCATGCGGGCGATGAGTTCGTCGCGGCGGCTGTCCGACACCACCTTGGTGACGATGGGCGTGCGTCCCGGCGGCAGCTGGTCGATAGTGGACACATCCAGGTCGGCGTAGTAGCTCATGGCCAGCGTGCGCGGAATGGGCGTGGCGCTCATCATCAGCAGGTGGGGCTCCAGGCCGGTGGTGCGCAGCTTGTCGCGCAAGGCCAGGCGCTGGGCCACGCCAAAGCGGTGCTGTTCGTCGATCAGCGCCAACGCGAGGTTGTGGAATTGCACCTGTTCTTGGATGACGGCGTGCGTGCCTACCACCAGCGCGGCTTCGCCGCTGGCAATGCGCTCCAGCATGGCCGTGCGCTGCTTCTTTTTTTGGCTGCCGGTGAGCCAGGCCACGCTTTTGCCCAGCGGGGCCAGCAAAGGTGTGAGCCAGTCCACCAGTTTGCTGAAGTGCTGTTCAGCCAGGATTTCGGTCGGCGCCATCAGCGCGCATTGCCAGCCGGCATCGATGGCCACGGTGGCCGCCAGCGCCGCCACCACGGTCTTGCCGCTGCCCACATCGCCTTGCAGCAGGCGGTGCATGGGCACGGCGCGGGCCAGGTCGGTGGCAATCTCGGCGCTGACGCGCTGTTGCGCGGCGGTGAGCTGGAACGGCAACACCGCCAGCAGTTGCTCGTGCAAACCACCACTGCGGGTGGGCAAAGCGGGGGCTTGAAGATGGGCGCGTTCCTGCCGCGCCTGGTGTTGCGAGAGCTGCTGCGCCAGCAGTTCCTCGGCCTTGAGGCGCTGCCAGGCGGGGTGGCTGCGGTCTTCCAGCGCCTCCAGCGCGGTGTCGGGCGTGGGGTGGTGCAAGAAGGTGAGCGCATCGCGCAAGGTCCACGCCGGGCTGGTGGCGCCAGCCTTGCCCCGCAGGCGCAGGCCAGGGCAGGCGGCCAGCGCCTCGGGCGGCAGAACTTCGGCCAGATCGGCCCGCTCCAGCCCGCCCAGCACGGCGCGGCGCAAGTAGGGCTGGGGCAAGCCCGCGCTGGTGGGGTACACGGGCGTCAAGGCCTGGGGCAGCTCGCCGCCGGCCACGCGGCACACCGGGTGCAGCATGGTCCAGCCCCACATGCCGCCACGCAGCTCGCCCCGGGCCCGGATGCGCGCACCAGGGCTCAGGCTCTTTTGCTGCGCGGGGTAGAAGTTGAAGAAACGCAGGGTGCAGCTGCCGGTGCCGTCGTCCAACACGACCAACAGCTGGCGCTTGCCGCCCAGCGTCACCTCGCTGGACGTGACCACGCCTTCGAGCTGCACCACCTCGCCCTCGCGCGCCAGGCGCAGCGGGGTGATGCGGGTTTCGTCCTCGTAGCGCAGCGGCAGGTGCAGGGCCAGGTCGATCGGGCGCAACAGCCCGAGCTTGCGCAACGCTTTTTGCGGCGCCGACAAGGGCTTGGCGGCAGCGGCCCCAGGGCGGGGGGGCGATGCGCCGGGCACATCATCATCGGGCAACGCGGGAAAGACGGCACTGTGCATGGTGGCCAAATTGTGCCCGATGGCACCACGCCATGAAAAAACCCAGGCCAGGGCCTGGGTCGATCCGCGATCACGCACGCATGCGCGGAGCGGATGCTCAGTCGTCAAAGATCTCGCTCAGCCACGACTTGCGCTTGCGCTGGCGGTAGTAACCGTCGTCGGGGTAGCGTTGTTGTGGCGGGTACGGCTGCTGCTGGGGCTGCGGTGGGTAGGGCTGCTGATGCTGATGCTGCTGGTGGCGCTGCTGCTGGGGCGCATCGAACAGCCCCGGGCGGTAGCCTTGCTGCGGCGCCTGCGGCGGCGGGATGTGCTGGGCGTAGCCTTGCGGCGGCTGGGCGGGCGCGGGTGGCTGCTGGGTCAACGCGCCGCGCTCGATGAGCTTGTCCAGCTCGCCACGGTCGAGCCACACGCCCCGGCACTGCGGGCAGTAGTCGATCTCGACGCCCTGGCGCTCGGTCATCACCAGCGTCACGTCGCGGCAGTTGGGGCATTTCATGGCGGGGCTCCTGGGCAAGATCAGTCGTTGTTGCCGTAGCCAAACAGGCTCAGCAGGCTGGTGAACAGGTTGAACAGCGACACGAACAGGCTGACCGTGGCCATGACGTAGTTGGTCTCGCCACCGTTGACGATACGGCTGGTCTCAAACAGGATCAGGCCCGCCGACAGCAGCGCCACCATGGCCGACACCGCCAGGCTCAGGGCCGGGATTTGCAGGAACACGCCCGCCAGCCCCGCCAGCAACGCCACCACCATGCCCGCGAACAGGAAGCCGCCCATGAAGCTGAAGTCCTTGCGCGTGGCCAGCACCCAGGCCGACAGGCTGAAGAACGTCACGCCCGTGGCGCCCAGCGCCAGCGCGATGGTCTGGCCGCCACCGGGCAGCGCCAGCTGCGCCGACAGCACCGGCCCCAACGTGTAGCCCATGAAGCCGGTGAGCGCAAACACCGCCGGAATGGCCCAGCCGCTGTTCTGCACCTTGTTGATGAGGAACAGCAGGCCAAAGTAGCCCACCAGCGTGAGGATGATGCCCGGCGACGGCAGCTTGAGCGCCACGCCCAGCGCCGCCACCGCCGCGCTGAACAGCAGCGTCATCGACAGCAGCGCGTAGGTGTTGCGCAACACCTTGTGCGTGGCAACGGTGCGGCCCCAGCCAGCGCTGCTGACGGGGGCGGGGGTGGAATTGAACAACGAGCTCATGGGGCTTTCTCCAGAAAAAAACTGCGGGAACAGGCCCGCCACCGGGACAAGATAGCACAATCCGGATTCCCGTAAAACCAGACGCTTTAAGAACGTCCTTCCCCCAAAACCTGAGAAACGAGCCGCTGCATGAGCCTGGCCTTCAACTACAAACACCTGTACTACTTCTGGACCGTGGCCAAGGAAGGCGGCATGTCGCGCGCCGCCGAACGTCTCAACCTGGCGGCGCAGACCATCAGCGCGCAAGTGCGCGAACTCGAGCACGACCTGGGCTGCCAGCTGCTCAAGCCCGCCGGGCGCGGCCTGGCCCTGACCGACGCCGGGGTGGCCGCCCTGCGCCAGGCCGAGCAGATCTTCCAGCTCGGCGAAGCCCTGCCCGACGCGGTGCGCGTGGCAGCACAGAACCACGCCGTGCGGCTGGCGGTGGGCATTGCCGACGGCCTGCCCAAGCTGGTGGTGCAGCGCCTGCTGCAACCCGTGCTGGGCACGCCGGACTTGCGCCTGCTGTGCCACGAAGGCGAGATGCCCGACCTGCTGGCCGACCTGGCGCTGCACCGGCTGGACGTGGTGCTGGCCGACCACCCGGCGCCGTTCAACCCGCACCTCAAGGTCCACAGCCACCCGCTGGGCACCAGCGGCATGGGCTGGTACGCGCCGCCGCAGTGGTGGCAGGTGGCACAGCAGCGGGGCGGGGGTTTTCCGGCGCAACTGGCGCAGCTGCCGGTGCTGCTGCCCACGGCGCACTCCAGCGTGCGCGCGCGGCTGGACGTGTGGCTCAACCAGCACCACCTGCGCCCGCGCGTGGCCGGCGAGTTCGAGGACAGCGCCTTGCTCGAAACCTTTGGCGGCAGCGGGCTGGGCGTGTTCCCGGCCGCGCTGGCGGTGCAGGCCGACCTGGAGCAGCGCCTGCAAGCGCGCCTGCTGGGCGTGTGCGAGGGCGTGGAGGAGCACTACTACGCCATCAGCACCGAGCGCAAGGTGGGCCACCCGCTGGTGCAGCAACTGCTGCAAGCGGCCACGGCGCTGGGCTGAGGCTTATGCGGCGCAAGGCCGCACCGTGCGCGGGTGGATGCCCAGCACTTCGCAGGCGCTGTGCAGGCGGTAGCGGCTCACGGGTTGGCCGCTGGCCAGCAGCTCCAGCGCCTGGTGGGCCCAGCGGACGTTGGGGGTGGTGCCGGGGTGCGGCGTGGCAATGGGCTGGGCGCTGGGAGCGGGCATCTTGGCCAGGCATGCGCGGATGTGCGCCAGCCCGGCCTCGCGGTTGCGGGCCTGGGCGGCCAGCTCTTCGGGCGTGGGTGGAGCAGGCGGGGCGGGCGGGTCTTGCTGCTGGGCGGTGGCACGCGTTGCGGCGGCGGCGGCGCTGGGCGGCGCAGGCGTGGCGGGCGGGGTGTAGAAACTGGCGCGGAAGAAGTTGCGCTGCGGCTTGGCCAGTATCCACTGCGCGGCGGCCAAGGGGGTGATGCCCGCCTGGGCGGCTTCGGTGCCAATTTGCACGATGTCGCGGTGGCACAGCGGGTCCTTGCCGTTGCGCTGGCGCTGGGCGTTGAGCAGGCCAATGGTGTCGGCGCTGATGGCCGCTGCTGCGGGGGTTGCAAGTGCCGCTGGCGTGGCAGGTGTGGCATCTGCCGGTGATGGTGGCTGCTGTGGTTGCCGTGGTTGCGGCAGGGCTTGCCGGGCGATTTCAAACACGGAAGGACGGACGGTGGCCGCTGGGGTGTCGCGCGCGCCTTCTTCCTCCCCCTGTTGTTCAAGCCCTTGTTCAATCCCTTCTTCGGGGGCAATGTTGGCACCGGGGGCAGGCAGATCCTGCACGGGGGGCAGGCAACTTCTGCCCCGGGGAGCTGGGGCACTGGCGGGGGCGCGACTGGCTGCTGTTGCGGCGCCGCTGGGGTGGGCGTGGCGTGGGGAGCGGGCGTGCCTGCCGCCAGCAGCCGCTCCAGTTGCACCTGGTAGATGCAGGTGCCGCTGCGGTGCATGCCCGTCAGGCGCAGGTAGCCTTGCTGCAGCAGGCGCGCAATGTGCTGCATGACGCTGCGGCGCGACCAGCCGCTTTCGCGCGCCAGGGTGTCGAGGCTGCAAAAGCACTGGCGCTGGCGCGCGTCGGCGTGGCTGGCGATGGTGAACAGGATCCAGCGGCTGGCGCCCGAGAGCAGGCGGTGCTGCAGGACGTGCCGCACGAGGTCGAGGTTGATGTATTGCGGCCGGGGCGCGGCTACGGGCGTGCAGGTGTCAGCCATGATGAGGCTCTTTCTCAAACAGTCGAAAAACTGTCCAACACCGCTGCTAAACGGTGGTGGGCAGGCACATGCGGGGTTAGCAGACCGGTGAGAAAGAGCCGGCAAGCCTTGCGGCTTCCCCGCATGGCCCGACCCAAAAAACGGCGCCATGCGCGCAACGCATGAGAGGCATCAAGAAGATGAACACCACGGCCCAGTGGGGGCGGCGTGGCGGTTGCGCTTTCTCAAGTCGGGCTGCTAAACCCGTGGCGCGGATTCTAGCCCGGATATTTCACCG
>NZ_NWBQ01000014.1 GCF_002837135.1 Macromonas bipunctata | reverse complement strand
GGGTGCGGCCAGCCACTGCATGTCGCGGTCGAGCCACAGGGTCAGCGAGCCTCGCGCCTTGAGCGCGGCGTTGTACTCGGCCCAGTTGCGTGTCTGGTAGCGGGTCTTACTGGTGGCGCTGGCTTCACTCATGGCCCAAGGTTACCTGCTTCCGGGGTGTTTGTGCAACAAAGCCAAAGCCGGATGATCAACAGCAGGAACGGAAAAGCGGTAAGGGCTACGCGTCTTAAATGAAAGAAACGCTGACCGTCCTAACCAACGCTTCAACCCGGACGCGCCGCAAGCGGCGCGCCGGTTAAGCTGCACGTTATACCCCTCCTCTCAGTCAGCTTTACCCACCCCAGCAGTGGCCCACCAGCAAACGAGCTCGTAGCCCATAAGTGCCACCCTCAAGCCTGAACCTGCCGTTGCAGCAGCACCGCTTGGGCCAGTGCAAAATCTTCAGGGTACGTTACTTTGAAATTTTGGGCACTGCCACGCACCAGCAAGGGTTGCAAACCTAGGGCTTCGATGGCACTGGCTTCGTCGGTAATCCCGACAAAATCACCCGCTTGTGCTTGAGCCAAGGCCCGATGCAGATCGACCACACGGAACATTTGCGGTGTCTGGGCCAGCCATTTGTCGCTGCGGTTCACCGTGTCTACCACACGGGACTGTGCTGGCGCTCCCCCCGCCACTTTCAAGGTATCGGGCAAAGGCAAGGCCAGCAAGCCCCCCACGGCATCGGGCCAGCACGCTTGAACCAAAGCGTCGATTTGTTCGGGAGTCACCAAGCAGCGGGCTGCATCGTGTACCAGCACCCAATCGTCGGGCTTGGCCCCCGCTGCTTGCAACGCCACCAAGCCGTTGAACACGCTGTGGGCGCGCGTAGCCCCCCCGACCGGCCACACCTGCACCCGTTCATGCGTGGGCGTATAGGCCCCGTCGTCTGGTGCCACCACCACCACCACACCCGTGATGTGGGGGGCACGCAAAAAAGCGTCCACCGTGTGGTCGATCAAACGCTGGCCCGCCAACACCTCGTATTGTTTGGGGGTGGACAAACCGGCGCGGCTGCCACTGCCCGCGCAGGGAATCAAGGCCCAGCAGCGTGCAGCGTCGGGGGCGGTGGCGGCCCCAGCGGGCGCAGAAGAGGAAGAAAAAGCGGACATGTTGGACAGGATTCTAAAATCTGTCCGCATGGACTTGCCCAAACTCACCCCCGGTAAACGCTTCAGCCTGCCCCGCCCCTTGGGTTCTGCCGATGCCCTGTGGCTGGCCCAACTCGGCCAACGCGAGAAAACCGCTGGCCGCCCGGTGGCCATCGTCACAGCCGATGCCAACGACGCGCAGCGCCTGCTGGACGAATTGCCGTTTTTTGCGCCAGACTTGCGCTGTGCCTTGTTCCCGGACTGGGAAACCCTGCCCTACGACAGTTTTTCGCCACACCAAGACTTGATCAGCGAACGGCTGGCCACGCTGTGGCGCATCCAGCAGCGCAAGGCCGAGGATGGGGCCGATGTGGTCATCGTGCCCGCCACCACCGCGCTGTACCGGTTGGCCCCGCCCTCGTTTCTGGCCGGATACACCTTCCATTTCAAGACCGGGCAAAAGCTGGACGAGGCCCGCTTCAAGGCCCAATTGACGCTGGCGGGCTACCAGCACGTGACGCAAGTCGTCAGCCCCGGCGAATACGCTGTGCGCGGCAGCCTGATCGACCTGTTCCCGATGGGTGCGCCCATGCCGTACCGGGTCGATCTGTTCGACGACGAGATCGACTCCATCCGCACTTTCGACCCCGACAGCCAACGCAGCCTGTACCCCGTGCCCGAGGTGCGCCTGTTGCCGGGGCGCGAATTCCCGATGAACGACGAAGCGCGTGCGCTGTTCCGTGCGCGCTGGCGCGAACTGCTGGACGGCGACCCCACCAAAAGCCGCATCTACAAGGACATGGGCAGCGGCGTGGCCACAGCGGGCATTGAGTACTACCTGCCGCTGTTTTTCGAACAAACCGCCACCGTGTTCGACTACCTGGGCACCGATGCCACCTTAGTGTTGCACGGCGATTTGGAACCCGCGTTCCAACGCTTTTGGCAAGACACGCAAGAACGCTACCGTCTGCTGCGTGGCGACCCCGAACGCCCACCGCTGCCGCCCGAGACCCTGTTCCTCAACGCCGAGACCTTTTACGCCAGCGCCAAAGCCCACGCCCAACTGGCGCTGCGCCCCGACGTGCAAGACGTGGAACACAGCGCCTGGGTGCAAGCCCTGCCCGATGTGGCGGCCCAACGCGGCACCGACGAACCACTGGCCAAACTGCACGCCCATTTGCGCGGCACCCACCACCGCGTGCTGCTGCTGGCCGAAAGCGCTGGCCGCCGCGAAAGCCTGCTGGACTTTCTGCGCGCCAGCGGTGTCAGCGCGCCCGCGTTCGACACGCTGGCCGAATTCCAAACCAGCACCGAAAAAGTGGGCATTGCCACCGCCGCGCTGGCCAACGGCTTTGCGTGGACGCAACACGGCATCGACTTCATCACCGAAACCGAATTGTTTGCCGCTGGCCCCACCACACGCCGGCGCAAAAAGCAAGAACAGGTCAGCGATGTCGAAGCCCTCATCAAAGACCTGAGCGAGCTCAACGTGGGCGACCCCGTCGTCCACAGCCAGCACGGTATTGGCCGCTACCGAGGGCTGATCCACATGGACATGGGCGACCAACTGCCCGATGGCACGCCCGCGCTGCTGGAATTCCTGCACCTGGAATACGCCCAAAACGCCGTGCTGTACGTGCCAGTGAGCCAGTTGCACCTCATCAGCCGCTACACCGGCGTGAGCGCCGACGAAGCCCCCTTGCACAAGCTGGGCAGCGGCCAGTGGGACAAAGCCCGGCGCAAGGCCGCCGAACAGGTGCGCGATGCCGCCGCCGAACTGCTCAACATCTACGCCCGCCGCGCCGCACGCGAGGGCTTTGCCTTCCGCTTTGACGCGCACGACTACGAAGCCTTTGCCAACGACTTTGGCTTTGAAGAAACCGCCGACCAAAACGCCGCCATCCACGCCGTGATTCAGGACATGGTCAGCCCGCGCCCGATGGATCGGCTGGTCTGCGGCGACGTGGGCTTTGGCAAAACCGAAGTCGCGCTGCGCGCCGCCTTTGTGGCCGTGACCGGCGGCAAGCAAGTGGCGTTTTTGGCCCCCACCACGCTGCTGGCCGAACAGCACTACCAAACGCTGGTGGACCGCTTTGCCAAGTGGCCCGTGCGCATTGCCGAAATGAGCCGCTTTCGCACCACCAAAGAAATCAACGCTGCCCTCAAAGGTGTGGCCGACGGCAGCATCGACATCGTGGTGGGCACCCACAAGCTGTTGAGCGAGAAAACCCAGTTCAAGAACCTGGGCCTGCTCATCATCGACGAAGAACACCGCTTTGGCGTGCGCCACAAAGAGGCGATGAAGGCCTTGCGCGCCGAGGTGGATGTGCTCACGCTCACCGCCACCCCCATCCCGCGCACACTGGGCATGGCGCTGGAGGGCCTGCGTGACCTGAGCGTCATTGCCACCGCCCCGCAACGCCGTTTGGCCATCAAAACCTTTGTCCGCAACGAGGGCCACGGCGTGATCCGCGAAGCCGTGCTGCGCGAACTCAAACGCGGCGGGCAGGTGTACTTTTTGCACAACGAGGTGGACACCATCGAAAACCGGCGGCAAAAGTTGGAGGAAATCCTGCCCGAAGCGCGCATTGCCATCGCACACGGCCAGATGCCCGAACGCGAACTGGAACGCGTGATGCGCGACTTTGTGGCACAACGCTTCAACCTGCTGCTGTGCTCCACCATCATCGAGACCGGCATTGACGTGCCCACGGCCAACACCATCATCATGAGCCGAGCCGACAAGTTCGGGCTGGCCCAACTGCACCAGTTGCGTGGCCGTGTGGGCCGCAGCCACCACCAAGCCTACGCCTACTTGCTGGTGCCCGACATCGATGGCCTGACCAAACAGGCACAACAGCGGCTCGATGCCATCCAGCAAATGGAAGAACTGGGCAGCGGCTTCTACCTGGCCATGCACGATCTGGAAATCCGGGGCGCGGGCGAGGTGCTGGGCGAAAGCCAAAGCGGCAACATGCTGGAAGTGGGCTTCCAGCTCTACAACGAAATGCTGGCCGAGGCCGTGGCCAGCCTCAAGGCCGGGCGCGAACCCGACTTGCTCAACCCGGTCAACGTCACCACCGACATCAACCTGCACGCCCCGGCGCTGTTGCCCGACGACTACTGCGGCGATGTGCATCTGCGCCTGAGCTTCTACAAAAAACTGGCCACCGCCAAGACCAGCGACCACATCGACCGTCTATTGGAAGAATTGGTGGACCGCTTTGGCAAACTGCCCACACAAGCGCAAACCCTGCTCGATGTCCACCGCCTGCGCGTGCTCAGCCAACCCTACGGTGTGCAAAAAATCGATGCCACGCCGGGCGTGATCCTCATCACCTTCCGCCCCAACCCGCCCATCGACCCAATGCGCATCATTGAACTGGTGCAAAAAAACCGCGACATCAAACTGGCGGGCAACGACAAGTTGCGCATCGAACGCGCCCTGCCCGAAGCCAAAGACCGCGCCCAGATGGTGCGCGACGTGCTGCGGCACTTGGGGCAGCCGTTGGCGAACCCACTACAATAGCTTGCATGAACAGCAAGCATCGCAAAACGCTGGAAGCGATCTTCAGCAAGCCCACGCAAGGCAACATCAAGTTTTCGGATGTGGAATCGCTGGTGTTGGCCTTGGGTGGCGAGGTGGTGGAAGGCGCAGGCTCGCGCGTTGCCATGCACCTGCATGGGGGTTTGACATCCTCCCCGTCCTAAAGGACGGGGACTCCTACCGCGCCCGCGCCAACATCATGCTGGATGCGGGTCGCCTCGGTGGGTTCCTGCTTCGCCGAGGCTGCGCGCTTCGGTCTTGCGACCTTGGCGCGTCTGACATCCTCTCCACAGGCTAACAAGCGCAGTCCGCGCTCTAAAATGTTCATGGCCCCGACCACATCGGCGTGGTTTTGGTAGCCACATTGCACGCACAAAAACTGAGCTTGCGTGCGCCGGTTGTCCGGCGAGATGTGCCCGCAACACGGGCAGGTTTGGCTGGTGTAGTGCGGTGGCACGGCCACCAGCATCCCGCCCGACCACTCCAGCTTGTACGTCAGTTGGCGACGAAACTCGTACCAACCCTGATCCATGATCGAGCGGTTCAGGCCAGCCTTAGCTTTGACGTTTTTTCCGGGCTTGTCTTTGCTGCCCTTTGCCGACTTGGACATGTTGCCGACCTGCAAGTCCTCGATGCAGACGAGCGCGTGGTGTTGGCTGATCGCTGTCGTGGCTTTGTGCAGGAAGTCGTTGCGGCAGTGGGCAATCCGAGTATGGATTTTTTGGACTTTGGCTTTTTCCTTTTTCCAGTTGTTGCTGAATTTGACCTTGCGGCTCATGCGCCGCTGGTAGCGGGCCAGCCGCACTTGGTGGCGCTTGAAACTGTTGAGCGGTTCGAGGAAGTCGCCGTCGCTGAAGGTGGCAAAGCGCGCAATGCCCATGTCGATGCCAATGGCGCTGGTGGCCTGCGGTATGGGCTGCTCTACTTCGCGTTCAGTCTGGATGCTGACAAACCACTTGCCCGCACGTAGGCGAACAGTCACGTTCTTAACCGTGCCCAGTACCGGGCGCGACAGGCGCAAGCGCATCCAGCCCAGTTTGGGCAGGAAGATACGGCCATTGGCCTGATCGAGCTGGAATCCTTGTGGGTAACGAAAGCTCTCGGACTGGCCCTTTTTCTTGAAACGGGGAAAGGCCGCGCGCTTCTCAAAGAAGTTGGTGTAGGCGCGTTCCAGATTTTTCAGGGCTTGTTGCAACGGCTGGCTGGGCGCGTCGTTAAGCCAAAGCAGTTCCGGTTGCTTTTTCCAGCCAGTGAGTTCCTTGCTCAACTGGACGTAGGTGAATCGCTTTTCACCGGCGGCGCGTCGTTCCTGCTGCAACGCCAGTGCCTTGTTGAACACGAAGCGGCACGCACCAGCAAAGCAGCGCATCTGATACGCTTGCTGGCCGTTGGGGCGCAGTTTATATTGGAAGGACTGGAGGCGTTGCACAGGATTCATTCTACGTTGCTGAACGATAATTCAAGCCAACAGGACGGCTGCGCCGTCCGCGCTGTCCATCCCCGCCGTGAACGGCGAGGCTTTCCGCGTAAACTGGTAAAACACGCCCATCGCCCGCATCCGGGCAAAGAGGCCAAACGGTACCAGATCAACGAAATACGCGCCTGGTTGCAGGCGGTAGGAGTGAAGCCATGAACAGCACACTGACGCACAAAGGGCTGACAGCCCGTGTCGAATTCGATGCCGATGACGGCATTTTTTGGGGCAAGGTGCTGGGCCTGCCCGACCAAATCAGCATTACCTTTGAAGGCCAAACGGTGGCTGAACTGCGCCAAGATTTCTGCCACGCGGTGGATTTTTACCTGGAAGAATGCGCTCGCAAGGGTGTTGCCCCCCTCAAACCCGCCAGCGGCAAACTGATGTTGCGCGTTTCCCCCGAAGTACACAGCGCCGCGCTGACAGCTGCACACGCCGCTGGCACCAGCCTGAACCAATGGGCCGCGCGCGTGCTCGGCGAAGCCGCTGGCATGGGCCATCACCATCCCGCCTGATGCCACACCGACACCGATTTTGATGCACAATGATGCAGAAATCAACATCCAAACCACTTGGCCATGCGTACCACTTTGACGATTGACGACCAACTTTTCCACAAAGCCATGTCACTGGCTCCACCTAACTTGGAAAAGTCCGAACTCATTCGAGAATGTGTCAAAGCGTTCATTCAACAGCAAACCGCACGCCGACTGGCGGCGCTGGGTGGTCAAGCGCCTGAAATTGAGTTGGCACCTCGCCGCCGCGAAGAAACGGGTCAACCGTGAACGTGCTGGTCGATACTTCGGTTTGGGTAGGACATTTCAAACAGCGTAACCACCAACTCGTGGTACTGCTGGAAACAGGGTTGGTCATTTGCCATCCCTACGTGGTCCTGGAAGTGGCTTGCGGCACACCACCCAACCGGCACACAGCCGTAAAGTTGCTGCAAGAACTTGAACACGCCCCAGTAGCCACCGGACAAGAGGTCATGGCATTGTTGGACAACCGCCAGCTTTACGGTCGCGGTTGTGGCTTTGTGGACATGCACCTGCTTACCTCTGCGCTACTGGGTGAACGTACGCAACTCTGGACACTGGACAAGCGCCTAGCGACCTTGGCCGATGAGCTGGGCTTGCTGTACCGACCCACCCTGCAATAAACCCTGTGCTCAACCCCCATCCTTCCGCCATGCCCCAACAGCCCATTTTTAACGCCCCCAGCCCCGCCGCCACCAAGTTGGAGCAACTGCGTGCGCTGTTTCCGCAAGCGGTGGAAACCGACAGCGATGGCCGCATCCGCATCAACCCGCAGGCGCTGCAACTGGCGTTGGACCCCGCCAACCCGGCGGGCATCCGGGTGGAAGAAGACGGCTACGAGCTGCGCTGGGTGGGCAAGCGCGAGGCGTACCACAGCGCGTTTGTGCCGGTGCAAAAAATCCTCAACCCCTTGCCCGACCACAGCCAACACTGGGACGCAACGGGCAACCTGCTCATCAAGGGCGACAACCTGGACGCATTGCGCCTGCTGCGGCAAAACTATTTTGGCCAAGTCAAGCTGATTTACATCGACCCGCCCTACAACACGCAAAGCGACGCTTTTATTTACCGCGACGATTTCAGCGCCAAACAAAGCGAAGTGCTGGCGCAACTGGGTTACAACGCCGACAACATCGACTACATCAAAAACATTTACGGTGCCCGCACGCACAGCGGCTGGCTGAGCTTTATGTACCCGCGCCTGCTGCTGGCCAAAGATTTGCTGCGCGACGATGGTGTGATATTCATTTCCATCGACGATAACGAGCAGGCGCAGTTGAAATTGTTGTGTGATGAGGTGTTTGGGGAAGAAAATTTTGTCGCCAACATCGTGTGGCAACGCTCTAAAAAAGGCGACTCCAAACTGGTGTCCGTGGTTCACGAATACGTCTTGTGTTACGTGAACAACAAAGCCACCGTGCTGGAAAATGGCGTGTGGCGCAGGCACAAAGACGGAGCCGATGCGGTGCTGGCCAAATACACAGAACTGAAGGCAGAACTGTCCGGCAACCACGAAGCCATACGCAGTGCCATGATGGCTTGGTACAAGTCGTTACCCGCCAACGACCCGCGCAAGGCACACAAGCACTACACCTGGTCAGACGACCGGGGCCTGTACTTTGCTGATAATTTTGCAGGGCCGGACGATGGCCGGGCCTCACGGCCCCGGCACGACATTCTGCACCCGGTTACGGGCCGACCCTGCAAAAAGCCGTCCACCGGCTGGCGTTGGGACGAGGAAAAAACCCGCTGGGCGTTGTCTGAGCAACCGCCCCGGATCCATTTCGGCCCGGATGAGACCACCATTCCCACACGCAAGAGCTACTTGGCCGAGATAGACAGCGAACCTTACGCCTCGGTGTTTTACCGTGACGGCAGGTCGGCCACTCTGGAAGTGGAGGCACTGGTTGGAAAAGGTTGCTTTCCGTTTCCCAAAAACACCGACGTACTGTCAGAACTGATTCAGCTCACTACCACACGTGATGACCTGATTCTTGACTTCTTCGCCGGCAGCGGCACCACCGGCGAGGCGGTGATGCGCCTCAACGCCGAAGACGGGGGCCAGCGCCAATTCATCTTGGTGCAAATTCCGCAAGCCATCGACCCCAAAAAGCAAAAAGAAGCCCACAGCTTCGTCACCGAGACTTTGGGCCAGCCCGAAGCCACCATTTTCGAAATCACCGCCGAGCGCCTGCGCCGCGCCGGGGCCAAATTGCAAGCCGAACAAGCCGCCAAAGCACAGGCCCAAGGCGGGCTGTTGCCCACCGATGCAGCGCCCGCGCTGGACACGGGCTTTCGCGTCTTCGAGCTGATCGACGACCCCGACGCGCTCATCCTCTCGCAACCGCTGGGCAGCGCCAGCCAAGCCGATCTGGCCGCCTTCACCGCCCAAGTGGCCAGCCCACAGCCCGCACACGTGCCGCGCGTGCTCTACAACCTGCTGGTGGCCGAGGGCCTGCCGCTCACCACACCCGTGCGCACCATCGTGCCCGACCACATCTACTTGGCGCACAACGTCGCCCTTGTGCTGCAAGCCCTGCCCTGCACCACCGCGTTTTCCGACACGCTGCACCAACTCAAAGCCCAATGCCAGCAAGCGGGCACGCCGCTGCACTACGTCACGGTGTACGCCCCCTGGGTACACAACGACAACCTGCTGCTGGGCATCCAAACCGTGGTGGCCACCTTGGGCCTGTCGGCCAGCCAACTGCACCTGCGGGGTTAAAGCGCGCCATGTCTGCCCAATTCCAGTACGTGCGTCTGGCGCACCAAGCGCAGGCGGTGCAAAGCATTGCCGATGTGTTGGCCAACGTCCACTTTGCCGCCCCCGGCAACATGCAGGCCAACCCGGTGTACCTGCCACACGCCGAACACAAAACCTTGCAGGCCAACATTGAACGCATCCGCGCCCGCAACCAGGTCAACACCGGCCCGGTGGCCGTGGCCTCCACCGCCACGCCCGCGCTCAACCTGGACGTGTTGATGGAAACCGGCACGGGCAAAACCTTCACCTTCATCGAAACCATACACCGCCTGCATCAGGAATACGGGCTGTCCAAATTCATTGTGCTGGTGCCCAGCAACGCCATCCGGCAAGGCACGCTCAAGAGCCTACAAACCACCGCCGCGTTTTTTGCCAAGGAATACAACAACCAGCACATCCACGTCGTCAACTATTCCGACAAAACCGTGGCGGGCTTCATCCACGCGGCCAACCGGGGCATTTCGGTGCTGGTGGCCACGTTCCAATCGTTCAACCGCGACAAAAACACCATCCACAAGCGCGGCGTAGAAGCCAACCTGTTTGGCCACGCCAAAAGCTACATGGAGGCACTGGCCGCCATCCGGCCCGTGCTCATCATCGACGAGCCGCACCGCTTCGAGGGCAAGCAAACCCAAGAACACCTCGCCCGCTTCAACCCGCTGCTGACCATCCGCTTTGGGGCCACCTTCAAAAACGACAGCTATTGCAACCTGCTGTACACGCTGGACAGTCTTGCCGCGTTCAGACAACGGCTGGTCAAAGGCATCACGGTCGATACCGTGGGCACCCACTCCAGCGGCATGCAAACCCTGTGCCTGACCAGCGTCAGCGGCACCGCCGCCGACCGCACCGCCCACGTGACGTTGCAATACCCCTCGGGCAAAACCGGGGCCATTGCACTGCACAAAAAAGACAACCTGGGCCAAAAAACCGGGCTGGACTTTTTGAACGGCCACGTGGTGGAAACCATCAGCACCAAAGAACTGGTGTTCACCAACGGCTTTGCCCTGCCGCTGGGCGAAGCCAGCAGCTACGGTGTTTTGGCGCACGAGCTGCAATCCATCATCATCCAGCGCAGCGTGGCCAACCACTTTGAACGCGAAGAAGCCCTGTTCAAACGTGGCATCAAATCGTTGAGCCTGTTTTTTATCGACTCGGTGGCCAAATACCTGCCCGAAGGCCAGCAACCCGCCGCTGTGCGCGAGGCGTTTGAGCGGCACTACCGCGACGCGCTGGCACACACACTGGCCCGCAACGACCTCGACCCCGGCTACCGCGCTTACCTGATGCGCTCCGCGCACGATGTCAGCCGCGTCCACAAAGGCTACTTTGCCCGCTCGCACAGCGAAAAAGGCGAGGAAGAAGCCATTCGCCTCATCTTGCAGGAAAAAGAAAAACTGCTGTCGTTCGACACCGATTTGCGCTTCATCTTCTCCATGTGGGCGTTGCAGGAAGGCTGGGACAACCCCAACGTGTTCACGCTGTGCAAACTGGCCCCCAGCAACAGCAAAATCACCAAACTGCAACAAATTGGCCGGGGCCTGCGGCTGGCGGTCGATCAGCAGTTGCAACGCATTGCGCCCGACGATGCCGAATTCGACACCATCAACGACCTGACCGTGGTGGTGCCCGCCAGCGAAGGCGATTTTGTGGCCGCCATTCAAAACGAAATTGCGGCACACAGCGTCCAGCAAGTTGGCCGCACCCTGACGCAAGAAACGCTGCTGACCAACGGCATTTCCAACAACCCATTTGTCACGGTAGCCCTGTTGCAAACCTTGTCGGCCCACGGCTTTGCCAGTGTGGACATGCTGCAAGGCAGCGCCACCTTGACACTGCCCAAGCACGAATACCAAAGCAAACGCCCTGTGCTGGAAGCGGCCCTGCACCACGTGCCCAACCTGCCCGCCGTCAGCGTGCAGCGCCTCATTGCCTACTTGGATGCCTATTACGAAGGCTCCAGCCAAGTCAAAGCCAAGTCGGGCAAACCACCCGCCACCTTGACGGTGAACCCCACGCAGTTCCAACACTTCAAGGCGCTGTGGGCGCAGCTCAACCGCCAAACGGTGCTGCACTACGATGTGGACACGCCCACGCTGGTGGGCAAGGTGCTGGAGCGCATTGAGCGGTCGTTCCATGTGCCACCCCTGTCCGTCCACGTCACGCGCACCACCGACGTGCAGTTTGCCCCACAAGCACAAGAAAGCACATCGGCCCCCTACGCGGTGCGCTCACACACCGCCTACACCTTGGCCGAATTTGTGCGCGAATTGACCCACCGCACCGGGCTGTCGCGGCAAACCATCGCGCACATCTTGCAACAGATGCCCGCCGACAAATTTGCCCAGATACGGCACAACGAACAACGCGCCTTGACCACGCTGGCCGAACTGGTATCGCACACCGCGCATGAGCTGATGGTGCAAAAAGTCAGCTACGAATTGCGCGAGATACACGTCAAAACCAAACTGACCGACACCACCGGCGCACTGCTGGCCACCCTGCCGGCCAGCTTGTGCGGTGCAGAAAGCCACGACATCACACACAGCGGCGTTGCCGCCCGGTCGCTCTACGCAGAACCCGTGATGCCGGTGGACAGCCAAATTGAACGCGACACGGTGGACGAATCCAACCAAGACCAGATCACGGTGTTTGCCAAACTGCCCAAAGTCAATATTCCCACCCCTGTGGGAAATTACAACCCCGACTTTGCCTACTGCGTGCAACACAACGGCCAAGCACAGGCGCTGTACCTCGTGGTGGAGACCAAAGGCTACGACAGCGAACTGCAAATCCCGGAACAAGAACGCCAAAAAATCGACAGCGCCAAACGGTTTTTTGAAGCACTGCAAAGCCAAGGCGTGCCGGTGCAATACCGCACCAAAATCAACGGCCAGAAGCTGGGGCAACTGCTGGCCGAAGTCGCTCAAGCCCCCAGCAAGTAGTCCAGCTCCTGCTGGCTAAAACCCGCCTTGCGGCGAGCCGCGTCGTTGAACGGGGGCTTGAGGCGCGGTGCGTCGTACTGACGAGCCAGCGTGCCGTAGTGCGCCACGGGGTCAATGCCATCGCGTTCGCACAGCCAGCGGTACCAGTGGTTGCCGATGGCCACGTGGCCCACCTCGTCGCGCAAAATGATGTCCAGCAACGCCACCGCTTGCAGCGCGTCGGGGGTGTTGACCTTGCGCAACTTGGCTTGGATGATGGGCGTGGCATCCAGCCCACGGGCTTCCAGCGTGCGCGGCACCAACGCCATGCGAGCGGTGATGTCGTGGGCGGTTTTTTCGCACATGGCCCACAGGCCGTCGTGGGCATCAAAGTCGCCATAGTCCCACGTGGCACCGGGCTGGGGGTGCGGCATGGTGCGCAGGTGGTCGCGCAACAGACCAAAGTGGTAGGCTTCCTCCACCGCCACTTGCCACCAGTTCAGGTAAAAGTCACGTGGCATGCCCACAAAGCGCCACACCGCGTCCAGCGCCAGATTGATCGCATTGAATTCGATGTGGCAAATGGCGTGGATCAGCGCCGCCCGCCCCTCCAGCGTGAACGGCGAGCGCGTGGACACTTGCGCGGGCGCAATCAGATGTGGACGCTGGGGCCGCCCCGGCCACACCATGGGCGGTGGCTGCACGTCGGCCAACTGGAATACGCGGTCGATGTCCAGCGGCAACTCGGCCAACTGTGCCGCCACGCGCTGTACGTGTTGAATTTTTTCGGTGGTATCGGCGCAACACAAGGCGGCCAATGCGTGCTGACGAAGTTCCATCCGTAGAATTGTAGGCATGACCATCTACCAGCTTGACGAACACACCCCACAAGTTCACCCCACGGCTTTTGTGGCCGACAGCGCCCAAGTCGTTGGCCGTGTCACGCTGGGCGAAGGCAGCAGCGTGTGGTTCAACACCGTGATACGTGCCGACAACGAACCCATGACCATCGGAGCGGGGAGCAACATCCAAGACGGCAGCGTGCTGCACTCCGACACTGGCTTTCCGCTCAGCGTGGGCGAGCGTGTGACCGTGGGGCACCAAGTGGTGCTGCACGGCTGTACCGTGGGCGATGAATCGCTGATCGGCATTGGGGCGGTGGTGCTCAACGGGGCCAGGATTGGCAAGCATTGCCTCGTCGGTGCGGGTTCACTGGTCACTGAAGGCAAAGAATTCCCCGATGGCTCCATGATTTTGGGCAGCCCGGCCAAAGTGGTGCGCCAGCTCACGCCCGAACAGATCGACGGCCTGCGCCGCAGCGCGCAACACTACATCGCCAACGCCCAACGCTTCCAAGCGGGCTTGAAAAAAGTGGACTGAGGCCCACCTGCGCCATTCTTTCAAGGAATCTCTGTGTCCGAATTGCATAAATTTTTGTTCGATGGCGTGCCCGTGCGCGGTATGTTGGTGCGCCTGACCGACAGCTGGCAGGAAATGCTGCGCCGCCGCGACCAAGCCGGGGGCTACCCCGCTGCCGTGACCGAGCTGCTGGGTGAGATGTCCGCCGCCGCCGTGCTGATGCAAGGCAACATCAAGTTCAACGGCGCGCTGGTGCTGCAAATCATGGGCGACGGCCCGGTCAAGCTGGCAGTAACCGAAGTGCAACCCAATTTCAGCTTTCGCAGCACCGCCACCGTGACCGGCGAAGTGGCCGCCGACGCACCCTTGAGCCACATGGTCAACGTCAACAACCACGGGCGTTGTGCCATCACGCTCGACCCCAAAGACCGCCTGCCGGGCCAGCAACCTTACCAAGGTGTGGTGCCGCTGTACGACGACCAACGCCACAAGCTGGAGCGCCTGAGCGACGTGCTGGAGCACTACATGCTGCAAAGCGAACAGCTCGACACCAAACTGATACTGGCGGCCAACGAGCACACCGCCGCCGGGCTGCTGATCCAGCGCCTGCCTGCCACGGGCGAGGCCAACCTCTCGGGCACCGCCGCCACCACCGCGCACGAGGACGAGATCGGCCAGAACGAGGACTACCACCGCATTGCCACCCTGGCCGCCAGCCTGACGCGCGACGAGCTGCTGACGCTGGATGCCGACACCATCCTGCACCGGCTGTTTTGGGAAGAGAACCTGCTGCGTTTTGTGCCGCACGAAGGCATCTACACACCCCAGTTTGCATGCTCCTGCTCACGCGAACGGGTCGGGCAGATGCTGCACAGCTTGGGCGTGGCCGAGGTCGAATCCATCATCGCGGAACAAGGCCAAGTGGAGGTCGGCTGCGACTTCTGTGGCGCGCAATACCGTTTTGACCCAGTGGATGCGGCGCAACTGTTTGTGCAAGCCGCCCAACAACCGCCCACACCCGCGCACACACACTGACAGAAGGAAACCGGCTCAACGCGCTCCGCGCTGGGCCAACAAATCTTGGAACAGGCGGCGTTCGCACACCGGGTCGCTGCAATCCTCGCACCCCATACGGTGCCAAGTTGGTGTGTTGGACGGTGCTATGTTGTGGTGGGCAGCATCGGCCACCAGTGCCTGTCGCAAGGCCGGTGCCCAACCCTGCGTACCACTGGGGTACAACACCTGCAATGGCAAACCCAGACTTTGCACAACGGCCCGCAAAGCGCTGTCAGCGGCTTCGTCGCTGGGGGACAAGGGCAAGCCGGGATCGGGGGCCAGCAGCAGCACACGGCCAACATTGAACGCGGCACTGGCCTCCACGCAATAACGGGTTAACCGCTGAACTCGGGCTTGTTGCCACCAGCGCAGCACTTCCGATGTGGTACTGGCGTGGGCAACACCCCACCGACGCGCCCAGCGTTCAGGCTGGGTGCAGGGTGCGCCCAGCAACAGCACCGCACGGTTCAAGGTGCGGGCTGGGCCAGTTGCACAAAGATCTCGTTGGGCTTGACCATGCCCAACTCGTAGCGCGCCATTTCTTCCACAATGGCCAGGCCTTCCTGCAGGTCGCGCACCTCGCTCACCAGCTGCTCGTTGTGCTGGCGCGCCTGCTCATTGGCCTGGGTCTGCAACGACAGCTCCTCGCGCAGCTGCGCCACCTGCGCCACATTACCGCGCCCAAACCACAGCTGGCCTTGCAGCACCAGCAGCAACAACACCAGCATCAGGGTGGCCAGGCGGGCGTTCATGGGGCGGCGTCAGTCGGGGGCGTTCAACGCAGGTTGTAGAAAGCGTCACGGCCCGGGTACTTGGCCACGTCGCCCAGATCTTCTTCGATGCGCAGCAGCTGGTTGTACTTGGCCATGCGGTCGGAACGGCTCATGGAGCCGGTCTTGATTTGCAGCGCGTTCAGGCCGACGGCGATATCGGCAATCGTGCTGTCTTCGGTTTCGCCCGAACGGTGGCTGATGACGGCGGTATAACCCGCACGCTTGGCCATTTCGATGGCTTCAAACGTTTCGGTCAGGGTGCCGATCTGGTTGATCTTGATCAGGATGGAGTTGGCGATGCCTTTGCGGATGCCTTCCTTCAAAATCTTGGTGTTGGTGACGAACAAATCGTCGCCCACCAACTGCACCTTCTGGCCCAGGCGCTCGGTCAAATGGGCCCAACCGTCCCAGTCGCCTTCGTGCATGCCGTCTTCAATGCTGATGATGGGGTACTTGTCGACCCAGGTGGCCAGCATGTCTGTCCATTGCTGGGCGGTCAGCACCAAACCTTCGCCTTCCAAATGGTACAACTTGGAACCGTCTGGGCCTTCCTTGCAGAACTCGGAAGCGGCGCAGTCCAGGCCCAGCGCGATTTGTTCGCCAGCGGTGTAACCGGCCTTGTCGATGGCTTCCAGAATCAACTGGATGGCGGCTTCGTGGCCATCCACCGACGGCGCAAAGCCGCCTTCGTCGCCCACGGCGGTGCTCATGCCCTTGTCGTGGATGATTTTCTTGAGCGCGTGGAACACTTCAGCGCCCCAGCGGATGGCTTCGCGGAACGACGGTGCGCCCACGGGCAGGATCATGAATTCCTGGATGTCCAGGTTGTTGTTGGCGTGCGCACCGCCGTTGATGACGTTCATCATTGGCACCGGCATTTGCATGCTGGTGCTGCCGCCAAAGTAGCGGTACAGCGGCAGGCCAGCTTCTTCAGCGGCGGCGCGGGCCACGGCCATCGACACCGCCAGCATGGCGTTGGCACCCAGGCGGCCCTTGTTCTCGGTGCCGTCCAGGTCGATCAGGGTCTTGTCGAGGAAGGCTTGCTCGGCAGCATCCAGGCCCAACACGGCTTCAGCGATTTCGGTGTTGATGTTTTCCACGGCCTTGAGCACACCTTTGCCCAAGTAACGGCTCTTGTCGCCGTCGCGCAGCTCAATGGCTTCGCGGCTGCCGGTGGATGCGCCCGACGGCACCGCCGCACGGCCCATCACGCCGCTTTCCAGCAGCACATCGCATTCCACGGTGGGGTTGCCACGGCTGTCCAGCACTTCACGGCCGACGATATCAACGATTGCACTCATGTGTTTACCTTTGGGAGGAGATGAAAAAAAGGACGAAACAGAACCTTGGACTCAAACGCCGAAAGCATTTTCCAGAAAACCGTGACGCTTGGTCACGCGGTCAAGATCCAACAATGTTTCCAGCAACGGTTTCATGTGTCGCAACGGCACCGCATTCGGGCCATCCGACCACGCATCTGCCGGGCGAGGATGGGTTTCCATAAACAGGCCAGCCACACCTGCGGCCACACCGGCACGGGCCAGCACCGGCACCATGTCGCGCGCACCGCCGCTGCTGGCACCCAGACCGCCGGGCTTTTGCACCGAATGGGTCACATCGAACACCACCGGGGCGCCAGATTTGCGCATTTCGGCCAAACTGGTCATGTCGGCCACCAAGTTGTTGTAGCCGAAACTGACGCCGCGTTCACAGGCCAAGAAGTTGTCTTCGGGCAAGCCCACTTCGCGCGCGGCGGCGCGGGCCTTGTCGATGACGTTGGTCATGTCCCACGGCGCAAGGAACTGGCCTTTTTTGATGTTGACCGGTTTGCCCGACTGCGCCACGGCGCGGATGAAATCGGTCTGACGGCACAAAAAAGCCGGCGTTTGCAACACATCCACCACACTGGCCACGGGATTGACCTGGGACGCATCGTGGACATCGGTCAGGATGGGTAGGTGCAATTGGCGGCGCACCTCGTCCAGAATCTTCAGGCCCGCATCAAGGCCCACGCCGCGCTGGCTGGTGCCAGAAGAACGGTTGGCTTTGTCGAACGAACCCTTGTAGATCAGGGGGATGCCCAACTCACCGCACATCTCTTTGAGCTGGCCTGCCACATCCAGCGACATCTCCAGCCCCTCGATGGAGCACGTGCCTGCAATCAAAAAGAACGGCTGCTCCAATCCGACCTCAAAGCCACACAGCTTCATTTGCGACCTTTGTGTTGATGCTGGGCCAGACCGGCCTTGACGAAGGCGTTGAACAGCGGGTGCCCATCCCACGGCGTGGACTTGAACTCGGGGTGGAACTGCACGCCCACGAACCACGGGTGTACGTCTTGCGGCAGCTCGACGATCTCGGTCAGGTGCTCGCGCTGCGTCAGGGCGGAAATCACCAGCCCGGCCTCGCGCAGGCGGTCCAGGTACTGGGTGTTGGCCTCGTAGCGGTGGCGGTGGCGCTCGGTCACCACGTCGCCGTAGATCTGGTGCGCCAGCGTGCCGGGGGCCACGTCGGAGCTTTGGGCGCCCAAGCGCATGGTGCCGCCCAGATCGGAGCTGGCATCGCGCTTCTGGATCGAGCCGTCGGCATCTTGCCATTCATCGATCAGGGCGATGACCGGATACGGGGTCTGCGGATCAAATTCGGTGGAGTTCGCACCTTCCAAACCGGCCATGTGGCGCGCAAATTCGATGGTCGCCACTTGCATCCCCAAGCAGATGCCCAGGTAGGGCACCTTGTGCTCGCGGGCGTAACAGGCGGCGGCAATCTTGCCTTCCACGCCGCGCTTGCCAAAGCCACCGGGCACCAGAATGGCATCGAACTGGCCCAGTTTTTCGGCCACGTTGGCGGATGTGAGGGTTTCGGAGTCGATGTAGGTGATGTCGGACTTGACGTGGTTGCGCATGCCCGCGTGGCGCAGCGCCTCGTTGACCGACTTGTAGCTGTCGGACAGATCGACGTACTTGCCCACCATCGCAATCTTGACCACCCCCTTGGGATTGCGGGTCTCAAACACCAAATCGTCCCAGCGCTTGAGGTTGGCGGGCGGCGTGTTCAGGCGCAGCTTGTCACAGATCAAGCCATCGAGCCCTTGCTCGTGCAGCACGCGCGGCACCTGGTAGATGGTGTCCACGTCAGGCATGGAAATCACGCCCCACAGCGCCACGTTGGTGAACAGGCTGATTTTGTCGCGCTCGTCGTCGGGGATCACGCGGTCGGCGCGGCACAGCAGCGCGTCGGGCTGGATGCCAATTTCGCGCATCTTTTGCACCGTGTGCTGGGTCGGCTTGGTTTTAAGCTCGCCCGCAGCGGCAATCCACGGCACGTAGGTCAGGTGCACAAAGGCCGAATTGTTGGGGCCCAAGCGCAGGCTGAGCTGGCGCACGGCTTCCAGGAACGGCAGCGATTCGATATCGCCCACGGTGCCACCAATTTCAACAATCGCCACGTCCACCGCCTCGGGCGTGCCGTAGCCCGCGCCGCGCTTGACGAAGTCTTGGATCTCGTTGGTGACGTGCGGAATCACCTGCACGGTTTTGCCCAGGTAGTCGCCCCGGCGCTCCTTCTCCAGCACCGACTTGTAGATTTGCCCGGTGGTGAAGTTGTTGGCCTTCTTCATCCGGGTGTTGATGAAGCGCTCGTAGTGGCCCAGGTCGAGGTCGGTCTCGGCACCATCGTCGGTCACGAACACCTCACCGTGCTGCATCGGGCTCATGGTGCCGGGATCGACATTGAGGTACGGATCAAGCTTGATCAGGGTCACTTTGAGACCGCGCGATTCGAGCAGCGCAGCCAACGAGGCGGAAGCGATGCCCTTGCCCAAAGAGGACACCACGCCCCCGGTAACGAACACAAATTTGGTCATCAATCTACGCGGGAAACCCCGACATTCATGCCGGGGAGGGATAGCGCGGCTTGCACTGCAAGCCCCTGAACCCGCTCCATTTCTGTTGGGCTATCTTCTGGGTGAATGAGGTGATTTTCGTGTAAATTGCCTACATGGACATCAAGCGTGCCTACCGCTTTCGGTTTTACCCTACGTCTGAGCAAGAAACCCTCTTGGCCCAGACGTTCGGTTGTGTGCGCGTGGTCTACAACCACATGCTGCACCTGCGCACGGAAGCGTGGGAACAGCGGCAGGAGCGCATGGGCTACAACGACACCTCTGCCGCGTTGACGTTGCTCAAAAAGCAGCCGGAGTACGCTTGGCTCAACGACGTGTCCTGTGTGCCGTTGCAGCAGGCGCTGCGCCACTTGCAAACGGCGTTTGGCAACTTTTTTGCCAAACGCGGGCGTTACCCGCAGTTCAAGCGCAAAGGTGGCCACCAGTCGGCGGAATACACCGCCAGCGCGTTCCGCTGGGATGGTCAGGTGCTCAAACTGGCGAAGATGGACGCACCGTTGGATGTCCGCTGGTCGCGCAAAATTCCACCAGCGGCCAAGGTCACCACGGTGACGGTCAGCAAAGACGCAGCGGGCCGCTACTTTGTCAGCCTGCTGTGCGATGACGTAGTCTGCGCCAAACCCGAAGTAGCAGAAAAAATTGGCATTGACTTGGGCCTGACTCACTTCGCCATCCTCTCCACGGGCGAGAAGATTGCCACACCCAACGCTTTCCGTAAGCACGAGAAGAAGCTGGCCAAACTCCAGCGCCGACTCGCCAAAAAGAAGAAAGGCTCTAAAAACCGCACCAAAGCGCGGCTCAAAGTTGCCAAGCTGCACGCCAAGATTGCCGACATCCGCAAGGATTTCACGCACAAGCTCTCGACCCGACTGATCCACGAAAACCAAGTGGTCGCCGTTGAGACGCTGGCCGTCGGCAACATGAAGAAGAACCGCAAGCTCGCCAAGTCCATCGGTGATGCTGGCTGGGCCGAATTCGTGCGCCAGCTTGAATACAAGGCCAAGTGGTACGGCAGAGAAGTCGTGAAAATCGACCGCTGGTACCCGTCGTCCAAGCGTTGCAGCGACTGCGGGTACACGGCACAAAAGATGCCCTTGAATGTACGGCATTGGACATGCCCCGACTGTGGCAGCAGCCACGACCGGGACATCAACGCCGCACGCAACGTACTGGCCGCCGGGCTGGCGGTGTCAGCCCGTGGAGAAGCTGTAAGTCCTGTGTCTCGTTGAGGCATGGGCGGGGTTCTGTGAAGCGGGAATCTTCGCCACTTGTGGCGAGGAAAATGTCAAGTCGCAAACGGGCTGTGGGCCCGCAGGAGTGTGAAATGGGGATTATAAAAGGCCCCACCCATCCGGACGTCATACACTTGCCGCCATGCCCTTTTTTACCCTTGGTTTATCTCCTGCGCTGCTGCAAACCGTGGCCGCGCTGGGCTTTGCGGCCCCTACACCCATCCAGACGCAAGCCATCCCGGCCATTCTGCACGGGCACGACGTGCTGGCCCAGGCCCAAACCGGCTCTGGCAAGACCGCCGCCTTTGCCTTGCCCCTGTTGCAACAGTTGCAAGCCCGCCCGCAACCCGCACGCGGCCGCCGCCCAGTGCGGGCCTTGGTGCTGGTACCCACACGCGAGCTGGCGGCCCAAGTGGGTGAGGTGCTGCGCCGACTGGCCCCGCCAGCAGCGGCGCTCAAGATCGCGGTGGTGTTTGGTGGCGTGTCCATCAACCCGCAGATGATGGCGCTGCGCGGCGGCGCTGATGTGGTGGTGGCCACGCCGGGGCGACTGCTGGACTTGCTGCAACACAACGCACTGCGTCTGACCGACGTACAACATCTGGTGCTCGATGAGGCCGACCGCCTGCTGGACTTGGGTTTTGCGGACGAACTGCAACAGGTGTTGCAACAACTGCCCGCACAACGGCAAAGCCTGTTTTTTTCGGCCACCTACCCGCCCGCCGTGCAGGCGCTGGCCAGCGCATTGTTGCGCGATCCGGTACGGTTGCAGATCGACGACACCGCGCCTGCCGAAGCCTTGCAGATCGAACAACGCGCCATGGGGGTGGACACGGCCCAGCGCACACCACTGCTGCGCCACTGGTTGCGCACCGAAGGCTGGAAACAGGTGCTGGTGTTTGTGGCCAGCCAATACAGCGCGGAACATGTGGCCAACAAGCTCTACAACAGCGGCATCTACGCCACCGCGTTTCACGGTGGCCTGAGCCAAGGCGCACGCCAACAGGTGTTGGAAGAGTTCAAGGCTGGACGCTGGGATGTGCTCATCACCACCGATTTGGCCTCGCGCGGCATCGACATTGCGCAATTGCCGGTGGTGATCAACTACGACTTGCCGCGCTCGGCGGTGGATTACGTTCACCGCATTGGGCGCACTGGGCGCGCGGGGGCCAGCGGACTGGCCATCAGCCTCGTCACCCCCGACACCCGTGCCCACTGGCACCTGATTGAAAAGCGCCAAGGCTTGAGCGTGCCGCTGGAAACCGTGGCAGGCTTTGAAGCCAGCGAGAGCACAGCAGCGGCGACTGCGCCCGACGGTGGCAGCGCCAGCCCGGCACAGCGCACGCTGGCACCCAACCACCCCAACGCACCGGGCAACGGTGGCATCAAGGGCAAGCGTCCCAGCAAGAAGGACAAATTGCGCGCCGCCGCTGCACATCAAACCGATGCCGCATCAGGCACAGGTGCGCCTTATTCGTCGGACGCTTCGGGCCCGGACGGACGCGGCTCGTAATTGCGCCGGGCGGGGCGGGCCAGAATTTCGGCATAGACCTGCGCGGCACCGTCGCGTGCCAGCGCATCCACCGCGCCCGACAGTTCGGCCACATGCACCGGCTGCGCTGTTTCTGCCGACGCACCGATCTTGCAATCAAAGGCCCAGTAGTCCGAGCCTATGGGCATGGCCCGGCTGCGCTCACGCTTGAGGTACTTGCGCAACTCGTGCTTGAGCGCGTCGAGCACGCGGTCGGGGTGTTTGCCTTCAATGTGGAGCGGGAAAGTTTTTTTCATCCGCCCGATTATGCGTGCTGCCCGCCTGTTGCGTTACAGCGCCGCCGCCAGCCGCGCCACGCCTTCGCGGATTTTGTCCACACCCACGGTGGCAAAGCTCAAGCGCAGGGTGGCCAGATCGGGGTCAGCGCAGTAAAACGGCGCACCCGGCACAAAGGCCACACCTTGGGCAATGGCGCGCTGGGCCAGCGCGTTACCGTCGGCCACCTTGCCGCCCGCGCCCGTCAAGCGGGCCCACACAAACAGGCCGCCTTGCGGCTGCACAAACTCTATGGCCGCCCCCAGATCGGCGCGCAAGGCATCGCACATCACCTGAGCGCGCTCGGCGTACACGGCGCGCACACGGTCCAGCGTGGCGGGCATGCGTCCGGCTTGCAGGTAGCACGCAGCGGTGGCTTGGGCAAACGTGCTGGTGTGCGCGTCGCTGAACTGCTTGCACATCACCGCCTTGGCCAGCAACTCGGGCGGGGCGATCATCCAGCCCACGCGCAAGCCGGGCGAGAGTACCTTGCTCAAGCTGCCACAGTGCACCAAACAATCGCGGCTGCCGGGCACTTGGGCACTCAACGCCAGCAAGCTGGGGGGTGGCGGTGCGTTGAAATACAGGTCACCGTACGGATCGTCCTCCACCACCAACGTCTGGTACTTCACCGCCAGTTCCAGAATGCGTTTGCGCCGCTCTAAGCTCAACAACGCGCCGCTGGGGTTGCCAAACGTGGGGATCAGGTACACAAACTTGGGCCGGTGTTCGGCGATCAGTTGCTCCAGTTGGTCCACTTGCACACCATCGCCGTCTATCGGTGCGCTGATCAACTCAGCACCATAGAGGCGGAAACATTGGATGGTGGCCAAGAACGTTGGGCCTTCCACAATCACCTTGTCGCCGGGCGAGATCAACGTCTTGCCCAGCAAATCCAGCGCCTGCTGGCTGCCGGTGGTGACGATCAACTGTTCCGGGGTCACATCGGTGGCACCTTTGCTGGCCATGAAGGCCGCGAGTTGCTCACGCAGAGGCTGGTAGCCTTCGGTGGCACCGTATTGCAACGCCGCGCCGGGCGCTTCGGCCAGTGCCTGCTGAGTGGCTTGCCCGATGCCCTCCACATCGAACAACGCCGCGTCCGGGAAACCACCCGCAAAGCTGATGATGCCGGGCTTGCCCAGCAGCTTGAACAGTTCGCGAATGGCGGAGGTTTCAACGTTGCCAATGCGGTCGGCAAAACGGACGGCGGATGCATGCATAGGTGAAAATCGGGGCATGAAAAAAGAACAGATTGAGCGGTTTTTTGCCACCCTGCAAGCGGCCAACCCCCAGCCCAACACCGAATTGGAGTATACGAGCGTGTTCGAGCTGCTGACGGCGGTCCTGCTCAGCGCGCAAGCCACCGATGTCAGCGTCAACAAGGCCACGCGGCGGCTGTTTCCGGTGGCCAACACGCCCGCGCACATATTGGCGCTGGGGCAGGAAGGGCTGGAGGGTTATATCAAAACCATCGGCCTGTACCGCAGCAAAGCCAAGCACTTGTTGCACACCTGCCAACTGCTGCTGGAGCGCCACGGCGGCCAAGTGCCGCGCACACGCGACGAACTGCAAGCCTTGCCAGGCGTGGGCCGCAAGACCGCCAACGTGGTGCTCAACGTCGCCTTTGGCGAGCCGACGATGGCGGTCGATACCCACATCTTCCGCCTGGGCAACCGCACTGGGCTGGCCCCCGGCAAAACCCCGCTGGAAGTGGAACTCAAGCTGCTCAAACGCATTCCCAAAGCGTACATGGTGGATGCGCACCACTGGCTGATCCTGCATGGGCGCTACATCTGCCAGGCGCGCAGCCCCAAGTGCGGCCAATGCGCCGTGGCCGACTGTTGCGATTACGCCGCCCAGCCAGCCAAGAAGTCCCCGGCCAAAGTCAAATCCAAACCCGCATGACCACCCCCACCCCGCAACGCCGCCTGCCGTGGCTGGAGCCCGGCGATCCCTTCCCGCCCGTGGCCCATGCCTGGGGCGAGCACGACCCTGTGCCCGGCCTGCTGGCCGCTGGCGGCGCGCTGGATGTGCCCACGCTGGTACAGGCCTACGCACACGGCATCTTCCCGTGGTTCGGGCACGACGACCCCATCCTGTGGTGGAGCCCCGACCCGCGCATGGTGCTGCGGGTGGACGACTTCAAGCTCCAGCCGTCGCTGCGCAAGGAAATCCGCACTGCGCTGCGCCGGGGGCAACTGCACATTCGGATCGACAGCGCGTTCGAGCGCGTCATCCACGCCTGCGCGCACACGCCCCGCCCGGGCCAGAACGGCAGCTGGATCGTCCCCGAGATGGTAGCGGCCTACACCGCTCTGCACCGCGCTGGCCACGCTCACAGCGTAGAAACGTGGTGGAACGGCGAGCTGGTGGGCGGACTGTACTGCGTCAACCTCGGGCGCATGGTGTTTGGTGAATCCATGTTCAGCCACCGCAGCAACGCCTCCAAGATCGCGCTGGCGGCGCTGGTGGCAGCGTGCCGCGCCTGGGGCGTGCCGCTGATCGACTGCCAGCAGAACACGCGGCACCTGGCCTCGCTGGGCGCGCGCGAGGTGCCACGCGCGGTGTTTCTGGCGCAGGTGGCACCGCTGGTCGAGCAACCCACCCCCCGCTGGCACTGGCAACCCGAACACTGGCAAGCCTGGCTGGATCCCGCAACGTCCATGGCCGCAGCCGCGCCTGCGGCACCCCCTCCCCCCCTCGCATGAAACCCCTGCCCGAATCCCCCACCACCGGCGTGCATTTCTACGCCACGGCGTCGTACCCCTGCAGCTACCTGGACGGGCGGCAGGCGCGCTCGCAGGTGGCCACCCCGGCGCACCAGATCGACACCGACGCCTACAGCACGCTGGTGCAGCAAGGCTTTAGGCGCAGCGGCTTGTTCACCTACCGGCCCTACTGCGACAACTGCCAGGCCTGCCTGCCGCTGCGCGTGCCCGTGGCCCAGTTCCAGCCCAACCGCAGCCAGCGCCGCGCCTGGGCCCAGCACAGCGCGTTGCAGGCGCGCGTGTTGCCGCTGGGGCTGGCGCCCGAGCACTACGCGCTGTACCAGCGTTACCAGCGCCAGCGCCACCCCGGCGGCGGCATGGACGACGACAAGCTGGAGCAGTACGTCGAGTTCCTGCTGCAAAGCCGGGTCGATTCGCGGCTGGTGGAGTTCCGCCTGCCCGCCGGCGAGCTGAAGATGGTCTCGCTCATCGACGTGCTGCGCGACGGCCTGTCGGCGGTCTACACCTTTTACGACCCCGCCCCGCGCACCAGCTATGGCACCTACAACGTGCTGTGGCAAATCGAACAAGCGCGAACCCTGCAACTGCCCCATGTGTATCTGGGTTACTGGATTGCCGCCAGCCGCAAAATGCACTACAAAGCCCAATACCAGCCCTGCGAAGTGCTGCAACAGGAGCGATGGACACGACTGCCACGTCAGCCTGATGTGAATTTCACCACGTAAAATCAGGGTTTACGAGGAGACCGCCCGCCATGTCCCAACGCCCCGACAGCAGCCCAACCAACCGCCCCAGCGTGCAAGTGATCGAACGCCTCTTTCACGTGCTGGAGGTGCTGGCGGCGCACCCGGAGCCGGTATCGCTCAAGGACATCAGCGAACACACCGGGTTACACCCGTCCACCGCACACCGCATCCTCAACGACTTGGCCTTGGGCCGGTTTGTAGAACGCCCAGAGGCCGGTTACTACCGCCTGGGCATGCGGCTGCTGGAGCTGGGCAACCTGGTCAAGGACCGCCTGGGTGTGCGTGAGGCCGCCCTGGGCCCCATGCGCGAGCTGTGCCGCCAGATCCGCCAGCAAGTCAACCTCAGCATCCGACAAGGCGATGAAATCGTGTACGTGGAACGTGCCCAAGGCGAATTGACCGGCATGCAAGTGGTGCGTGCCATTGGCAGCCACAACCCGCTGCACCTGACGTCGGTGGGCAAGCTGTTTCTGGCCGCCGACGACCCGCAGCGCGTGCGCGCCTACGCCGCGCGCACCGGCCTGATGGGGCGCACGCGCAACAGCATCACCCAGCTGCCCGCGCTGGAGCGCGAACTGCAGACCTGCCGCCAGCTGGGCGTGGCGCGCGACGACGAGGAGCTGGAAATGGGCGTGCGCTGCATGGCCGCCGGCATCTACGACGATCAGGGCCAACTGGTGGCCGGGCTGTCGATCTCCGCACCCAGCGACCGGCTGGACGACAACTGGCTGCCCAAGCTGCAGGCCACCGCCCTGGGCATCAGCCGGACGCTGGGCTACCCCGGAGGCGGCCCGGCCTGACGCCACGGCGCAACAGGTACAGGCCCGGCACGTGACCAGGGCCGGTACCCATCAACCGTTGCGGGTGGTGCTGCGCCGCGCAGCGTGCGAGGTGGTCTCGACCCAGCGCCGCACGCGCTCGGCATCGCCCAAGCGGGCTGCGGTGCTGGAAGCATCCAGGAACACCATGATCAGCTGGCGCCCGGCCACGCTGGCCTGCATCACCAGGCAGCGCCCAGCTTCCGAGATGTAGCCGGTCTTTTGCAGCCCGATGTCCCAGTCGGCGCGGTCGATCAGGCGGTTGGAATTGCGGTACTGCAGCACGCGCTGGCCCACGTCCACCTGGTAGTCCACCGAGGTGGAGTAGTCGCGCAGCAGCGGGCGCTGGTAGGCCGAGGCCACCAGCAGCGCCAGGTCGCGTGCGCTGGCGCGGTTGTCGCTGGACAGGCCGGTCGGCTCCACGTAGTGCGTGTGACGCATGCCCAACTGGTTGGCCTTCTCGTTCATCAGGCGCACAAAACGCTGCAAGCCACCCGGGAAGGTGCGCCCCAGCGCGTGCGCGGCACGGTTTTCGCTCGACATCAGCGCCAGCCGCAGCGCCTCGCCTCGCGTCAGGCGCGAGCCCACCACCAGGCGCGAGCCGCTGTTCTTGAGCGTGTCGATGTCGTCGCTGGTGATGGTGATTTCCTCGTGCAGCGGCAACTTGGCGTCCACCACCACCAGGCCGGTCATCAGCTTGGTCAGGGACGCGATGGGCAGCGGCACGCGCTCGTTCTTGCTGAACAGCACCTCGCGGGTTTTCTGGTCCAGCACCAGCGCCACCTTGGAGCTGAGGTTGAGCGGATCGCTCTCGGCGCCCAGGCCCAGCTGGGTGGCCACCGTGGCCACGGCAGCGGCACTGGCCACGCGCCGCGGCGCCAGCGCCACCCGCTTGCGCTTGGCACCGGCCTTGCGAACCACGGCTTTCTTGGGCACAGCCTTCTTGGCCGCTGCCTGCCGGGATTTGGCCGGTGCAGCGGAGGCCGTCTGCACCAGCGGCAGACCACCCACACCCAGCGCCACACCCAGCAGCAGCGTGGCCAGCGGCTGCGTCCAACGTTTCCAACGACTCATGTTTTTTGCTTTCTATGGCGACTTAAGAACCACTTAAGCCCCGAATTGTAAAGATAGAAAGCAAATGCTGGCACACTGATACACGATGTGCCAGCCCTGACACGCCCGTTATCAACCTTGCGCGGCCACGCGCTCGGCTTTGCTGTGCAATTTGTTGAGCGCACTCAAGTACGCCTTGGCCGATGCCACCACGATGTCGGGGTCGGCACCCACGCCATTGACCACGCGACCACCGTGCTGCAAACGCACCGTCACCTCGCCTTGGCTTTCGGTGGAGCCGGTGGTGATGGCGTTGACCGAGTACAGCAGCAACTCGGCACCGCTGTGAACGTGGCTCTCGATCGCTTTCAGCGACGCATCCACCGGGCCATTGCCATCGGCCTCGCCGGTGAATTCTTTGCCATCAACCGTGAACACCACCTTGGCGTGCGGACGCTCGCCGGTTTCGCTGTGCTGCGACAACGACACCAAACCGTATTGCTCTTTTTCGGGTGTGACGCTTTCGTCGCTGACCAAGGCCAGAATGTCTTCGTCAAAAATTTCCGCCTTGCGGTCGGCCAACTCCTTGAACTTGGCAAAGGCGGTGTTGAGGTCGGACTCCGACTCCATGACGATGCCCAAATCCTGCAAGCGTTGTTTGAACGCGTTGCGGCCCGACAACTTGCCCAGCACAATCTTGTTGGCGCTCCAGCCCACGTCCTCGGCCCGCATGATTTCGTAGGTATTGCGCGCCTTGAGCACACCATCCTGATGGATGCCAGAAGCGTGGGCAAACGCATTGGCCCCCACCACCGCCTTGTTGGGCTGCACCACAAAACCCGTGGTTTGGCTGACCATGCGGCTGGCGGGCACGATCTGCGTGGTGTCGATGTTGACATCCAGGCCAAAGTAGTCGCGGCGCGTCTTGACCGCCATCACCACCTCTTCCAGCGAGCAGTTGCCCGCGCGCTCGCCCAAGCCGTTGATGGTGCATTCCACCTGGCGCGCACCGCCAATTTTGACCCCTGCCAACGAGTTGGCCACCGCCATGCCCAGGTCGTTGTGGCAATGCACCGACCAGATCGCCTTGTCGGAGTTGGGCACCATCTCGCGCAAGGTCTTGATGAAATTGCCGTACAACTCCGGGATGGCGTACCCCACCGTGTCGGGGATGTTGATGGTGGTGGCGCCTTCGTTGATCACCGCTTCCACCACGCGGGCCAGAAAGTCCAGCTCTGAGCGGTAGCCGTCCTCGGCGCTGAATTCGATATCGCCCACCAGGTTGCGGGCGTAGCGCACCGAACGCTTGGCCTGCTCCAGCACTTCTTCGGGGCTCATGCGCAACTTTTTCTCCATGTGCAACGGGCTGGTGGCAATGAAGGTGTGGATGCGCGCACGGTTGGCCCCCTTGAGCGCCTCGGCGGAACGCGCAATGTCGCGCTCGTTGGCACGCGAGAGCGAGCACACGGTGGAATCCTTGATGGCATCGGCAATCGACTTGACCGATTCAAAGTCGCCGTTGGAACTGGCGGCAAAACCGGCTTCAATCACATCCACGCGCAACCGCTCCAACTGGCGCGCAATGCGCAACTTTTCGTCGCGGGTCATGGACGCGCCGGGCGATTGCTCGCCATCGCGCAAGGTGGTGTCAAAAATGATCAATTGGTCGCTCATTTGAATACTCCATGAGGCTGGCACAAAGCCAGCGGTACAAGACGTTAAAAGAGAGGGCCGCAACGTCCGCCCACAAAACAAACGGCCCGCTGCGGATGCATACGGGCCGTGGGTACGGAAAACGCGCGCGCTATCCCAACTGCCCGTATCGGAACAGTGCTAGCAGGGAAAAAGCGGTGGCGGTGTGCATGGGCTTCAATGTATCACAAAGCTTTTGGCGTTTCGATCGGGAATCTGCATCGTCGGCATAGCCTGCGCCTTGCGCGGGCGTTCGGTCCCCGTTCAGTCGCCGTGCAGGCCGCGCTCGTCGGGCTCGTCGGTGGAGGTGCTGATGACGCTGGTGGGTCGACCCTTGGACTTGCGGATGGCGTACACCACGTAGCCCGACAGACCATAGGCTACGAACAGGCCAAACAGCACCGTGGGCGGGTGGATGTTGATGACGGCAATGCCCAGCGCGATCAGCACAATGGCGGCAAAGGGCACGCTCTTTTTCAGGCTCAAGTCCTTGAAGCTGTAGAACGGCACATTGGTGACCATGGTCAGGCCCGCGTACAGCGTCAGCACAAAGGTGGGCCACATCAGCTCGCTGCCGCTCCAGCCCGTCTCGCCCGCCAGCCAGATGAAGCCGGCCACCAGCGCCGCCGCCGCCGGCGACGGCAGGCCCTGGAAGTAGCGTTTGTCCACCACGCCGGTGTTGACGTTGAAGCGCGCCAGCCGCAGCGCCGCGCAGGCGCAATAGACGAAGGCGGCAATCCAGCCCCAGCGGCCCAGGTCGCGCAGGCCCCATTCGTAGGCGATCAGCGCCGGGGCGGCGCCGAACGACACCATGTCCGACAGCGAATCCATCTGCTCGCCAAACGCGCTCTGGGTGCCGGTCATGCGCGCCACGCGGCCGTCCAGGCTGTCGAGCACCATCGCAATGAAGATGGCGGCGGTGGCCAGGTCGTAGCGGTCGTTCATCGACATCACGATGGCATAGAAACCGCCAAACAGCGCGGCCAGGGTGATCATGTTGGGCAGCACGTAGATGCCCTTGTGGCGCTTGCGCGGCGTCACTTCGGCATCGGTGTCTGCGTCGTCAAAGGGGTCGGTACCGTCGTGCATGGACGTGGGCCTCAGCGGGCCAGAAAGCGTTGCATCATGGGCGCTGAGTGTACGCCAGCCACCCGCCACGCCACGGCCGGGCGCAAAAAAGCCGCTCAAGGAGCGGCTTTTCGATGATGCCGGTACGCAGCCCGCGCGCTGCCACACAGGGCAGCTGCAGGCGCAGCGGTGCCAGAATCAGTTGCGGGTCTGGTCGACCAGCTTGTTCTTGGCGATCCAGGGCATCATGGCGCGCAGCTTGTCGCCCACCACTTCGATCGGGTGCTCGGCGTTGAGGCGGCGGCGGGCGGTCATGCTCGGGTAGTTGGTCTTGCCTTCCAAGATGAACATCTTGGCGTATTCACCGGTCTGGATGCGCTTCAAGGCAGCGCGCATGGCTTCGCGCGACTTCTCGTTGATGACCTCGGTGCCGGTCACGTACTCGCCGTACTCGGCGTTGTTGGAGATGGAGTAGTTCATGTTGGCGATGCCGCCTTCGTACATCAAGTCCACGATCAGCTTGAGCTCGTGCAGGCACTCGAAGTAGGCCATTTCCGGCGCGTAGCCGGCTTCGGTCAGGGTCTCGAAGCCCATCTTGACCAGCTCCACGGCACCACCGCACAGCACGGCTTGTTCGCCGAACAGGTCGGTTTCGGTTTCTTCGCGGAAGTTGGTCTCGATGATGCCACCCTTGCCGCCGCCGTTGGCCATGGCGTAGGACAGGGCCAGGTCACGGGCCTTGCCGGACTTGTCCTGGTAGACGGCGATCAGCGACGGCACACCGCCGCCCTTGAGGTACTCGGAACGCACGGTGTGGCCCGGGCCCTTGGGCGCAACCATGATCACGTCCAGGTCGGCGCGCGGCACCACCTGGTTGTAGTGCACGTTGAAGCCGTGGGCGAAGGCCAGGGTGGCGCCCTGCTTCATGTTCGGGGCGACGTTGTTGTTGTACACCTCGGGGATGTTTTCGTCGGGCAGCAGGATCATGACCAGATCGGCGGCCTTGACAGCGTCGTTGACTTCCATCACGGTCAGGCCAGCCTTGGCGACCTTGTCCCAGGACGCGCCGCCCTTGCGCAGACCGACCACGACCTTGACGCCGCTGTCGTTCAGGTTCTGGGCGTGGGCGTGGCCTTGCGAGCCGTAGCCGATGATGGCCACGGTCTTGCCCTTGATCAGGCTCAGGTCACAGTCTTTGTCGTAGAAAACTTTCATGGGTTGCTCCGTAAAAAAAGGAATCAGGGGTTGAAGAATGCAGAAAGGTCAGACGCGCAGGATGCGCTCGCCACGCCCGATGCCGCTGGGGCCGGTGCGCACGGTTTCCAGGATCGCGGTGCGGTCGATAGCGTCCAAGAAGGCATCGTTCTTGGCCTGGTCGCCGGTGAGTTCGATGGTGTAGCTCTTCTCGGTCACGTCGATGATGCGACCACGGAAGATGTCGGCCATGCGCTTCATCTCGTCGCGCTCCTTGCCCACGGCGCGCACCTTGACGAGCATGAGCTCGCGCTCGGTGTAGGCGCCTTCGGTCAGGTCGACCACCTTGACCACCTCGATCAGGCGGTTGAGGTGCTTGGTGATCTGCTCGATCACGTCCTCCGAACCGTTGGTCTGGATCGTCATGCGCGACAGCGACGCATCCTCGGTCGGGGCCACGGTCAGGGACTCGATGTTGTAGCCCCGGGCCGAGAACAGGCCTACCACGCGCGACAGGGCGCCGGGTTCGTTTTCCAGCAGAACGGCAATGATGTGTTTCATGGGAATTCTTCTGAAAAAAGGGATTACAGCTCTTCCGAACCCAGCAGCATTTCGGTGATGCCCTTGCCCGCTTCCACCATCGGCCAGACGTTTTCGGTCGGGTCGGTGCGGAAGTCCAGGAACACGGAGCGGTCCTTGATGGCGCGGGCCTCGCGCAGCGCGGGTTCCACGTCCTCGGGGCGCTCGATCAGCATGCCGACGTGGCCATAGGCCTCGGCCAGCTTGACGAAATTGGGCAGCGCGTCCATGTAGCTGTGGCTGTAGCGGCCCTGGTAGATGAGTTCCTGCCACTGGCGCACCATGCCCAGGTAACGGTTGTTCAGGGACACGATCTTGACGTGCGTGCCGTACTGCTGGCAGGTCGAGAGCTCCTGGATGTTCATCTGGATCGAGCCCTCGCCCGTGATGCACCAGCAGTCGGCGTCGGGCTTGGCCAGCTTGATGCCCATGGCGTAGGGCAGGCCCACACCCATGGTGCCCAGGCCACCGGAGTTGATCCAGCGGCGCGGCTCGTTGAACTTGTAAAACTGGGCCGCGAACATCTGGTGCTGGCCGACGTCGGACGTGATGTAGCAGTCGTCGTCCTGCGTCATGCGCCACAGGGTCTCGACCACGGCCTGCGGCTTGATGACCTCGGTGTTGCCACGGTCGTAGCGCAGGCAGTCGCGCGAACGCCAGCCCTCGATGGTGTCCCACCAGGCTTGCAGCGCACCGGCGTCGGGCTGCTGCTGCGCTTCCTTGATCATGTTGATAAGCTCGGTCAGTACGTCCTTGACGTCGCCCACGATCGGCACGTCCACCTTGACGCGCTTGGCGATGCTGGACGGGTCGATGTCGATGTGGATGATCTTGCGTTCGACGGAAGCGAAATGCTTGGGGTTGCCAATCACGCGGTCGTCAAAGCGGGCGCCCACGGCCAGCAGCACGTCGCAGTGCTGCATGGCGTAGTTGGCTTCCACGGTGCCGTGCATGCCCAGCATGCCGAGGAACTTCTTGTCGGTGGCGGGGTAGGCGCCCAGACCCATCAGGGTGTTGGTGACTGGGTAGCCCAGCAGATCGACCAGGGTACGCAGCTCGGGCACCGCGTTGCCCAGCAGCACACCGCCGCCGGTGTAGATGTAGGGGCGCTTGGCATTGAGCAGCAGTTGCAGCGCCTTGCGGATCTGGCCGCCGTGGCCCTTGCGCACCGGGTTGTAACTGCGCATGGACACCGACTCGGGGTAGCCGTGGTAGGCGGTGCGGTTGAACGAGACGTCCTTGGGCACGTCCACCACGACCGGGCCGGGGCGGCCGGTGCGCGCGATGTGGAAGGCCTTCTTCATGATGTCGGCCATGTCGCGCACGTCCTTGACCAGGAAGTTGTGCTTGACGATGGGACGCGTGATGCCGACGGTGTCGCATTCCTGGAACGCGTCGGAGCCAATGGCGGCGGTGCCGACCTGGCCCGAGATGATGACCATCGGGATGCTGTCGCTGTACGCGGTGGCGATGCCGGTGACGGCGTTGGTCAGGCCGGGGCCAGAAGTGACCAGGGCCACGCCCACCTCGCCGGTGGCGCGGGCAAAGCCGTCGGCGGCGTGGACGGCGGCTTGCTCGTGACGCACCAGCACGTGCTGGATGGTGTCTTGCTTGTAGATCGCGTCGTAGATGTAGAGCACCGCGCCGCCGGGGTAGCCCCAGAGGTGCTTGACGCCTTCGGCCTGCAGCGCGCGCACCAGGATTTCGGAGCCCATGAGCTCGGGGGCGTTGGCGTCGGTGCTGGCGCCGGTAGCGTCGGTCTTGTTGATTTCCATGATGAACCTTTTGAGAATTTCTCTAACGAAAAACCTTGGGTGCTCCTTGACGCGCCCTCGTGAGGCGGTGTTGGAACTTGAGGCCAATGCCATGGCGAAACCCGTTTCGCGCGATATTGACCCGTTTGCCTGAGAGTTTGTGATGCTGGTAATCCTCCATTATTACATTGCCACGCCGTCGGCTTGAAAGGCGGGTGTAAATATCTGGCGGGCCGGCGGTGCGACAATGCGGGCCGCGCCGCGCTCCTGTGGCGCCTTGCGTGCCGTCCTCCGTCCTTCCACCGCTGCCGTCCCGACGTGACCACTTCCTCCTCCACCGCCGCCCCCACCCCACCCGCCGCCGCCCACTGGCCCACGCCCACCCTGCGCCGCCGCATGGCGTGCTGGGTGTACGAGGGCATGCTGCTGTTTGGCGTGGTGTTTGTGGCGGGCTACCTGTTCAGCACGCTGACGCAGACCCGGCACGCGCTGGACAACCGCTGGGCGCAGCAGGCATTCCTGTTCCTGGTGCTGGGCATCTACTTTGGCTGGTGCTGGGCCAAGGGCCAGACGCTGGCCATGCGGACCTGGCACATCCGGGTGGTGGACGTGCAGGGCCAGCCGCTGACGCAGGCGCGCGCGGTGTGGCGCTATGTGCTGAGCTGGGTCTGGTTTCTGCCGCCGCTGGCCATCAGCGCCTGGGGGCAGCTGACGCCCGGTGCGGTGGGCGCGGTGTGCTGTGGCTGGGTGGCGCTGTGGGCGGCGCTGGCCTGGTTGCACCCGCAGCGGCAGTTCTGGCACGACGCCTGGGCCGGCACGCAGCTGGTGCAGACACCGCCCCCGGCAGACGCCAAGAAGGCCCGCGCCTGAACACTTGGCTGCACGAACATGCCCACACGCCACTCCCCTTCCTCCCCCGATACCGCCGCGCACGAACCGCCGCAGGCCCAAAAGCAGCGCCGGGGGCTGCAACGGCTGCGGCACGCGCTGGGCTATTCGCTGGCGGGGTTGCGCGTGGGCTGGCACGAGCCTGCGTTCCGGCAGGAAACGCTGGCGGCGCTGGTGCTGTTGCCGCTGGCGGTGTGGCTGGGCCAGAGCTGGGTGGAGACCGCGCTGCTGGCGGGCGCGGTGGTGCTGGTGCTGGTGGTGGAGTTGCTCAACACCGGCATCGAGGCCGCCATCGACCGCATCGGGCCGGAGTGGCACGCGCTGTCCAAGCGCGCCAAGGACACCGGCAGCGCCGCCGTGCTGCTGAGTTTGCTGCTGTGCGGCGCGGTATGGGGCACGGCGTTGTGGCAGCGCCTGGGCTGAAGGGCGCGCGGCTCAGACCGCGTTGTCGTCCTCTTCGCCGGTGCGGATGCGGATGACGCGCTCCACGGGCGTGACGAAGATCTTGCCGTCACCGATCTTGCCGGTGCGCGCGGCGCGGATGATGGCCTCGATGCAGCGGTCCACGTCCTCGGTCTTGACCACCACTTCCAGGCGCACCTTGGGCAGGAAGTCCACCACGTACTCGGCGCCGCGGTAGAGCTCGGTGTGGCCCTTCTGGCGGCCAAAGCCCTTGACTTCGGTCACCGTCAAACCGGTCACGCCCTGTTCGGCCAAGGCTTCGCGCACCTCTTCCAGTTTGAACGGTTTGATGACGGCGGTGATTTGCTTCATGCGGGGGGCTCCAGTAGCGGGGTAAAAATGGGGATCCAAATTGAGGCAAAACTGTAACACGTGCCCGCCGTGGCCGCCTGGTGCTGGTTCAGGCGCGGTATTGGCTGGTGATGGGGTAGCGCCAGTCCTTGCCAAAGCTGCGGTGCGTCACGCGCACGCCCAGCGGGGCCTGGCGGCGCTTGTATTCGTTGATGCGGATCAGGCGCACCACCTGCGCCACGGCGGCCTGCGGGTAGCCCGCGGCCACGATCTCGGCGGGCGACTGGTCTTGTTCCATGTAACGCTCGACGATGGCGTCCAGCACCTCGTAGGGTGGCAGGCTGTCCTGGTCGGTCTGGTCGGGGCGCAGCTCGGCGCTGGGCGGGCGGGTGATGATGCGATCGGGGATGGGGTTGCTGCCGGTGCCGTAGGGGTCGTTGGCGTTGCGCCACCACGCCAGCTTGAACACCATCGTTTTGACCACGTCCTTGATGACGGCAAAGCCACCGGCCATGTCGCCGTAAAGGGTGCAGTAGCCGGTGGCCATTTCGCTCTTGTTGCCGGTGGTGAGCACCACGCTGCCGAACTTGTTGGACAGCGCCATCAGCATGGTGCCCCGGATGCGGGCCTGCAGGTTTTCTTCGGTGGTGTCGAGCGGGCGGCCCTCGAACAGCGGATTGAGCGAGCCCAGGAAGGCCTCGAACTGCGGCGCGATGGCGATTTCGTCGTAGCGCACGCCCAGGCGGGCGGCCATGTCGCGCGCGTCGAGCCAGGAGATGTCGGCGGTGTAGGGCGAGGGCATCATGACGGCGCGCACCCTGTCGGCGCCCAGGGCATCGACGGCGATGGCCAGCACCAGGGCGGAGTCGATGCCGCCCGAGAGGCCCAGCAGCGCGCCCGGAAAGCCGTTCTTGCCCACGTAGTCGCGCACGCCCAGCACCAAGGCGTGCCAGAGGTCGGCCTCGGTGGTGTGCTCGGGGGCGATGGGGCCGGTGAGGCCAAAATGCGACGGGCTGGCGGCGGCCTCTTGCGGCGATTGGAGGGTAACGGTGAGCAAGTCCTCGGCAAAGCTGGGCGCGCGCGCGGCCAGGGCGCCGTTGCGATCCAGCGCAAAGCTGCGGCCCTCGAACACGATCTCGTCTTGCCCGCCCACCAGGTGCGCGTACACCAGCGGCAAGCCGGTGGCCAGCACGCGCAGGCGCATGGCCTGCTCGCGCTCGTCGCCCTTGCCCACGTGGAACGGCGAGGCGTTGATGACGGCCAGCACGTCGGCGCCTGCGGCCCGGGCCTCGGCGGCGGGGGCGTCGAACCAGGCGTCCTCACAGATCAGCAAACCGATTTTGAGGCTTTGGCCGGCGGCGTTGGTGACGCTGAACACGCAGGGCTGGGCGCCAGGGCTGAAGTAGCGGCGCTCGTCGAACACCTGGTAGTTGGGCAGCTCGCGCTTGGCGTAGGTGTGGGTGATCTGGCCCCCGCTGAGGACGCTGGCGGCGTTGTGGCAGCCACTGGCGGCCACGCTGCGCGTGCGCGGTACGGCGCTGGCCAGGCGTTGCGGGTGGCCGACCACGATGTGCAGACCGTGCAGGTCGGCGGTCTCGCGCGCTACCGCTTGCAGGGCGGCGTCGCAGGCGTCCAGGAACGCGGGGCGCAGCAGCAGGTCTTCGGCCGCGTAGCCGCACAGCGCCAGCTCGGGCGTGAGCAACACTTGCGCCCCTTGCGCGTGCGCCTGCCGCGCCGCCTGGACGATCTTGTCGGCGTTGCCGGTCAAGTCGCCAACAACAAAGTTGAGTTGTGCAACGCAAAGCTGGAAGTTCATGGGGCGGTCAACTGTTAAATTGGGGGCGGGGTGTGGGGCGGATTATCTCAGCTGCGGTATGGTTATGGTCTTGCCCGCCACCCCACACACCGGAGAACGCCCGCCATGCTGCCCATGCCCCGCAACACCTTCAAGGCCGCGCTGCAAGCGGGCCAGCGCCAGATCGGGCTCTGGGTCGGCTTGGCCGATGCCAACGCCGCCGAAGCCCTGGCCGGTTGTGGCTACGACTGGCTGCTGCTGGACGGCGAACATGCGCCCAACGATGTGCGCACGGTGCTGGAGCAACTGCGCGCAGTGGCGCCCTACCCGGTGCAGCCGGTGGTGCGCCCGGTGCAGGGCGAGGTGGCTCTCATCAAGCAGTACCTGGACGTGGGCGCGCAAACGCTGCTGGTACCGATGATCGACACGCCAGAGCAGGCCACGCAGATGGTGCGCGCCATGCGCTACCCGCCGCACGGCATTAGGGGCGTGGGCGCGGCGCTGGCGCGGGCCTCGCGCTGGAACCAGATCACCGATTACCTGCAACACGCCGACGGCGAAATGTGCCTGCTGGTGCAGGCCGAGACGCCACGTGCGCTGGCCAACCTGGCCACCATTGCCGCTACCGACGGCGTGGACGGCGTGTTCTTTGGCCCGTCGGACTTGTCGGCGTCGATGGGCCACCGGGGCCAGCCCAGCCACCCCGAGGTGCAGCGCGCTATTTTGGACGGCATTGCCACCGTGCGCGCAGCGGGCAAGGCTGCGGGCATACTGGCCACCGACCGGGCGCTGGCGCAGCAGTACCTGGACGCGGGCGCGCTGTTCGTGGCGGTCGGGCTCGATACTGCCCTGCTGGTGCGCGCAGCCACCGAACTGGCCAGCCATTTCAAGACCGGCGCCGCCAACACCATACCTACACCCTGAAAACCGCCATGACCACCCTGCCCTTGCAAGACCCGACGCTGCTGAAATCGCAGTGCTACATCGACGGCCAATGGCTGGACGCCAGCGACGGCGCCACGCTGGAGGTGCGCAACCCCGCCACCGGCGCACTCATCGCCACCGTGCCCAGCCTGGGCCGCGCGCAGACGCAAGACGCGGTTGACGCCGCGCAACGCGCCTTCGCACCCTGGAAGGCCCGCACCGCCGACGAGCGCGCCCGCATCCTGCGCCGTTGGCACGACCTGATGCTGGCGCACCAGGACGATCTGGCGCTCATCATGACCAGCGAACAGGGCAAGCCGCTGGCCGAGGCACGGGGCGAGATCGCCTACGCGGCGTCCTACATCGAGTGGTTTGCCGAGGAGGCGCGGCGCGTGTACGGCGAGGTGATTCCGTCGCCGTGGCCGGACAAGCACCTGCTGGTGACGCGCGAGCCGGTGGGCGTGTGCGCGGCCATCACGCCGTGGAATTTTCCGGCAGCCATGATCACGCGCAAGGTGGCCCCGGCGCTGGCAGCGGGCTGCACCATCGTCGTCAAGCCCGCCGAGCAGACACCGCTGTCGGCGCTGGCGATGGCGGAGCTGGCGCACCGCGCGGGCGTGCCGGCCGGGGTGCTGGGCGTCGTCACGGGCGATGCGGCCACGGTGGGCGGCGTGCTCACGGCCAGCCCGCTGGTGCGCAAGTTGAGCTTTACCGGCTCCACCGAAGTGGGCCGCCTGCTGGCCGCGCAATGCGCGCCGACGCTGAAGAAAATGTCGCTGGAGCTGGGCGGCAACGCGCCGTTCATCGTGTTTGACGACGCCGACCTGGACGCGGCGGTGCAAGGCGCCATCGCCTCCAAGTACCGCAACAGCGGGCAGACCTGCGTCTGCGCCAACCGGCTGCTGGTGCAATCCAGCGTGTACGACGCCTTTGCCGCCAAGCTGACGGCGGCGGTGCAGCAGTTGCAAGTGGGGCCCGGCACCGACGCCGGGGCGCAGCTGGGGCCGCTGATCGACCCGCCCGCGCTGCACAAGGTGCAAGCCCTGGTGGCGGATGCGGTGCAGCAAGGGGCGCGTGTGCTGACCGGCGGCCAGCGCCACGCGCTGGGCGGCACGTTCTACCAGCCTACAGTGCTGGCAGATGCCACGCCTGCGATGCGGGTGGCGCAGGAGGAGATCTTTGGCCCGGTGGCACCGCTGTTCCACTTTGAAACGGAAGCCGAGGCGATTGCGCTGGCCAACGCCACCGAGTTCGGGCTGGCGGCGTACTTCTACGCGGGCAACCTGGGCCGGGTCTGGCGCGTGGCCAGGGCGTTGCAGGCGGGCATGGTGGGCGTCAACACCGGCATCATTTCGACGGCGGTGGCGCCGTTTGGCGGTGTCAAGCAGTCCGGGCTGGGGCGCGAGGGCTCGTCGCACGGCATCGCCGAGTACCTGGACATCAAGTACCTCTGCCTGGGCGAAGGCTGAGGCCAGGGCCCGCAGCGGCCCCGGAGCCACAGGCGGGCATCAAGACCGCATCAGGCCTTGCCAGCGACGTTGGCGATGCCGTCCACGATTTCCTTTTGCGCGGCGGCCTTGTCGCCCCAGCCCAGCACCTTGACCCACTTGCCTTTTTCCAGGTCTTTGTAACGCTCGAAGAAGTGGGCAATGCGCTCGAGTTCGAGCGGGTTGAGGTCGTCCATCGACTGGATGTGCGAGTAGGTGGGCAGGATTTTTTCGGTCGGCACGGCCAGCACCTTGCCGTCCACGCCGCCTTCGTCTTCCATGTTCAGGATGCCCAGCGCGCGGCACGGCACCACCACGCCCGGCGGCAGCGAGAACGGCGTCAGCACCAGCACGTCCACCGGGTCGCCGTCGCCCGACAGGGTCTGCGGCACGTAGCCGTAGTTGGTGGGGTAGTGCATGGCGGTGCCCATGAAGCGGTCCACGAACACGGCGCCGGACTCTTTGTCCACCTCGTATTTGACCGGGTCGCTGTTCATCGAGATTTCGATGATGACGTTGAACACTTCAGGGGCCTTGCTGCCGGGGGTGACGTTGTTGAGGGACATGGATGACTTAAGTATGAAAAAGGGAAACGGAAAAAACCGCTGGTCATTTTACAGACAGCAGCCTGACACCAGACTGTCCGGCGCCGCCACCGGTTGTACCCCATGTTCATGGGACGGGCCGCATATTCATGGGGTGTTTTTTGCGCGGGTTTGCAGTACATTGCGCAGGCCATGAACGCCTTGCAGCCCACCCCGACCACGCCCCACGCTTCGTCCCCCCCTGCTGCCGCGCCGCATTCTGGTGGTGGAGGACAACCCGCTGTTCGAGCAGCAGGTGGGCAACGCGATTGCGCGCCTGGGCATCGGCGGCGAGGTGTTCAACTGCGCCACGGGCCAGCGCGCGCTGGCGGTGCTGGCCGACCCGACCATCCGGCTCGACCTGGCGCTGGTCGATCTGGGCCTGCCCGACATCAGCGGCATTGACGTGATCCATGCCATCCGCCAGTGCTTTGCGGTGGAGCTGTGTTTTGTACCAATCCCCACCCCTCCACTTGAGGCCGACCCCGCATGAACCACCACCACGCACTGTGCGCCTGCCGCCAAGGGGTGCTGACCGAGCCCCAGGCCACCGCGCTGCTGCGCTTCTTTGCGCTGACGCTGCTGGTGCTGGGCGGCGCCATGTTTGCCATCCACGCGCTGGCGGGCGCCCCGGCGCAGCTGCAGTCGGTCACGGTGCTGCTGGTGGGCCAGGCGCTGTGGATGCAATGGCTGCTGCACCGGCACCAGCCCTGCACCGCCGCGCACGTGCTGTGCTGGGGCCTGATTGGGGTGGCGTGGCTGGGGGCGTACGTGTCGTCGGGGCTGCGCAACCTGCTGTGGATGGCGCTGCCCATTGCCACCATGGCAGGGGGCTGGCTGCTGGGCAAGAAAGTGGGGCTGGCGCTGGCCGCCACCAGCGTGCTGGGGGTGCTGGGCATGTACGCGCTGCACTGGCAGGGCCACACCTTCATGGCCCCGCCCAGCCTGGAGCTGACGTTGGCGGCGCTGCTGGTGGTGGTACTGGCGGCAGCGGCCATGGGGTACGCGACGGCCAGCGCCTTCAGGCGCCAGCAGGACAGCGCCGCGCACTGGCAGGCGCAGCTGGAGCAGTCGCTCACGTTCCAGAGCAAACTGATCGACGCCATACCGGGCGCATTCCACGTGCTGGACCGCCAGGGCCACTGCGTGATGTGGAACCGGCACTTTGAGCAACTGCTGGGCCGCAGCGGCACCGAACTGGCCCAGACCCGGTTGCAGGACGTGGTGCCACCCGCCGACGTGGCGCGGCTGGAACAAGGCATGGCCGAGGTGTTTGCCCACGGGCAAGAAAGCATCGAGCTCGACATCCTCAACCGCGACGGCCAGCCCGTGCCCCACCTGTTCAACGGCTACAGCTTTGTGTGGAACCGGCAGCCGGTGCTGCTGGGCATCGGGCTCGACATCTCGGCCCTGCGCGCGGCCACGGCGGCGCTGCAGCGGCACCAGGCCGAGCTGGAACAGGTGGTGGCCGAGCGCACCGCCCAGCTGCGCCAGGCCACGCAGGAGGCCGAGGCCGCCAACCAGGCCAAGAGCGCCTTCCTGGCCAGCATGAGCCACGAGATCCGCACCCCCATGCACGCGGTGCTGGGCTTTGCGCAGATGCTGGAAGTGGACAACACGCTGGGCGAATGCCAGCAAGACAGCGTGCAGGAGATCATCAACGCCGGGCGCCACCTGCTGGCGCTGATCAACGAGGTGCTGGACTTGAGCCGCATCGAATCGGGCAAGCTGGAGCTGGTGCTGCAGCGCGTGGAGCTGGCCGGGCTGGTGGAGGAATGCCACGACTGGCTGCACAGCCTGGCCGCCCGCAAGGACGTGACGCTGCACATCGACACCGCGCAGCCCCTGGCCTGCCAGGCCGACGAGATGCGCCTGAAGCAGGTGCTGATGAACCTGACCTCCAACGCCATCAAGTACCACCGCCCCGGCGGCGCGGTGTGGGTGTCGTACTAGGCGGTGGACGCGCAGTGGGTGCGCCTGAGCGTGCGCGACAACGGCCCCGGCATTGCGCCCGCGCTGCAGCCGGTGCTGTTCCAGCCATTCACGCGCGACGAGGTGGCGCACAAGCAGGTGGAGGGCACCGGCATCGGCCTGTCCATCACCAAGGGGCTGGTGGAGCGCATGGGCGGCAGCATAGGCTTTGCCAGCCAGCCCGGTGAGACCGAATTCTGGTGCCTGCTGCCCGCCGCGCCCCTGGCCAGCGACGCCGCCCAGCACCCCAGCCACCCCGGTGATGGCCCCCATCCTGACACCAGCGCCACGGCCACGGCACACGCACCCGACCCGCTGGCCAGCGCCCCCGCGCAGCAACGCCACAAGGTGCTGTGCATCGACGACGACCCGGTCAGCCTCAAGCTGCTGGAGCGGCTGCTACACACGCGCGGCGATATAGCCTGCCTGCTGGCCAGCACCGCCACGCAGGGGCTGGCGCAGGCGTGCGCTGAGCGGCCCGGGCTGGTGTTCCTCGACATCGACCTGCCCGACATGGACGGCTACGCGCTGCTGCAGGCGCTGCGCCAGCACGCAGAGCTGGCGTCCACGCCCGTGATTGCCATCAGCGCCCACGCCATGCCCGACGAGGTGGAACGCGGGCGCGGGGCCGACTTCAAGGCCTATATCACCAAGCCGTTTGCGCCGCAACAGCTGCTGCAGGCGGTGGACGGCTGGCTGCAAGCGGGCAACGCTGGCGCCTGATTCGGGCTGAGGAAGCCCCACACCATGCCACCATGGTTCAGGGCCCGGTTCAGCCTGCAGGCACAGCCGGGGCTGGCGGCGCCACCGGGGCGCGGCGGCGCGCCAGCACGGTGTAAACCGCTGGCACCACAAAAATGGTCAGCAGCGTGCCCACGCTCATGCCGCCCACAATCACCCAGCCAATTTGCTGGCGGCTCTCGGCCCCCGCGCCGGTGGCCAGCGCCAGCGGCATGGCGCCCAGCACCATCGCGCCGGTGGTCATCAAGATGGGGCGCAGGCGCAGTTCGGCGGCTTGTTGCACCGCATCGCGCACGTTGGCCCCTTGCTCACGCAGCTGGTTGGCAAATTCCACAATCAAGATGCCGTGTTTGGTGATCAGCCCCACCAGCGTGATGAGGCCAATCTGGCTGAACACGTTGAGCGTGCCCCCGCTGAGTTTGAGCGCCCACAGCGCGCCCAGCAAGGACAGCGGCACACTGAGCAAAATCACCAGCGGGTCGATGAAGCTCTCGAACTGTGCGGCCAGCACCAGGTAGATGAACAGCAGCGCCAGCCCGAACACCAGCGCCAGCGAACCCGACGACTGGCGGAACTCGCGGCTTTGGCCGTTGAGGTCGGTGGTGTAGCCGGGGGGCAACACTTCGCGTGCGGTCGCGTCCATGAACGCCAGCGCATCGCCCAAGGCGAAGTCCGGGGCCAAATTGGCGCTGATGGCAGCGCTGCGGCGCTGGCCAAAATGGTTCAGGTCGCGCGGCACCACCACTTCGCGCAAATTTACCAACGCGGTCAGCGGGATCATGGTGTCATTGCGCCCCCGCACAAACAGGCGCTCAATCGCATCGGGCGTGCTGCGCTGGTCGGCTTGGGTTTGCAGCACCACGTCGTACTGTTCGCCCTCGCGCTTGTAGCGGGTGACGCTGCGCCCGCCCAGCATGGTTTCCACGGTGCGGGCAATGGCATCCACGCTCACGCCCATGTCGGCGGCGCGTTCGCGGTTGACTTCGAGCCGCACTTCGGGCTTGTTCAGGCGCAAGTCGGTGTCCACCTGCACAAAACCGGGGTGCTGGGCCAACTTGTCCTGAAACTGGCGCACCACTTGGGCCAGGTTGGCGTAACTGTCGGACGTGACGATGACGTAGTTGATGGGCCGCTCGCGCGAGCTTTGCCCCAGCGACGGCGGCGTGACGGGAAAAGCGGTCAGGCCCGGCAAGGCGGCCATCTTGGGCGCCATCTCGCGCGCCATCTGCTGGGTGGTGCGGGTGCGCTCCTCCCACGGCACGGTGCGGAAGATGACGGTGCCCTGCGCCACACTGGGGTTGCCGATGTTGCTGAAGATGCGGTCGAATTCGGGGTAAGGCTGGCCGATGCGCTCGATGGCCTGCGCGTAACGCTGGGTGTAGTCCAGCGTGGCGCCGTCGGGGCCGTTGAGGACGGCCAGAATGGTGCCCCGGTCTTCGATGGGGGCCAACTCCTGCTTGGTGTGCTGGAACAGCCACACGCTGCCCGCCGCGCTGCCCAGCATCACCAGTGCCACCAGCCAGCGGTGGCGCAACGCCAGCGCCAAGGCACGGCCATAGGCGGCGGTGATGGCGTTGAGCACGCGCTCCATGCCTTGGTCAAACCGGCTGGACTGCGCCTGGTGCTTGAGCAGGCGCGAGCACATCATGGGCGACAAGGTCAGTGCCACAAAACCCGACACCAGCACCGCCCCGGCCAGCGCCAGCGCAAATTCGGCAAACAAGCGCCCGGTGCGCCCCGGCGTGAAGGCCAGCGGTGCGTACACGGCGGCCAGCGTCAACGTCATGGCCACCACGGCAAAGCCGATTTCCTTGGCCCCACGCAAGGCGGCCTCGAACGGGGTCATACCGTCCTCGATGTGGCGGTAGATGTTCTCGAGCACGACGATGGCATCGTCCACCACCAGCCCGATGGCCAGCACCAGCGCCAGCAGTGTCAGCGTGTTGATGCTGAAGCCAAACAGCGCCATCAGCGCAAAGGTACCCACCAGGCTGACCGGAATCGTCACCAGCGGGATGATGGACGCGCGCAGCGTGCGCAGGAACACAAAAATCACCAGCGCCACCAGCACCACGGCCTCGGCAATGGTGGTGTACACGGCGCGGATCGAGCGGTCGATGAACACCGAGGTGTCGTTGGCAATATCCACGCGGATGCCCGGTGGCAAATCGGCTTGCACCTTGGTCAGCAGCGCACGCACCGAGGCCGACAACTCCAACGGGTTGGCGGTGGCTTGGCGGATCACGCCCAGCGACACCGTATCGCGCCCATTGAGGCGCACCGTGCTGCGCTCGTCCTGCGCCGCTTCCTCGACCCGCGCCACGTCGCCCACGCGCACGGTGATGCCGTTGACGTGGCGAATGGCGATGGCCTCAAACTCTGCCGGACGTTGCACGTCGGTGGCGGCGGTGACGTTGAACTCGCGCTGCTGGCTCTCAATACGACCGGCGGGCACTTCCAGGTTGGCGCGGCGCAGCGCGTCTTCCACGTCCTGCACCGTCAGGCGGTAGGCGGCCAGCCGCTCGGGGTCCAGCCACAGCCGCATCGAGAACTTGCGTTCGCCGTACACACGCACATCGGCCACGCCGGTGGCGGTTTGCAGCACAGGTTTGGCGATGCGGTTGGCCAGATCGGACAACTGCAAGCGGCTGTGGGTATCGGAACTCAGCGCCAGCCACACCACCGGAAAAGCATCAGCTTCGACCTTGGCAATCACCGGCTCGTCGATGTTTTGCGGCAAGCGCCCGCGCACACGGCTGACCTTGTCGCGCACCTCGGCGGCGGCGGCATCGGGGTCGCGCTCCAGCTTGAAGCGCACCGTGATCTGGCTCGACTCTTGGCGGCTGACCGAGGTGATGATGTCCACACCCTCGATGCCCGCCAGCGAGTCCTCCAGCGGTTTGGTGATCTGGGACTCCACCACCTCGCTGGACGCTCCCGCCAGCCGGGTGCTGACGCTGACGTTGGGCTCATCGATGCGGGGATATTCGCGCACGCTCAGGCCCAGAAACGAGACCCAGCCCACCAGCAGAATCAGCAGCGAGAGCACGGTGGCAAACACCGGGCGGCGGATGGCGGTTTGGGGCAACTGCATCAGCGGGCCTCAGGAGCTGCCAAATCCACCACCCGCACCGGGATGCCGTCTGGGCCACCCCTTTGCAGGCGCTGCTGCCCAGCCACCACCACCGCCGCCCCGGCGGCGGGCAAGCCGCTCAACACCTGCACGTGGCCGTTGCGGCGCAGGCCCAACTGGACTTCCACCCGGCGGGCCACGCCATCCGCCACGGTGAACAGCGTTTGGCGGCTGCCTTGTGGCACGATGGCGGCTTCAGGCACCATCAGCGCCGCGTCGTCGGTGGACAACACCAACGTCACACGGGCAAACAAGCCGGGTTTGAGTGCCACGCCTTTGGCAGCGGGCAACACCGCCTGCACGCGCAGGGCGCGGCCATCGGCCTCCAGCAGCGGATCGAGCGCCTGCACCTTGGCGCTGAGGGACACGCCCGGCAGGGCGTCCAGCGTCAGTTGCACGGGCTGCCCGATGGCCACGCGGGCCTGGTGGCGTTCCGGCAGCCGAAAATCGACCCAGAACGCGGAGGTGTCTTCGAGTTGCACCAGGTCGGCACCGTCCTTGACGTAATCGCCCGGATGCACACGGCGGATGCCAACCACACCATCGAACGGGGCCACCACTTGCATGCGCGCCAGCCGCGCTTGGGCCAATTGCACTTGCGCTTGGGCTACCTGCAAGGCGGCCTGGCTTTCGTCCAGCACGCGGCGGGCAATGAAGTTTTGCGCCACCAGCTCCTGGTTGCGCTGGTGGTTGGCACGCGCCACCAACAACTGGGCCTGCGTCTGGCTCAGTTCGGCCTGTTGCAGGGTGTCGTCCAAGCGCAGCAGCAACTGGCCCCAGCGCACCGTGGCACCATCGGCAAACGCGATTTGCACCACACGCCCCCCCACTTCGGGGCGCAGCATCACGCTTTGGCGCGAGCGCAACGTGCCCACAGCGGTGGCTTCTTCCACCAAGCGGGTGGGTTGCACGCGCACCACTTCCACGCTGGGCGGCCCAGAAGGGGGACGGCCCGATGCGGCAGGTGCCGCCGGGGATGAAGCGGCAGCGCCGGGCTGGGCCGTGGGTGTGCCGGTGGCGGGGCCGCGTTGCAGCCACCACGCCAGGACGGTCGCCAGTGCCAGCGCCGCCACCACGCCAGCGCCTTTGAACAGGGTGGATCGTTGCATCAATGTCCTATACCGTTGTGCTTTGCACGCCCGCGCGTTGCGGCACGCCCCGGTTGGCGAGTGCGTCGGCGCGTTCGTTGCCCGGATCGCCCGCGTGGCCCTTGACCCAGTGCCAGCGGATGTCGTGGCCGCCGTGCTGCACCAGCTCATCGAGGCGCTGCCACAAGTCCACGTTTTTGACCGGCTGGTTGCTGGCGGTTTTCCAGCCCTTGGCTTTCCAGCCTTTCAACCATTCGGTGATGCCCTTGCGCACGTACTGGCTGTCCAGGTGCAGGTTGACGTGGCAGGGGCGCTTGAGCGCGGTCAGGGCCTCGATCACGGCCAGCAGCTCCATGCGGTTGTTGGTGGTGTGGGGCTCGCCGCCACAGAGTTCTTTTTCGGCGGGGCCCGACTTGAGCCACACGCCCCAGCCGCCAGGGCCAGGGTTGCCCTTGCAGGCGCCGTCGGTGTAGATGGTGACGTGGTTCATGGAGGAAACGGTTTATTCGGAAGGTGTTTTCTGGGAGGCTTCAGGCGTGCGGGGCGAGGTGTGGCGCGCCACCGCCACCGGCAGCGGCCCCAGCGCGCGGCGTGGCTTCCAGGCCGGCCCCAGCAGGTGCATGCCGCGCACGCGCTTGACGGCCACCACAAAGTACGCCGCGCCCAGCACGCGCCACAGGCGCGGCCCGCACTGGTCGAGCCAGGCGCCACGCTCCAGCCAGTGGGCCGTGTGGGCGGGCCAGCGGTAGGCGCCGGTCTGGGTCGATTCGATCTCCAGGCCCAGCAGCCGCAGCCAGTCGCGCAGGCGCCACGGCGCAATCCAGTCGCCGGTCTCGGGCACAAACAGGTGGTCGGATGCGGGTGGCGTCAGGCCCCAGCGTTCGGCCCACTGGCCCGCGCACTGGCGCAGGCCCCACAGGCTGGCCGGATTGAGCCCGGCAATCACCACGCGGCCTTCGGGCACCAGCACGCGCTCCACTTCGCGCAGCACGGCGTGCGGGTCGGCGCTGAGTTCGAGCGTGTGCGGCAGCAGCACCAGGTCCAGGCTCTGGGCCGCAAACGGCAGCGCCGCCGCGTGGGTGATGAGGGCAACGGGGCGCTCGAACCCAGCGGAGGCGGCAAGTGCAGCGGGCAGTGGGGCGGTATCGGGTGCGGGCTGGGCGGCCAGGGGCTCGGGCAGCGCCAGCCAGCGGTGCGGCATGCGGTTGGTGGCCAGCGCATCCAGCTCTGGCAGGCCCAGCTGCAGCGCGTGGTAGCCAAACAGGTTGGCCACCGCCGCGTCAAAGCGCTGTTGCTCCCATTGCAACAGGTAGCGCCCGGGTGGCGAGGCCCACCAGGCCGCCAGATCGCGCCGCAGCATGGGCGCCACGGGCGGGGCAGCGGTCACGGACGGGCTCCGGTGGCCTCCATGCGGTGGCGTGGGCGTTTAGGCGGCTGCGGGCAGCGACAGCGCGGCCTCGGCGGCGGGGTCGGTGCCGTGGGCTGGGCCGGTATCGGCGGCGTGGGTGGCCAGCTCGGGGGCCGGGTGGCGCGGCGGCGCGTCGTCCAGCACCGGCGGCTGCGCCAGCACCACGGCACGGATCATCTCGCGCATCACTTTCTTTTCCTGGAACGTCAGGGTGCGCAGCAGCTCGCGGCGCACACGCAGCAGCAGGTGGCGGTCGGTTTCGGGCGGCACGCCCTGGCTGCGCTGCATTTCCTCGTACAAGTCCAGGCGCGCGTGCGGGGTCTCGTCGGCCCACCAGTCGTGGATGGCGCGTTGCACTTGGGCGCGCCATTCGTCGCCGGGCACCTCGTCGGGGTTGGCCGGGGCGCTGGCGTAGCGCGGGGATGCGCCGTCAAACGCCGACTCCTCGTCGCGCTGGTGATGGTGGTGGTTGTGCTGCGGCTCGTGGTCGCGGTCGCGGTCGCGCAAGGTGTAGGACGAGGACGGCGTCTGACGCACCACCGGCAGCGCCGCACCGGGCACGGTCAGGGCCGTCCAGGCCACGTCGTTGATGGCGACGCGGCGGTCGGCCTGCAGCAGCAGGCGCGCCCAGCTCGGGTCTTCGCCCATCAGCTTGGGCACGTCCAGCGAGTTCTCGTCGCTGACCAGCACCACCTTCAGGCCACGCCACTGCGCTTCGTCGATGTAGGGGATCAGGCGCTCGTCGTCGCTCACCAGCAGCACCACGCCACAGGCGCCGCGCTGCGCCAGCTGTGTCAGCTCCAGGCCCATGGCACGCACCAGGCCCAGGCCGCCGTCGGCGCTGTGCTGGGGCACGGTGCGCAGCACCATGTCGTCGAGCAGCTGGGTCGGGGCGGTGTCGCTGAAGAGGTAGGTGCGCTGCAGCGGCAGCTCAAAGCCCGCCGCGCGCAGCAAGTGGGCCATCACCGGGGCCAGTGCGGTGCGCTGCAGCGCCAGCGGGTTCTGGGTGCTGTGCTGGGTGGCGAGCCAGCCCAGAAAGCGTTCATCCACCAGCGCCATGGCCTGCGAGGCAGGGCCCCCGACAGCGGCGGAAGCGGACGAAAAGCGGGAATTGGTGCGCTTGGTAAGGTGAAATTTGGTTTTCATAACAATCAATAAGGGGCCAATAAGGGGCCGGAAACGCGAAAAGACGCTATTTTGTCACGGTTTTTGGGCCGTCCGCTCGCAGGATTGCAGCTTTGACGCGGTTTTTTTCAGGCGGACGCAACGGCCTCACGTGGGGACGGCATCGGCGCTTTGCAAGGCCCAGCGCACGTGCTCGCGCACCAGCGCGCTGGGGTGCTCGGCGCGCGCCTGCAACGCGGCTTGCCAGTGCTGGCGCTCGGTGGCCGTGGCCGACGGCTGGCGCAAGGCGTTGCCCAACGCCACCGCCAGGTTGCGCAGCCAGCGTTCGTGGCCAATGCGCCGGATCGGGCTGCCTTCGGTGTGGCGCAAAAATTCGTCCTCGCTCCACGCCAACAGTTGCACCAGCGTGGGACGCTGCCAGACGGGACGGGCTTCAAAGTCGGGCAAGGTGCTGCGCTGGGCAAATTTGTTCCATGGGCAGATGAGCTGGCAGTCGTCGCAACCGTAGATGCGGTTGCCCAGCAGCGGGCGCATGGCCTCGGGGATGGGCCCGGCGTGCTCGATCGTCAGGTACGAGATGCAGCGCCGCGCGTCCAGTTGGTAAGGCGCGGTGATGGCCCCGGTCGGGCAGGCGCTGATGCAAGCTTGGCACTGGCCACAATGCCCACTGGTGGCGGGCGTGGCGGGCAAAGCCACGTCCACCAGAATTTCGCCCAAAAAGAACATGGAGCCGCCCTCGCGGTTGAGCACCAGCGTGTGCTTGCCACGCCAGCCCTGGCCGCTGCGGCTGGCCAGTTCGGCTTCCAGCACCGGGGCCGAGTCGGTAAAGACGCGGTACCCGAACGGCCCCAGCGCGCTGGCCATCTGGTCGGCCAGTTTTTGCAGGCGCTGGCGCAGCACCTTGTGGTAGTCCCGTCCCCGGGCGTAGAGCGACACCGCCGCCTCGTGCGGGCGTTGCAGGCGTTGCCATTCAACGGCCTGCCAGTCCGCCGGGGTGGCGGCTGGCAGATAATCCATGCGCGCCGTGATGACGCTGAGCGTGCCCGGCACCAGCTCCGCCGGACGCGCGCGCTTGAGCCCATGGCTGGCCATGTAGTGCATGTCGCCGTGGCGGCCCTCGGCCAGCCAGGCCAGCAGGCCCGGCTCGGCGCTGGACAAATCCACCCCCGCCACGCCGATCTGGGCAAACCCCAGGGCACGGCCCCACGCTTGAAGTTGCGAAACAAAGTGAACAGCATCGAACATTTGCACCACATTGTAGAAACCGCCCACACCGAGGCCGACACCCAGGCCCTGGCGCAGCGGCTGGCGCGCAGCCCGGCATTGGGGCACGCCACCATCACGCTGCAAGGCGACGTGGGCGCGGGCAAGACCACATTTGTGCGCCACCTGCTGCGGGCGTTGGGGGTCACCGGACGCATCAAAAGCCCCAGCTACGCGGTGGTGGAGCCGCACCAAGCGCCGCCCAGCGCGCAATGGTCGCAAGGATTGGCCATTTTTCACCTTGATTTTTACCGCTTCAACGATCCACGTGAGTGGGAGGATGCAGGCTTGCGGGAACTCTTTGCAGACCCGGGCCTGAAACTCGTTGAATGGCCCGAGCAGGCGCAAGGGGTTTTGCCCACCCCTGATATCAACCTCACGCTCACGGTCATGAACAACGAACAACGCCAAATCACCCTCAGCGCCCAGACCGCCACCGGCCAACAACTGTTGCAGGCCGCACTGCCATGACGCCCGCCGGCTTGAGCCGGCGGCAGTGGTTGACATCGGTAGCACCTGCGGGTGCGTTCTCGTTGTGGCTGGGGCCACAACGGCTGGCTTACGCCGCCCGTATCACGGGGGTGCGCATCTGGCCGTCCAAAGACTACACCCGGGTCACCATTGAGTCCGACCGTGCATTGCGCTCGCGCGCCTTCTTCACCAGCGACCCGCCCCGGCTGGCCCTGGACATCGAAGGCCTGGACACCATGCCCAGCCTGCGCACGCTCACGGCGCAGCTGCAGGCCAGCGACCCCAACGTGGCCCGACTGCGCGTGGCCCAGAACCCCGACAGCAGCGTGCGGCTGCTGGTGGAGCTCAAGCAGCACACCGACCCGCAGATCTTCCAGCTGCCGCCGGTGGCACGCTACCAGCACCGCCTGGTGCTGGATCTGCACGCCGCGCCCACGCCCGACCCGCTGCAGGAGCTGATCGTGCAGCGGCTGCAGAACGTCGAGAACGTGCTGGCCGCCGGGCCCAACAGCCCCATGCTGCCCGCCTCCGACCCGCTGGGCGACCTGATACGCCAGCAGGCCTCAGACCGCAGTGCCCCGGCCCGGGCCGTGGCCAGCGCGCGTGCGGCCACCACCAGTGTGGCGGTGCTGTCGCCCATGCAGGCGGTCACGGCGGTGGGGCAACTGCCCCCGGTACCAGAACTGCCGCGCCACCCCCCTGGCGGCACGCCAGCGGCCAGCGGCATCACACCGGCCAGCCTGCCACCCGTGCCATCCCAGCGGCCCGCGCCACCGCCCCCCAGCCGCGCGGCGACGCCCAGCAAAACCCGGCCCACGGCGCGCCAGACCGACCGGCTGATCGTGGTGGCGCTCGACCCCGGCCACGGCGGCGAGGATCCCGGCGCCATCGGCCCCGGTGGCACACAGGAAAAGCACGTGGTGCTGCAGATTGCCCAGCGCCTGCGCCAGCGCCTGAGCAAGCTCAGGATCAACGGCAACCCGGTACAGGTGTACATGACGCGCGATGCCGACTTCTTTGTGCCGCTGCCCACGCGGGTGGAAAAAGCGCGGCGCGTGCAGGCCGACCTGTTCGTGAGCCTGCACGCCGACGCCTTCAACTCGCCCGAACCGCAAGGCATGAGCGTGTACGCCCTCAGCCCCGGCGCCGCCAGCAGCGTCACCGCGCAATGGATGGCCAAGCGCGAGAACGCGGCCGACCTGGTGGGCGGCGTGAACCGGGCACGCCAGCGCGAGACCGACGCCGCGCTGCAGCACATCCTGTTCGACATGAGCACCACGGCGCAAATCAACGACAGCCTGAAACTGGGCCACGCCATGCTGGGCGAGATGGGGCGCGTGGGCAAGCTGCACAAGCCGCGCGTGGAGCAGGCCGGGTTTGCGGTGCTCAAGGCGCCCGACATCCCCAGCGTGCTGGTCGAGACCGCTTTCATCAGCAACCCCGAGGAGGAAAAACGCCTGAACGACCCCGCCTACCAGGAAGAACTGGCCGACGCGCTGCTGCGTGGCATCAAACGCTACTTTGCCAACAACCCGCCGCTGGCCCGCAGCCGCCAGTTGTAACGCAATTTTCTTTCTGGTGAACTGGCAAAAAACCGCCTCTGGGTCAGGTGGCAACCACTTGCACTTGCAAGCGCCTGCCCAGCGCGGCAAAGGCGCTGGCCAAGGTGTCGATCTTGGTGGCGTGGTGCAGGTTCATGATGCGGGTGACTTCCTGCGGTTTGACGTGCATGGCACGGGCCAAGTCCACCGGGCGTTTGTGCTGTTCCAACATCAGGTTGAGCAGCGTGACTTTGGTGGCCACCGACACGGGCATGGCCACCAGTTCTTCGCCGGGTTGCGCGGCGCTGGGGGTGGGCACGCTGCGGTTGTCCTCAAAGTAGAAGTCCATTGCCGTGACGAGGGCGGCCACGGCTTCGCGGCGGGCTTCTTCCAAGGTATCGCCTTGCGTGATGGCTTCGGGGATGTCGCGGAATGTGACGCTGTAACCGCCGTTCACGTCGGGTTCAAACCGGGCGGGGTAGTTCATGCTCTAGCCCGGATATTTCACCGTATCCCGTAGAAATGAGGACGACATTGCCCTTGAAATGCCCGAACATCGAGGTATCGAATCTGGATGAGAGGACGGGCAATGCCGAAACCAAACTGTACACCGCAAACAACTGCCGATGAGGTTGGCGTGATTGATTTTGGCCGACTGGGCCGCCGCAAGATCGAGGGCCGCTTCGATGGCGGCAGCATGACCAGCGATGCCGGGGTGATGCTGCTGGCCGAAGTGGACCGCAGGCTGGGCT
>NZ_NWBQ01000013.1:7818-22141 GCF_002837135.1 Macromonas bipunctata | reverse complement strand
GCGACTGGGGCGCAAAATCTGGAAACGCTGGAGCGGCTACCACCGGCGCAGTCTGGTGGAGACCAAGATGCACTGCTTCAAGCGCTTGGGCGAGCGCGTGATGGCACGCACGTTCGAGCGTCAGGTGGCGGAGTTGCAGGTGCGCGTGGCGTTGCTCAACTGCTTCACGCAACTGGGCACCCCGGACACGGTGGCCGTGGCATAACTCCGTCTGGGGTCAGGGGAATTCCGTCCCGTTATGGCTTTGTGCAACAAAGCCCAGAGACTCCTCAAACAACGGCTTGAGGTCCACGGTACAGACCTCTCCGCCAACAAAAAACAGCCGCATACTGAAGTCGCTAAGTATTTCGATACTGGATAGCCGAGCGTGGTTCATAAATGCCATTTGCGCTACTCCTTCCACAGGTTGACCAAGTTAAACCAAAGCACATACGATATTACGATACTACCGTACAAAGATACTAACGTATATCCAACAATCCCAGGATTTCGTTGGTTAGGGAGTCAACTTCCTGCTGAGCTTGTTTAGCGCCAAGCACGTCATAGACCGTACCTCCGAGAGCCACGCTCTGCGGGTAGGCTTGTCGCAAATGGAACGCCGTCTTCAACAAGGGGGCTTCAAAACCTGCGAGGACATCCGCAGCATCTCGGCCCATTTGCGTATTTGGTTGCTTGGCATTAAGCAAAATAGCTGTACGGACGCCATCGTTGACGGCCCTGGCGCGCTCGATAAGCTTGATGGTTTCCTGAACTGCCCAGATATCCGCCAGGCTCGGGCGAGTGGGGATGAGCACCAAGTCCGAGACCAGGAATGCAGACTGCGGTGTTGGTGCTGAAACGGAGGGCGGACAATCAACAATGATGAAATCGTACAGGTCAACGAACTTTTGAATCTCACGATGCAACTTGGCCTCTGCCGCTGCGAGGCCGACAACACTGGCTGGAAACGGGGTTTCTTCGCTCATTGCGGACCACTTGGTCACGGTTGCTTGCTCGTCAGCATCAACCACAAGCACTTTGAAGCCACACCGAGAAAGTGCGCCAGCCAGTTGCATCGTCACTGTGGACTTCCCCACGCCGCCCTTCTGGTTCCCTATGGAAATTATCTTTGCTGCCATAAAAATCCTTATTTATTACCTTTAGTGATACCTCAATCGGACAAAGCCAATGAAGTATCGACTGCTCAATGTTTTATAGCCCCGCGAGATGATTCGTCTCGAGTGCGCAGCTCCTGTAATTCGCATCCAGCCATTCGGTATGGACAACTCTGGCAACCTTGGCAAAAATCTTCTGGCTTCTTAGTGGGCCTCAAGGTGATTGCATTGCCCTCGCTGTCCTGAACCAAAGCAGTCGATTTCAGTATCCAATCCGAAAACTGCACCAACCTCAAGTTTTTTCCGTAAACACGCTTGCGTCCAATATCTGATTCAACAATCAAATCATTAGACCGAAGCTGACGACCCAGCCATTCGGGGCGGTCCCACTCAGGAATCTCAGTGGTATGCGACATGCCATAATTAGCGTCAAGGAGTGCACGCATCTCTAAGCGTATATGCGTCACAGTGACCGTATCAAATCCTTGTCGAATGAGATTTCGGACAGCTTCCTTGAGCGTTGCAACGGGGTCATCTTGATAAGCAGCAGATTGGTTTAAATGCTGGCGAGCCAGAAAAGCCTCCAACATAGCAGTTAACTCTGGGTCATTAACCAAGCGTGCAATCGTGCGCAACGGAGCAGCAATTTCATCCTGCCGGTCGGTTTTCTTATCGTAAACCTCTCTATAGCACTTAGCCACATCCCCCACAGCCTCAAACGCCCAAGTGTGGAACTCATTGCGTAGATTTCTAAGGGCAATAAGGTCTTCAGGACTGAAATCCCTAACATTGGAAGCCATATCCGGGGGCATCTTGCGCGTCTGAATTCTAAGCATCCGAGTTTCAAGAATGGAATCAGCGCCAAGTGTGTTACTGAGCAACTTCACCCCGTAAAAATTGAGCGGCTCCACTTTCATGGTCTTGATATCCGTCCAATATTTAACGGCAGTGCTCTTGTTATAAGAGACCTTTAATGCTTGAACCAATTCATTGATTTGGGCATCTTTACCAGCTTTGGATGCAATAGACTCCACATCGTCTAAAACCACAAAACCACGGGTTTCATCAATCAAGCGTGCAGTGGACGCAGCCGTGCCTTGGCCCACCACCATGCCGTTGGCGCACAGCCTGGCCATAGTCGCACCAGTCTGCGACTTGCCACTGCCTGCCTCGCCATTGAGTAACAACAAAGGCACTGCTTCAAAGACAGACTGAAGGTAGGTCACAGGTACTGTCATGGCCAGCGTGACATAGTCTTCCTCGTACGGAAGCCACACCGCCTGCTTCAGGATAGCTTGGGCCTCGCGCACGAGCACCGCAAGTGACCTAGGTCGGTTCTTTCCATTCAGGTACGCTAGGATAGCCTCAAAGTCCCACGTGTGGTGCGTGGAAGCTCGAGGCTCCTTCACGATTACTGTGCCGTCCGAGAGCTTCAGGATTCGCTTGTGCAGCGGAGTTCCGGGTGGGGCTGGCGCATAAAAGGCGGTGTGCGTGGTTCGGTCAGAGCGCACTACCATGGTTTCGACCCGCTCCACCATCATGCCGGTTTCTTCATCGCGACGAATGACGTGGGTCTCTGTTGGGTAGTAGAGATGACCGTTGACGTAGGCACCATTGATATCAACGGGCCTATGGGAGAAACGACCAATGCGAGGTGGACCATCTAGGACACTATGCTTGGGCTCGACAACGGAAATGGCGACGGATGCGACAGGTGCCTCATCCAGCAACTCCTTGAAATACTCGATAGTCCCGCCGTTTTGCCAGAAATCAGTCCAATCTTTGCCTAATTCCGCAGGAACCCGGATGCGGCGAGCTTCACGGCCTACGAATTCAAGGACGCGCTCGGCAATCTTATCCCCAGCCTCATCATTGTCTTGAGCCAGATAAACTGCACTCCACTTAGCCCAGAAATCAGCATCCTCCCATTCCGCAGGAATAGCACTACCGTGGGTTGAGCTGATAAGCAAAATGTCCTTGTCAAGATTAGCCTGCGCTAAACCTTGCCAATGGCGCCAAACGTCTTTTAGGCCCTCGCAAACAAAAAGGATACGCTGCTTAGAAATAATGTCGGCAAAGTAGCATTGTGGTGCACCTTTCATCCAGCCATTGGGCGCTGTTGGATTCTGAGTTACCCCGGGAATGGTAATGTAAGCTGACTTGTTGAGAAACAACCCACTGGTGGGAGAGCGCATTGGAGCAACAATAGCCGCTGAGGTCACGGTGCCATCTGAACGGATGTAATCGCTCGACAAGCCCAGCCCAAAGTGGTCTAGGGTTGCTTTAGTCAGGCCCCTCTTCTCGCCAGCCAGGTACTCTAAGGCTGCCGGGTTCTTGGCCAGGTTGGTGCGCAGCTGTTGGTGATAATCCCGATTGATACGCCTCACAGGCTTGGTAGTCGGCTCAACAGGTGCTTCTGCCACAACTGGTGGGGTAGGTTTAGGCGTAGGTACAGCGCTACCTAGCTGAAGACCTAAGTAGCTTTTGATTTCTCGCAGCGCATCGCGTTTTTTCTGGCCACGATTTAGTGCCCACAATTCCACCAAGTCCCCACCAAGGACAGGGTCGGAGTAATCACGCCACCGCCCTACTTTGTCACCTGAGATTTTTATCTTCAGGGACTTTCCTGGATTACCGTCAATATCACCAATGACCCAATAATGGCCCTCCTTGGTTCCATTGGGAAATAAGTAGCTAGCGACACTATCTGCTTTCTGCGCAAGAAATTCCGCGATAACTGGGATATCAATGGAATGCCGGGCGCTCATGAGCCGTTGCTCCAAGCGAGCTCAGTAGACTCCAGGTACTTTTGGTAAACCTTGTGTTTATCCGCAGATTTCAGGTGGGCGTAGTGCTTCAAGACGGTTTGTATCGTGTCATGTAGCACGGCAGCCGCAACTTCAAATCCACTTGGATGATTCTTGATGTAATCGGTTGCGACAATGTGCCGGACTGCGTGAGGGCCAAAACCTGCAGGGCAGGCAGGAAGAAATTGACGAGTACGCCGACGAAAGGCTGCACTTAAGTTGCTTGTATTTCGGTCAATGGGCGAATCAGAGCGATTAAAGGAAACAAATACTAGAGGCCTATCATCACCAAATTCGGGTCTTATTTCTGAGAAATACCGCTCAAACAATTTATTAAAGCTAGCATTAAATGGCACATCATAAATAATCTTGGCCGCGCCATTTTCATTCTTGAAATCTTCGGGCTTAAACCTAATAGCCCATACACCTGTAGCTCTGCGATATAGGTTTCCCTTATTGTTGGGAAGATACGTCATGATTCGGAACATTTGTATGCGCAGTGGTTGCACAATAATCATCCGCACCAGGAGCAAATCGCGTTCTAGGCTAAGTCTATCTCTGAAACTTATTAAACCAGAGTTACGATTCAAGAATTCCGCCATGTTATCCCGGAGCTCAAACAAAGCGGTAATAGGCTGATTTCGGTCTAAGATATCTTTAATGTTGTCATCAGTAACTCGGCCTTTCTTTACTTGCCTGTTTTTACGGAGTTCTTTAACTGTCTCAATGCTTTGGACGCGTTGAGCCTCACACCAGACGTCCCAGTCCTCCTGCGGTACAGGAGTCAACAATCTCGACCCAAACTTGGGTTGCTGGCGAAGAAATCCAAACTTTTCAAAAATTAGTGATTGCGTAAACATCATGCAATCAATAACTGTATTGGTAATGCTCCCACCTCGTTCACGCATGAATTCGAGGTACTCTCCCATTAGATTCATGTCGGCCATATACGCCAAACTGAAATTCTCAGGGTCGTATCCGTTAGATTTAAGCGCGCCAAAGAAACTAGAGACAAAGCCAAAAGCCTTGCCTGCCGTCGGGGCATAGTTTTTCCCATCAGGGCTGACTATCTCAAAGCGGGACTTATAGTCAGCGTAATCTTTCTTGGGGCGTAACCGCCAAGCTTCATTTCGTTTGAGAGGAGCGGTTACTAAAGCTGTCTTGAACTTCACGAGTTCGGAGAATTCAGATTTTAGTTGAGCCGGTAACTCAACAAGCGCATACGGTGTCTGGCTCAAGCGTAAAAGTTTTTGGGCGTATTCCGAGGGATAGAGGCTTGAGCTCCCGCTTGGCAGTTTGAAATCTTTTTGCGCAAAAATAGTTAAGGAATTAGGAGGCGCACCTAACAGCACTTCAAGCTTACCTAAGCCAACAGTCACATTGGCGACTCGATGAGCTTTAACACGCTGAGCTTTTATAGCGGTAGTGATATAATTTTTGTGCAAACCAGCAGCTAGCGCCAAGCTCGGTTTCGACAGCTTTGGATTTGCAGATTTAGCTAGTGTGCAATAATGCTCAAGTGCATCGCAAAGACGTGTAAATGGTCGATTCGCCTCAATGAATCGGTCCCAAGTCAATTTCCACTGCTTTAGCAAAGTCTTGTGATTAGCCAGAGTTCCAGCCGACTTATTTAGGAGTTGGCCCTCTGCCAAAAAATCAGCAAGAAATTTAGGGAAGTCGATGCCGAACTCGGGCCCGACAGGGCTGTCCTTTCCCCTGCCCAGGAACTCTTGAAACCGCGAAAGAGCGGATAAGCGGTTGTTCTCTTGTTGGATGGACACAGCAGGGGCTTCATGCTGCATGAAGGCTGCAACCATGTCCGCATAGGTGACCTGCGTCAGCCTTGTAGCTGAGGTAGTTACACCCTCATCTATGCCCCGAAGTTTGAGCCCCTCAGGCTCAACTGGTATACCATTATTCATGACTAGTCCTGCCACAACATTGACAAACTTAAGTAGTTGTGACATCATGCTAGTACTCAACCGCCAAGAAGAGTATCAAACGCATCCAGGTACCCACATTCGCGTAAGTTGTTGATTTTTATAGAATCGCTTAAAAAGCATCGATAAAAACAACAATCCACAGCCTAGTGCGTAACCGAATGGCCTAGATGATGTCAACCAGAAGCCCGCTGCCCCCAGCGGGCTTTTTGGTTATTTGACTCTGAATCAACTTAGTTCAAACTGAGGCTCTCCTCTAAGTTTTTCCATAGCCAACACAGTTAGACGCATATTTCGACCATGTTCGCCGATGTTTTTGGTCAAATAACCCTTCTTCACCAAGGCATTGATGTGCCCAAGCGCAGCGGCCTGTGAGCACCCCAGCTGGCCAGCGATTTCGCGCTGGGTCGGGTAGCTCTTTTGAGCTTGAACATTCGTGTAGATAGCGCGCAGTACCATCATCTGCCTGTCGGTCAGATGCGGTAACAGAGTGATACCTAAGACGTTGTCTCGGGCAAAACTTGGAACTTGGTGCGATGCGCAAATCATGGGGATACGTTACCCGATAGCTGGCTGGATGTCAAGGTAGTTGTCAAAATTAATGGGTGGCGCACGTAGGTAAAAACCCGCAGCCGCCTCCATACAAGACCGCTCAAGGCGTGTGGCTGACTTGAGCGCATCCTGTAGTGTGTGCCACTGTTTTTGGTCTTGGCAGTGACGACGTAGAAACGCGTGGCCACAGCTCGACCACGCAGAGCCAACTCAGGATGGTCAGGACATGGCCGCAAAAATCTTTGGCCAGTGGGACAAAGCTACCTACAGGGAGCTTTTTGAGGAATACCGTATTACGATAATACCGTATGCTGATAGCATAGTATGTCTATTATCACACGTACTAACATTGGGCTAGACGGCGCTCTCTAGTTACATCCTCGAAGCGTAATCCAGCTATTTTGCGGTAGTTGGCTCAGCTGATTGGGCTTGGGCAAAAAACCCATTAAATTTTTGATTTATTTTGAATCTAGGCCGCTAGCTAGATGCTGGGCGTGACTATACGTTTACTACGCAACCACGGTCTTTACTTGGCGTTATTATGTTTTCTCTCATTATCACGATTATTTCCATTGCACTGACCGTTGCTGTCACGGGCGGCACGATGTATTACATTGGTTCGGCAACCGACGAAGGCGGCGATGTGGCTGCAGCGGCGCAGCTCCTCACACAGAGCGAACAGATTGCGGCCGCGATTGACATGCGAGGCCTACAAGCCCCAGGCCTGCTGGCTTCGGTGCCGGACTTGGTAACCGGCAACTACCTAGCCCAAGTGCCTGTCCCGCCAGAGCGGGCGTATGCCTCCGGTACCCCGAAAGCCTCCGATTGGTGGGTCGTCAAAGAAGCAAACCGCCCTGTGGTGGTGTTGCAAGCCAAAATCAAAGAAAAAGTCTGCCTGGCCTTCAACGAGAAGTTTCAGGGCAATTCAACCATCCGGGAAACCATCGACCCCACGTTGCGCATCCAGTGCTACGGCACCGCAGCGCCCTACAGCGTGCTCATTAATACGTCGACCGACAGTAAACTGGCCGTAGATTCGGTGGACAGCTGGAATGATGCGGTAACCGCCGGTACCACGCCTCCGGGCTCAACGCCCTTGCCGCAGCCCCAGGCCGCGGGAGGCGCAGTTGCCAGCTCGGGCACCGTGTCCTTGGCAACCGCAACGCTGCCGGCCTGGAAAGTGGGCCAGTTTGTGAACTACGATTTCAAGGCTTTGTTCAGTGACAGTCAAGATGCCGCGCCATTGATGTCGGAAGTGGTGTGGAGCGCTGAGGGCACTTTGCCAGCCGGACTGGTATTGGATTCGGCCACCGGGGTCTTGTCAGGCACCCCAGCGACCAAGGGCACATTGGACTATACCGTCAAAGCCACGTACAAGAATGCCACCGGGCAGCAGGTGTACAAGATTGTGGTGCAAGGGATTGAACTGGAAGTGGTTTCCATCAGCGGGGGCGGGGGCCACACCTGCGCTGTAACGACCTCCGGTGGCGCGAAATGCTGGGGAGATAACTGGGCCGGACAACTCGGCAACAACTCGACTGACGAAAGCGGGGTGCCAGTAGATGTGGCGGACCTGACTTCGGGCGTGGCTTCTATCGCCAGTGGCGATAGCCACACCTGCGCCGTAACGACCTCCGGTGGCGCGAAATGCTGGGGCTGGAACTTGCTCGGACAACTGGGCAACGACTCAACTACGAATAGCTTGGCGCCGGTGGATGTTTCGGGGCTGACTTCGGGCGTGGCGTCTATCGACAGTGGCTTGTACCACACCTGCGCCGTAACGACCTCCGGTGGCGCGAAATGCTGGGGAGATAACCAATTCGGAAAACTCGGCAACGACTCGACCACGCCTAGCTGGGTGCCGGTGGATGTTTGGGGGCTGACTTCGGGCGTGGCTTCTATCGCCAGTGGCGGTAGCCACACCTGTGCCGTAACGACCTCCGGTGGCGCGAAATGCTGGGGCCAAAACTACTACGGCCAGCTCGGCAACAACTCGACTGACGAAAGCTTGGTGCCAGTGGATGTTTCGGGGCTGACTTCGGGCGTGGCTTCTATCGCCAGTGGCGCTGACCACACCTGTGCCGTAACGACCTCCGGTGGCGCGAAATGCTGGGGCCGAAACTTCGATGGCCAGCTCGGCAACGACTCAACTACGAATAGCTTGGCGCCGGTGGATGTTTCGGGGCTGACTTCGGGCGTGGCTTCTATCGCCAGTGGCGATGTCCACGCCTGCGCCGTAACGACCTCCGGTGGCGCGAAATGCTGGGGCCGGAACTACAGTGGCCAACTGGGCAACAACTCATTCGCGGGTAGCTCAGTGCCAGTGGATGTTTCGGGGCTGACTTCGGGCGTGGTCTCCATCAGCTTGGGCTATTACCACACCTGCGCCGTAACGACCTCCGGTGGCGCGAAATGCTGGGGCGGGAACGGCAACGGCCAACTGGGCAACACCTCGAACACGGATAGCGAGGTGCCGGGGGATGTCCTCAATCCGTAATAGCACTACCAGTAGCAATCCTAGATAAGAGTTCAACCGCATCACAACCGCACGCTGTAGCTAACCTACACCACCCTGAGGTTCACGCCGCGGGGCTTTGACTTTCCAGCGTCCCTTCAGCATCTTATTTACATACGGTATTACGATAGTACCGTATCCCTAAGCCCAACCGAAACTAAAACTAACTGGTATACCGCTAAAAGCCTAATACCAGTCAAGGCGCTGAGCCGCAACTGTGGAGGGCAACTGCGAGACTTTTACACCCACCCAAACGCGATACCGAGCGGCTGAGCTAGTGGCTTGTGCTTGCGAACCGGAGCCTGGTCAAGGTGGCTAGAGCCTTTCCAAGAAATGTTCCAGAAGAGCTGGTACACGGGGCAAATTTGCTGGTACACGGAAGCCTGGTCTGGGGGTCAAATTTAGCCTGATTTCGCCTACTTTTTCAAAAAGAATCAACCACTTAGGTAGCAGTAGCCCAGATGTACCAGCAAACTGTACCAGTATGTACCAGTAAAACTTGCTGGTACACGGGTTGCTGGTACACAAAAGTGAGTGCTGGTACAAAGTGCTGGTACAACAGTGAGTATGTAAATAATCTATATAAATCAACTACTTACATGGGTTTTTTGGTTTTCGGTACTCAGGCCGATTTTTGCTGGTACAAGTGCTGGTACACGCCCTTCTCCTAGGAGAAACGTGGATTTGTACCAGCAAATGCCGGTTTTGGGCCTTTTTTCGGAGTGAAGCTTTTTTGGGTTTCTAGGGCCCGGTTTCTTGGCCGAAAAGTGGGTTCATTATTGGGTTTCGGCCAAAAATAATGAAGACCCTCCCAGAAACCTGCGCGGCGGGGTGGTTTTTGGGCTGTTGGTTGGCTTTTAAGCATTTTCTCGTTGAAGCCTGCTCAAAATTTGTCCTAGACAATTTGCGCTAATCCGCTATAGCGCGCACCCAACCTAGCCGCCTAACCGGGCCAGATTGGGTGTGGCGGTGCTTAGATATCGGTTGCTACTTCAGACATTTTCTTCATGGGGGTTGTGGGGGTACTGCTCAGGGCGGTGGGTGCCTTTGCTGGTACTTTTGCAGGGGTATCTTGGCTAAGAACCGTCAGTTCGGGCAAGTCACCTTGCAGGACGGACATTGGCAATTTGAGCATAGCTTCGCCGGCGGCTTGGTAGCCTTTGGTGTTGGCGAACTGAGCGTCGCCGAGGACATAGATGGTGTGGTTTTTGTAGTACGACAAAATGGTGCGGGCGAAGATGCTTTGACCGCCGCCGAACAAAATGATGTTATCGATATCAGAACCGTCGCCTGCGACGTTGCGCATGTAGTTAACGCTGCCCTCGATGGAAGTACACTTCTAGCTTTAATGAAAACACCCCATTTTTAGGCCATTTTTTTCCACTTTTGCCGGATAGAAAACTCGTCAAATAATGAAGAGGTCCCCAGATACCCCCACACCAGAGTTTTCTAGGCCAAAAAACCACCTCTCTCCCTCTACAGCGCCTTGCCCAGCCTCCCAGAAAACACTCCCAGAAAACCTCTACCCCTCAAATCGCAAGTTGCTGGTACAGTTTTCCCCAAAGTACTGGTACAAGCCGCCTGTTTTCAGCAAAAAAGCAGTGCCCGCATCACCTCAGCTGGTACTTGGTTGGCAAGTTCTTAACCGCGACCAGCACGCGACAGCGGCACTCTAGGCTTCAATTTTGGTGGCGTGGCGTGCGCCTACGACCGAGTCTCGGAGGTGCTTTTTACGACTACGGCTCAGCGCCTTGACTGGTATTAGGCTTTTAGCGGTATACCAGTTAGTTTTAGTTTCGGTGGGGCTTAGGGATATAGTACTATCGTAATACTGTATGCAAAGAAAATGCTGAAAGCACGCTGGAAAGTCAAAGCCCCGAGGCGTGAACCTCAGGGCTGTGTAGGTTAGCTACAGCGTGCGATTGTGAGCCGGTTGAACTCTTATCTAGGATGGCTGCTGGTGGGGCTATTAAGGATTGAGAACATCCACCGGCACTGAGCTATTCGTGGTTGAGTTGTTACCGAGTTGGCCGCTGCTGTTATCGCCCCAGCATTTCGCGCCACCGGAGGTCGTTACGGCGCAGGTGTGAGCCCAGCCACCGGCGATAGACGCCACGCCCGAAGTCAGCCCCGAAACATCCACGGGTACCCAGCTATCGTCAGTCGAGTTGTTGCCGAGTTGGCCACTGTAGTTCCGGCCCCAGCATTTCGCGCCACCGGAGGTCGTTACGGCGCAGGTGTGCTCATAGCCACCGGCGATAGACGCCACGCCCGAAGTCAGCCCTGAGACATCCACCGGCACCCAGCTATCCGTGGTCGAGCTGTTGCCCAGTCGGCCGTAGCTGTTCAGGCCCCAGCATTTCGCGCCACCGGAGGTCGTTACGGCGCAGGTGTGGCCCCAGCCACTGGCGATAGAAGCCACGCCCGAAGTCAGCCCCGAAACATCCACTGGCCCCCAGCTATCGTCAGTCGAGTTGTTGCCGAGTCGGCCGTAGCGGTTCGAGCCCCAGCATTTCGCGCCACCGGAGGTCGTTACGGCGCAGGTGTGGTCAGAGCCACTGACAATAGACGCCACGCCCGAAGTCAGCCCCGAAACATCCACCGGCACTGAGCTATTCGTAGTTGAGTTGTTGCCCAGTTGGCCGTCGCCGTTCAGGCCCCAGCATTTCGCGCCCCCGGAGGTCGTTACGGCGCAGGTGTACCCATAGCCACTGTCGATAGACGCCACGCCCGAAGTCAGCCCCGAAACATCCACCGGCACCCAGCTATTGGTAGTCGAGTTGTTGCCCAGTTGGCCGTAGTCGTTCAGGCCCCAGCACTTCGCGCCACCGGAGGTCGTTACGGCGCAGGTGAGGGACAGGCCACTGTCGATAGACGCCACGCCCGAAGTCAGCCCCGAAACATCCACCGGCACCCTGCTAGACGTGGTCGAGTTGTTGCCGAGTTGGCCGTGGCCGTTACTGCCCCAGCACTTCGCGCCCCCGGAGGTCGTTACGGCGCAGGTGTGGTAACGGCCCACGCTGATGGAGACCACTTCCAGTTCAATCCCTTGCACCACAATTTTGTACACCTGCTGCCCGGTAGCATCCTTGTACGTGGCTTTGACGGTGTAGTCTAAGGTTCCCTTGGCCGTCGGAGTGCCGGACAACACTCCCGTGACTGGGTCCAACGTCAGTCCGGCTGGCAAAGTGCCTTCAGCGCTCCACACCACTTCTGACATCAATGGCGCGGCATCTTGACTGTCACTGAACAAAGCCTTGAAGTCGTAGTTCACAAACTGGCCCACTTTCCACTGGGGTAGTGCAGCAATGGCCAGATTAACATCGCCGGATGTAACCACTGGCCCACCTGCGTCCACGGGTACTGGTATTACAGCGTTCTCCTCTACCGCTAAAGCACCCTCCCCGGCCAGAGCCAGGTTGTCGTTCCAAGCGGTGACGGCAGCGGTCAGCACTGCTTCGTCGCCACTTTGATTGACGACCACGCTGTAGGGCTCACTGGTGCCAAAGCACTGAATTCGTTTGCGAGGGTCCAGGGCCGACGTAATGATTGCTGTTCCTGTGTGTTGCTTGTTCAATGCGAGGCAGGCATCTTCACGCAATTTAGCTTGTAGAGTTACAACAGGTAGCTTGCCCGCTTGCATTATTTTCCAATCATTGGCGGACGGAATTTGCCCTGTGGAGTAAGCCGCGTCGGGGGGCACGGGCATGGTACTTAAATACTTTTTAGCAACCAACTGTTGCACGTCAGACAAGATGCCGCCGTCTTGCACAGAGTGCATTTGAATTGCGACACCTAACTGTTCGCTTTGACCCAGTAGCCCAGCAGCAGCCGTTTCAACAGTACCTTTGTCCGTCGATGAGCCAATGTAATACATCGTACCGCCGGTTACAGCGACGGTTAGTGCAATGGAAATAATCGTGATAATGAGAGAAAACATAATGACTCCAAATAAGGTGGCGCCTCAATGGCTACCTAATAAAGTATAGGTACAACCAGCGTCCAATTAGAAGTTGGAATTCAAAATCAAGTAAAAATTTCTTGACCTTAACCGAACCTAAAATTATGGGTTTTTTGCCCAGGCATTATGCGTCCACCGCTAATTTAATGGCTTTTTGGTGGAAGGAGTGCCGATGTGGTCAGCTACCACCGGTAATTCGATTGGCAATAACAGTTGCTGGTACAGTTTTCCCCAAAGTACTGGTACAAGCCGCCTGTTTTCAGCAAAAAAGCAGTGTCCGTCCTCCCCGGCTGGTACTTGGTTGGCAAGTTCTTAACCTCGACCAGCACGCGACAGCGGCACTCTAGGCTTCAATTTTGGTGGTGTGGCGGGCACCTACGACCGAGTCTCGGAGGTGATTTTTACGACTACGGCTCAGTGCCTTTAGTATTTGGCTTTTAGCGGTATACCAGTTAGTTTTAGTTTCGGTGGGGCTTAGGGATATGGTACTATCGTAATACCGTATGCAAAGAAAAGCTGAGAGAACGCTGGAAAGTCAAAGCCCTGAGGTGAGGACCGCAGGGCTTTGGGGGCTACTAGCTATTCTGTTTTAGGCGCGAACGCGTATGTAGCCAGCCTGCTGACAAGCCTATTACGGATTGACGACATACGGATTGATGACCTCCATCGGCACCGAGCTATTCACGTACGAGGGGTTGCCGAGTTGACCGGACCAGTTCGCGCCCCAGCATTTCGCACCCCCAGCCGTGGTGACGACGCAGGTATGGTGGTAGCCACCACTGATAGAAGCTACGCCTGACGTCAGGTCCGCAACAGCCACAGGCACCGAGCTATCCGTAGTTGAGCCGTCGCCGAGTTGGCCGTCTTCGTTCCAGCCCCAACACTTCACGCCCCCAGCCGTGGTTATGGCGCATGTGTGATATTCGCCCGTACTGACAGAAGCCAAGCCTGACGTCAGGCCAACAACAGCCACAGGCACCGAGCTATCCGTAGTTGAGCCGTCGCCGAGTTGACCATGAGTGTTCCGGCCCCAACACTTCACGCCCCCTGCCTTGGTCAAAGCGCAGGTGTGTTTGGAGCCACCACTGATAGAAGCTACGCCTGACGTCAGGTCCGCAACAGCCACCGGCACCGAGCTATCCGCGTACGAGGGGTTGCCGAGTTGACCGTCCCAGTTCGCGCCCCAACACTTCACGCCCCCAGCCATGGTAAGGGCGCATGTGTGATATTCGCCCGTACTGATAGAAGCTACGCCTGACGTCAGGTCCGCAACAGCCACAGGCACCGAGCTATCCGTAGTTGAGCCGTCGCCGAGTTGGCCGTATTTGTTCCAGCCCCAACACTTCACGCCCCCAGCCGTGGTTATGGCGCATGTGTGATATTCGCCCGCAATGATGGATGCCACACCTGACGTCAGGCCAACAACAGCCACAGGCACCCAGCTATCCGTAGTT
>NZ_NWBQ01000013.1:0-7743 GCF_002837135.1 Macromonas bipunctata | reverse complement strand
TGAGTCGTCGCCGAGTTGACCATGAGTGTTCCGGCCCCAGCATTTCGCACCCCCACCCATGGTGACGGCACAGGTGTGGTCCATGCCCGCGCTGATAGATAAAACCTCCAACTCCAAGCCTTGCACCACAATCTTGTACACCTGCTGCCCGGTAGCATTCTTGTACGTGGCTTTGACGGTGTAGTCAAAAGTACCCCTGACTGTCGGGGTACCAGACAGCACACCCGTGGCCGAGTCCAATACCAGTCCGGCAGGCAAAGTGCCCTCCGCGCTCCACACCACTGCCGACATCACGGGAGCGGCATCGCGCCTGTCACTGAACAAGGGCCTGAAATCATAGGTCACCGGTGGTTCTTTTTGGCCCACGGTCCACTGGGGTAGTGCAGCCGTGGCCAGATTAACATCGCCGGATGTAACCACTGACCCACCTGCGGCCACGGGTAATGGTATTACAGCACCCTCCCCGGCCAGAGCCAGGTTGTCGTTCCAAGCGGTGACGGCAGCGGTCAGCACTGCTTCGTCGCCACTTTGATTGACGACCACGCTGTAGGGCTCACTGGTGCCAAAGCACTGAATTCGTTTGCGCGGGTCCAAGGCTTGTGTAATAACTGCTTTGCCGGTATGTTGCTGGTTCAACGCGAGGCAGGCGTCTTCACGCAATTTAGCTTGTAGAGTTACAACAGGTAGCTTGCCCGCTTGCATGATTTGCCAATCATTGGCGGACGGAATTTTCCCTGTGGAGTAAACCGCGTCGGGGGGCACGGGCATGGTACTTAAATACTTTTTATCAACCAACTGTTGTACGTCAGACAAGATGCCGCCGTCTTGCACAGAGTGCATTTGAATTGCGACACCTAACTGTTCGCTTTGACCCAGTAGCCCAGCAGCAGCCGTTTTAACAGTACCATTGTCCGTCGATGAGCCAATGTAATACATCGTACCGCCGGTGACAGCAACGGTCAGTGCAATAGAAATAATCGTGATAATGAGCGAAAACATAATGACTCCAACTAAGGTGGCTGCCGTCAATGGCTACCTAATAAAGTATAGTCACAACCAGCGTCCCATTAGAAGTTGGAATTCAAAATCAAGTAAAAATTTCTTGACCTTAACCGAACCTAAAATTATGGGTTTTCTGTCCAATCATCAAGCATCCACCTCTAATTCGATAGCTTTTTGGCTCTAACGCTGGTTCCAGCTACCGCGGTTAACCCCCCTAGCCAGTCGACTTTAGGAGGCTAGGCTTTCAATATCGTATGATGATATTATCTTGCTAAACTAAGAAGATACTTTAGTGTTAAAATACTAGGCTGTCAACCACCCCCAGCCTAAAGGCTGAGGCTTGTAAAAGCAAGCCTGGTTGACCAGGCTCAGTGCCGTAAGGCGCTACGTTGTGCGTAAGACCAAAGACCGACGTCGGTATGCTTCCTTAGTACCGACTTCTCGAAGATGCCGTAGCAGACAAGGTATGGGTGCTACGAAACGGACGGCATCTGGAAAGCGTAAGCCTTCCACCTGGCGTACAACATTGCCGAAGGGAGCGATACCGTAAAAAAGTATTTGTAACAAGGCCCGTAAGGGCTGGCAGCTGGGAAGACAGCATTTTTAGGAGTCGTCAGTGTCGGTATTTGTGTTGGATAGGTGTGGCAAGCCATTGATGCCTTGTAGCGAAAAGCGTGCGAGATTGTTGCTCGAACGTGGTCGTGCGCGGGTACATCGCGTGGTGCCCATGGTCATACGCCTGGTGGACAGGCAAGTAGCTAACTGCAAGCTACAGCCCGTGCGCGTAAAAGTAGACCCTGGTAGCAAAACCACGGGCTTGGCATTGGTGCGTGACATGGAGTCAACGGATAGCGTGACTGGCGAAATTTACCGTCAAGTTGCGGTGCTAAACTTGATGGAACTGGTGCACCGTGGGCGTCAGATTTCCGAAGCCTTGAGTGCGCGCAGCAGTATGCGCAGGCGTCGTCGCGGCAATTTGCGCTATCGAGCGCCGAGGTTCTTGAACCGTAGCAAGCCGCAAGGTTGGTTGCCACCGTCGCTGCAGCATCGAGTAGATACCACCATGGCATGGGTCAAACGTTTGCAATGTTGGGCACCTGTGGTGGCTATTTCTTCTGAGCTGGTTAGATTCGACACGCAAGCACTAGACAATCCCGAGATTTCTGGCGCAGAGTACCAGCAAGGCACCTTGCAAGGTTACGAAGTGCGTGAATACCTGCTGGAGAAGTGGGGCCGCAAGTGCGCCTACTGCGACGCGACTGAAGTACCTTTGCAAATAGAGCACATTCATCCCAAGGCAAGAGGTGGCACAAACCGCGTGAGCAACTTGACCCTGGCTTGTGCGCCTTGTAACCAACGTAAAGCTGCACAGCCCTTGCAAAATTTTCTGGCCACCGAGCCACAAAGACTGGCCAGAATCACTGCGCAGGCCCAGCGTCCATTGAAAGATGCAGCGGCAGTCAACGCTACCCGCTGGGCCTTGGCCAATGCGCTCAAATGCACCGGCTTGCCACTCGAACTGGCGTCCGGTGGCCAAACAAAATACAACCGGGTACGACTTGGACTGGAAAAGACCCATGCCTTGGATGCAGTGTGTGTCGGTCACGTCGATGCAGCAACATATGGGCTACAGCCTACACTGGCCATCAAGTGCACGGGCCGGGGCAGCTACCAACGCACACGCTTGGACAAGTATGGTTTTCCGAGAGGCTACTTGATGCGCACCAAACGCGTTAAAGGCTTTGGTACTGGCGATATGGTCAAAGCTTGCGTTCTCACCGGTAAAAAAGTCGGTACGTATACCGGGCGTGTTGCGGTGCGAGCCAGTGGCTCTTTCAATATACGCACCAGCACCGAACTGGTACAAGGCATTTCATACAAACATTGCCAATTGGTGCAGCGCGCCGATGGCTATGGCTATTTCTTCCATTACAGAGCTTAACAAGAAAGGATGCGGGTACAGGGTCGCGATAACACGCGACGCGCTCTACCTCCCCGGCATGAATGCCGAGGTTTCCCGCGCAATCTGGATGAACAAGCTCAAGACTCGAATGTTGGCTGGTGTGGATAAGTTTGCGGCTGCTGAGGCGGCGATGGCTGCGGGGGGTTTGGCGGCAAATTTGGCCCCTGCCCTACCGGCTGAAGCTGTGGAGGCTAGACCTCTGGCTGAGCTAACGTCAGCGGACCCAGTACCTGAAGCTACAGGAACCTCTGCTCTGGCTACCACCAAAGTGCCTACTGGTGCTGGACGTGCGGTGCGCGAATCAATTTCATTGCTTGCTGAAGAAAGTAAGGTGATTGACGAATTGCGCGTAAAGTTAGCTGTTTTGGGCACGATTCCAAACCGTAGTGAGGTGTTGCGAGCTGGAATTTTCGCACTCAATAGGCTCAGCCCTACTGAATTGGAGAAATTGATGCAACAGGTTCCAAAGTTGAAGCCGGGTCGGCCTGGTTAATCTAGTTGTACCGCGGAATTGACTAGTGAAACGTCGTACACTAACATCATCGTCAAAGTTGAAATGGAGTGTTGGATGGCGAACGAACGCAAAACAGAAGCCTTTGTGCGCGACAAGCTGCGTGCCTTGGGTTACAACCAACCGGATAACGGCATCACTGTCGAAGAGCAGAAGTCCGAGATTGCCAAGGTCAAGACCTTGCTATCCAAAGCAAGCAAGAATGCCAAGGGCAACGCCGGCTATCCTGAGTTCATCATCTCGAACCGTAAGGACACGGCATTTCTGATTGTGTTCGAATGCAAACCGGACGTGAAGAAACACGATAGCCCGGCGCGCGACAAGCCAGTTGAATATGCGGTGGATGGTGCGTTGCATTACGCTAAGCATCTTGCCAAGCACTACACCGTCTTGGCCGTTGCAGTAAGCGGGGCTACGGAAAGCGCCATGAGAGTGTCCAATTTCCTAGTTCCTGCGGGCAGCACTGAAATCAAGGAGCTTGTTAACGAAAGCGGTATTCCGGTCACCGACATCATCCCCTACGACGACTACTACCGGCTGGCTTCTTTCGACCCTGATGTGGCCAAGAAGCGCCACGCGGACCTGCTGGCATTCTCCAAAGAACTCCATGAGTTAATTTGGACAAAGGCAAAAATCTCTGAAGAAGACAAACCCCTTCTGGTCAGTGGCACCCTGATTGCCCTCATGAATGTACCATTCATGAAGACCTTTGGCACACTACCTGCCGAAGACGTGCAGGAAGCCTGGCTAGGTGCAATCAAGAAGGAGCTGGACAAGGCTGACATTCCTCAGGCAAAGAAGGACACCATGCTGCAACCGTATTCCACGATTGCAGTGCATCCCAATCTTGGTAAGCCTGACAGCAAGACCGCCAAAGAGTATCCGGATGGTGTTTTCAAGGAAATCATTAGCCGCATTTGCGAAAACGTCTGGCCATACATCAATGTCTATCACGACTTCGATGTGGTGGGGCAGTTCTACGGCGAGTTCCTGAAATACACCGCTGGTGACAAGAAAGCGCTTGGCATTGTCCTAACCCCTCGGCATATTGCCGAGTTGTTCTCGTTTATTGCGAATGTCAACCCTGAGTCCAAGGTTCTCGACATCTGTGCCGGAACGGGTGGTTTCCTAATCTCTGCCATGCAGCACATGCTGAAGAAAGCCGTCACAGAGGAAGAGCGAACCGACATCAAAAAGAATCGGCTGATTGGTATTGAGAACAATCCCAAGATGTTCGCCTTAGCCGCCAGTAACATGATTCTGCGGGGGGACGGTAAGGCAAACCTGCATCAGGCAAGCTGCTTTGACGAAGCCGTTATCAAGGCCGTCAAGCAGATAAAACCGAATGTGGGGATGCTCAATCCGCCCTACTCCCAATCCAAGAGCGATGCAGAACTACATGAGCTGTACTTCGTAAAGCAGATGCTGGACTGTCTTGAGCCCGGCTCTATGGGTATTGCAATTGTGCCAATGTCTTCGGCAATCAAACCTAATCCTGTTCGGGATGAGATGTTGAAGCATCACACTCTGGACGCGGTTATGTCTATGCCGCAGGAGTTGTTCTATCCAGTCGGCGTGGTGACCTGCATCATGGTCTGGATTGCCAAGACGCCACACACCAAATCGGACAAGAAAACATGGTTTGGTTATTGGCGCGACGATGGGTTTATTAAGACAAAACACAAGGGTCGAGTTGACCAGGATGACCGATGGCTCGCAATTCGAGACCATTGGGTAGCTATGTATCGAAACCGGGAAGTCCATGCCGGTGAAAGTGTTATGCAAGCCGTTACCGCTGGCGACGAGTGGTGCGCCGAAGCTTATATGGATACGGACTATTCGGCCCTTACACCTTCTGACTTTCAGCGGGTCGTCAAGAGCTATGCTTTGTTCAAGCTCTTCGGGCAGGAGAGTCATCCAGCGCAAGAGGAGGCTGCCGATGCCGAAGATTAACGATATCTTCAAACTGGATTACGGGCATAGCTTGGAGCTAAATCGGCTGGAACAGTCCACCGCCCCGGACGCGGTTAATTTCGTTGGACGCGCAGCCCGAAACAATGGCGTCACGGCGCGAATAAAGCCTGTTCCGGGGCTGTCGCCATCGCCGGCAGGCACTATTACAGTGGCGCTCAACGGCCAGGGCGGGGCAGGGGTTGCCTTTCTGCAACCATTTCCGTTCTACAGCGGATTCCACGTTATGGTGCTAACACCAAAGGTGCCCATGTCCGAGCAAGAAAAGCTGTGGTGGGCACTATGTATCACGGCCAATCGATTCAGGTTCGGCTTTGGTCGCCAAGCCAACCGGACCCTAAAAGATTTGGTGCTTCCAGACCTTGAAAACAAGCCAGAGTGGGCCGATTCAATCAATGTACTAAAGTTTGAAGGAGCGGCATGTCCGCAAGAGGCGGGGGCCACCGTTGACCTTGCCCCCGCACATTGGCGTGCGTTCCGGTACGATGAAATATTTGAAATTAGGAAGGGCTATTACAACAAGAAGCCGCCGACTTCTGCCAAAGAGGGCAGCGTTCCATTCATCGGTGCCACTGAATACAACAACGGGGTCACCGCGTACATTGCGCACGATAACCTGAAAAAATTCTCTAAGGATGGCTCTATCAATCTTAATGAGCCGCTTGACCGCAAGATATTTCCTGGGGAGTGCATTACTGTCTCAAACAACGGGTCGGTCGGAGAAGCCTTCTACCAGCCTGAGCCTTTCACCTGCACCCACGACGTTAACCCGCTGTATCTCAAGGATAAGCAGGTCCGGCTCTCGCCTGAGCTAGGACTATTTCTTGCCACTGTAATTCGTGCCGACAAATACCGTTGGGGATATGGTCGTAAGTGGCGACCCATTCGAATGCCGAACTCACTCATCAGCTTGCCGGTAACTCCCGAGGGCGTGCCCGATTGGAGCTACATGGAAGGCTACATCAAGTCTTTGCCCTATAGCTCTCAGGTGCCCTAGCCATGCTTGTGGCCGACCGCTTCCATGTGGTCCGAGTGACCGCAAGGAAGAAAAGTGAGTCTTCCTTTGTAGCAGGTTTGCGGGTTTGAAACAGTAGGCTAAAAATACCGTCAAACCTACTCATATCGCCTAAACTGTTATTTAGTGGGGCGTATGACATTTTATTCAATTGGTGAGCTGGCGGTATTGTTGGGTGTGGCGGTGATTACGCTACGTCGATGGCACAAAGATGGCAAGTTGGTACCCAAATACCGTACACCCGGCGGACATCGACGCTACGCCTTAAACGAAGTGCGCCAGCACCTAAATATTGACGAACCTGCGAGTTCCGATAAGCTGACGGTTTGCTACGCTCGCGTATCATCACACGACCAAAAAGAACAGTTGGAAACACAGGCACAACGCTTGGAGCAACATTGCACACAACAAGGTTGGCAACATTGCCGCACGCTCAAGGATTTGGGTTCGGGCATGAACTACAAGAAGCCTGGCTTGCGCAAATTGCTGCAATGGATTTTAACCGGCCAAGTAAAGAGGCTGGTGCTCGTGACTCAAGACCGCTTGCTGCGCTTTGGAGCTGAATTGTTGTTTAATGTGTGCCGTCAATTGAATGTGGAAGTGGTGGTATTGGATGCGCAGGCTGCGGTATCGAGAGAAGTGCAATTGACGCAAGATTTGGTGGAGATATTGACTGTTTTTCTTCCCGATTGTACGGTTCACGCAGTCGAAAGAATCTCAAAGCCCTTGCAGCTCTGGTCAATTGACGGTATAATTAACGCGCCATGCAATTAACCGCGCAAACCCGCCTAATACTACCCCCAGAGGCTCAAGAGCAGCTGGAAGCGTATGCGCGTTTGTATGCCCAGCATTTGCACAAGCTTTACGCTTGGGTGGCCAAGCGCGGCGGGGCGGTTAAATCGCAAAAGACCGAGTTTTGCCAACACTTTGGTATCTCAGCCCGCTTGTTCAATGCCTTGGCCATTGAATTGCAAGGCATGCTAGAGGGCACCCGCGAGCTGCTCAAGCAATCGGTGCAGAATCTCAAAAAAGCCATCAAGTCCAAGTCCGCTACGCTCAAAACCTACCAGCGGCAAGCCGAGCAGGTCAAGGCAGGCACGGTGGGGATGGAGCCCGAGGCACAAGTGCGCCTGGTGGTCAAAATCAAGAAGCTCACCGCCAAGTGCAAAGAGCTTACATACAAGCTGGCCAAATGCTCTAAGCGGCTGGCAGCCAACGTGCCCGGCATTTGCTTTGGCTCGCGCAAACTGTTCCTGAAACAATAAGTTGACCATCAAAAGT
>NZ_NWBQ01000012.1:527-7660 GCF_002837135.1 Macromonas bipunctata | reverse complement strand
TTGGCTCACGGCAATGACCCGTAGCGACCCGTCTTCAGGCATCAAAGTGATAAAAGAGGCAACGGGGCGATCTACGGTGAAATATCCGGGTTAGCGCATGAGCTCAACCAGCCCTTGGGGGCGTTGAGCAGTTTTGCCACCGGCTTGCTCAACCGGCTGCGCCAGCAGCGCATCACGTTGGCCGAGGTGGAGCCCGTGGTGGAGCGCATGGAGCGCATGGCCGACAAGGCCGGGCGCGTCATCCAGCGCGTCAACGCCTTTGCGCGGCGGCAGGAGATGCTGCGTCAGCCGCTGGCGCTGGCCCCGTTTGTGGCGCGTGTGGCGGCGGCGGTGCCATTGCCCGATGGTGTGGTGCTGGATGCCGCCGAACTCGAACACGGCCCCACCCCGACCGTGCCCGCCGACGCTTTGCTGCTGGAACACGCCTTGCACAACGTGGTGCGCAACGCCGCCGAATGGGCCGCACAGGCAAACCATACCCTGGCACAAGTGCGCGTGGGCTTGGTGTGCGAGTCTGAGCGTGTGGGCATCTTGGTCGAAGACACCGGCCCCGGCATCCCCGACGACCTGATCCCCACCCTGTTTGAAGCCTTTGCCACCCGCAAACCCGGTGGCATGGGCATGGGGCTGTCGATTGCGCGCTCGATGGTGGAGGCGCACCATGGCCGCATAGAGGTGGGCCGCAGCGCGGCGTTGGGCGGGGCCCAGTTTACGTTGTGGTTGCCGCTGGAATCGGCGTGATGGCGTTCAGGTGGCCGTGCCCGCCGCCCGCTGCCGCAACAAGGCGCGCAGGTCGATGCCCAGCACCTCGCACGCCACCTTGAGCCGGTAGTGGCTCACGGTTTTGCCGGTGGCAAACAGCTCCAGGGCATGGCTGGCCCAGCGGGTGTTGCGGGCGGGCGGTGCTGTCTGGGCGTGGTGGCTACGGGCAGCACCTGGAGTGGGCTGGAGGGTGGCGGGCAGGCTGGCCAGCAGTTGATCGACGTGGGCGCGCCGCTCCTGTGCGGCGCGGTCTTGCTCGGCCTGCGCTTCGGCGCTGAGTGTGATGGGCGCGACGGGCGCGGCGGCGCCAGCACCCGCCGGTGCATGAGCCTGCGGTGTGGCGGTCTGCGGTGGGCGCTGCACCACGGGTGTGGGCGTTGCCACGGCGGGCTGGGCGTAGAACGCGGCCTTGAAGAAGTTGCGCTGCGGCTTGGCCAGCACCCACTGCGCGGCGTCCAGCGGCGTCAGGCCCGCCTGTGCGGCTTCGGTGGCCAGCTGGGCCAGATCGCGCGGCGTGAGCGCGCCTTTGCCGTTGCCAGCGCGCTGGGCGTTGAGCCGCTCCACAGTGCCGCTGGGCAGCGCAGACGCTGGCGTGGCGCAGGCCCCTTCACTGCTCAGCACCGGGGCGGGGGCGGGGAAGGGCGCCAGTACCTCGGCCAATGGCGGAAAAGTGGGCGCGTCTCCTTCCTTCCTCTGTTCGATTCTTTCTTGCCTTTCTTCTTTCTTTGGGTGCAGCGGCTGCACCCCCTCGGCGACGGTTTTTGCACCCGGGGGTGCAGTTTTTGCGGGCGCAAAAAGCGGCGCGGCGCTGGCGCTGCCCGACGGCTCGCGCCACAGCTTATCGGCGGCTATCTGGTAGGCCACGGTGCTGTGCTGGCCGTTGCGCACGGCGGCAATGTAGCCCGCGCGCTCCAGCTGGCGCAGGCGGCTCTGGGCGGTGCGTTCGCTGCAACCGGCGCGCCGGGCCAGGCTGGCCACACTGGGCCACGCCTGGTGGTGCGTAAGGTTGGCATAGGAACACAGCGCCACCAGCACCCAGCGGCAAGACTTTTCCAAGCTGGTGTGCAGCAGCGCGGCACCGACGAGGTCGAAATTGATGAACCCCACCCGGCCCGACGGGGCGGTGGTGTTGAGTTGTTGGTCAGCCACAATGGGCTCCTTCTTGAACAAGGTTGTACTTGTTGTTTGTTTTCCCCGCCAAGAGAAAAAAACAACGTGCGGTGCGGGCTTGGCGGACCGGCAAGAAGGAACCGGCAGTCTTTTGAGGGACTCCCCGCACCGCGCGTGCAACTTGTAGGGCCGTGTACGACCTGAAATCTGGACGCTTTTTAGGCGAAAAAACCGCAACTGGTGGTGCGGCGTTCTGCCTTCTTGACTTGCCGGGCCGCCAAGCCCGTTGCGCGGATTCTAACGGCCACGCCTTTTAAGGCGCAAGCGTGGGGCCAAGAAAACCAACGGGATTTGCCGTGCGCGTGGCCGACGCTGCACTATGATTTCAACCGGTTCCGAAACGAAAGGCAAAACCCATGCGTCCCTCTGTTGTGCTGGACTCCCACCGGAACGCCGTGCGTGACGCGGTGGGCCGCTTCCGTGTTGCCAATCCGCGCGTTTTTGGTTCGGTGCTGCATGGCACCGACCGGGATGGCAGTGACCTTGATTTGCTGGTGGACGCTTTGCCTGGTGCGACCTTGTTTGATCTGGGTGGCTTGCAGGATGAACTGGAATCGCTGCTTGGCATTCACGTTGATGTGCGTACAGCGGCCGACCTGCCGCCCAAATTTCGAATACAGGTGTTGGCTGAGGCGCAAAGCGTATGAACGAGAACAGATTGTCCGACTACCTCGACCACATGCAGCAGGCTGCCACCGATGCGTGCAGCTTTGTGGAAGGACTGGCCCAAGACGACTTCCTGGAGGACAAGCGCACCCAGCAAGCGGTCGTCATGAGCCTCATCATCATTGGCGAGGCTGCGACAAAAGTTATGGATGGCTACCCCGAGTTTGCCCGCGCCCATGCGCAAGTGCCATGGCGCAGCATGCGTGGCATGCGCAACCGCATTGCCCACGGCTACTTCGACATTGATCTGGACGTGGTGTGGGCCACCGTCCAAACGGCGCTGCCCGCGTTGTTACATCAGCTCGCTGCGGTGCGTCCAGAGGCCAACCACGCCCGGTGGGAAGTGCCATGACCGGGCTGCCAGGCCCGTTGCGCGGATCCTAACGGCCACGCGTTTCAAGGCGCAAGCGTGGGGCGTAAAAAACGCTCAGGTCGGTGGTGGGCGGCCTGCGCGTAGTAGGCAACGCACTGGGGGTTGGCGCACATGGCACACGCCATGCACAATCACACACTGTGACCACGCCTCCACCGCCCCTGCCTTGGGTACATATCATCGACGACGACCCGGACTTCCGGGATGCGCTGGCGTGGCTGCTCGATTCGCGTGGCCTGCCAGTGCGCCAGTGGTCGGGGGGTGATGTGTTTGTGCAGGCGGTGCGCGCCGGTGCCCCGCTGTGGGACTGTTGTGTGGTGTTGCTCGACATCCGCATGGAGCCGCTGTCGGGGCTGGCCACGTTTGAGCAGCTCAAGGCGCTGGGCTGGCCGTGGCCGGTGCTGTTTTTGACCGGGCATGGCGATGTGGGCATGGCCGTGGCCGTGGCGGCGGTCAAGAACGGTGCGTGGGATTTTTTGGAAAAGCCGTTCCAGAACAACGCCCTGGTGGATCGCGTGGAGGCCGCACGCCAGGCCGCGCTGCTGTGGCAGGCCGAGGCGGGCGAGCGGTTGGCGTTCCAGAAGGCGCTGGCGGGCTTGAGCGCGCGCGAGCGCGAGGTGCTCGACGAGCTGCTGCAGGGTCACTACAACAAGAACATCGCCGACCACCTGGGCATCACCCCGCGCACGGTGGAGTTCCACCGCGCCAACATCTTTGACAAATTGGGCGTGCAGTCGGCGGTGGAGCTGGCGCACCGCATGGGGCGTTACGGCACGCCGCCGGCACCGCCCAACGCAGCTCCGCTGTAACCAGCGTCAGAACAGCTCAACCACGCTGTCGATCACCTGTTCGTTGACCTTGCCGCTGGCCTGTTCCTGCTCGAAGCACAGCACCTGGTTGCGGCCGCGCTGCTTGGCCTGGTACAGCACGGCGTCGGCGCGCTCGAAGGTGGCGGCGGGGGTGTCGTGGTGGCGGATGCGGGTGTAGCCTATGCTCACCGTCAGGCGCCCTACCTGCGGGAAGGGGTAGGCCTCCACGCTGGCGCGCAGCCGCTCCAGTGCCTGCGCTGCGTGGGCGGCTTCGCTGGTGCGCAGCAGCACCACAAATTCTTCGCCGCCAAAGCGGTACAGGCGGTCGTCGTGCCGGAAGTTGTGCCGCATCAGGCGCGCCAGCAGCAGCAGCACTTCGTCGCCAATCAGGTGGCCGTGCTTGTCGTTGACGTGCTTGAAGTGATCCACGTCCACCACCGCCAGCCAGTAGTGGGCGCTGGTGGTGGTGTCGGGCGGGTCGCGCTGTTCACCGTCGCCCGCCACAGCCAGCACCTGGGGCGGTGGCAGCAGCTGGTTGGTGGCCTTGTAGAAGGTCTCGTCGAACGACTTGCGGTTGAGCAGCGAGGTCAGCGAGTCGCGCTCGCTGTAGTCCAGCAGGCTCAGGAAGTTGCTGTAGATGCCGGTCAGGCCCTGCACCAGCGCCTGCGCCTGGGGCGTGACGGTGCGGTTGAAGTGCAAGTCCACCAGCCGCAGCATGCCGTGCCCGGCGCTGAAGGGCAGCCACAGCCGGGTGCCGCCGCGTTCGGGGCGCAGCACGGCGCAGGCGTTGTCCACCGCCTCCTGGGCCGCGCTCTGGGTGGCCAGTGCCCAGCCGTGCTGATGTTGCTGCCAGTGCGATGCCTGCACCGCCGCTTCCATGCCTTGGCACCACTCCAGCCGGGGCACGCAATAGGGCTGCCCGCTGTGCGGCACCACGTCCAGCAGTTGCACCGAGCCGGGCTGCAGCAGCTCGACCAGCATGTTGACGAACACGCTGTCGCTCACGTCGCGGTCGCGCGACTGGGTCAGGCGGGTCACGTGGTCGATGTAGGCCAGCCAGACACTGTTGCCATCGCAGTCGCCGCATGGCGTAGCGGCCCGCTCCGAGGCGGCACCGCTGTGGCACGAGCGCGACAAAGGGGGGGAAAGCATGGTTGGGGTGTTCCTCGGCCTGCGGTGGTGGGTGTTGTTCTTCTGGTTCGCGGTATTCTACGCAACGCCATGGGGGTTTTGCCCCAGGTTGCCATCTTGCAACACCTACAACACGAGATTCGACATCATGGGCCACCGCTTGAGCCAAATTGCCACCCGCACGGGTGATGCCGGTACCACCGGGCTGGGCAACCAGCAGCGCGTCAGCAAGAACAGTTTGCGCGTCCACGCCATGGGCGATGTGGACGAGCTCAACTCCCACATCGGGCTGCTGCTGTGCGAGGACATGCCCGACGACGTGCGCGCCGTGCTGCAGGAGGTGCAGCACCAGCTGTTCAACCTGGGCGGGGAGCTGAGCATTCCGGGCTACAGTCTGCTGCCGCTGGAGGCGGTGCTGGCGCTGGACGAGGCGCTGGCGCGCTACAACGCGGCCCTGCCCAAGTTGCAGGAGTTCATTCTGCCCGCAGGCAGCCGCGCCGCCAGCCAGGCGCACGTGTGCCGCACCGTGGCGCGCCGCGCTGAGCGCCACGTGGTGGCGCTGGGCAACGAGGAAGCCATCAACGATGCACCGCGCCAGTACCTCAACCGCTTGAGCGACCTGATGTTTGTGCTGGCGCGCGTGCTCAACCGCATGCACGGCGGCGACGACGTGTATTGGAAAAGCCAGCGCCTGGTGCAGCAGCAGGCGGCTGGCTGAGGGCTGACGTGGCCGTGGCCCGGGCAGATGTGCCGGGCCATGGCTGCATCACTTCCGGCTGTGCTGCGCGATCAGGGCCTGCGCGTCGGCGATCAGCGCCTTGCCGTCCACGCCCCTCTTGCCCATTTCTTCCACCCACTGCTGGGCCACGCCCTCCGAGGCCTTGCGCCACTGCGCGATCTCGGCAGCGGGAATGATGGTGACGGCGTTGCCCTTGTTGGCCAGGAATTTCTGCTTGCCCACCGCGTCGTCGTCGCCCACGGTCTTGCCAAAGCGGGCCGACACGGCGCGGCCCGAGTTCTTGTCGATGACCTTTTGCAGCTCGGGCGGCAGGCTGTTGTAGCGCGCCGGGTTCATGGCCATGATGAACACCGAGGTGTACAGGCCCGGGCCGCTGGGGTCGGGTTCGGCGGCAAACTTGGTCAGTTCATCGACCTTGATGCTGGGGCCGACCTGGTAGGGCAGCACCGCACCGTCGATCACGCCCTTGGACAGCGAGTCGGGAATCGTGGGCACCGGCATGCCCACCGGCACCGCGCCCATGGCGGCAATCAGCTTGGTGGTCAGGCGCGTGGCGGCGCGCAGCTTCAGGTTTTTCCAGTCGGCCATGGTCTTGACCGGCTTGTTGGCGGTGAAGATGGAGCCCGGGCCGTGCACGTGGGTGGCCAGCAGCTTGACGCCCCTGAACTCGTCCTTGCCGTGCTTTTCGGCGTAGTCCCACACGGCGGCGCTGGTGGCTTCGGTGCTGCTCATCATGAAGGGCAGCTCGAACACTTCCATCTTGGGGAAGCGCCCGGCGGTGTAGCCCGGCAGCGTCCAGATCACATCCGCCACGCCGGTGCGTGCCTGGTCGTAGAGCTGGGCCGGGGTGCCGCCGAGCTGCATGGACGGGAAGATCTGGCACTGCAGCCGGTTGCCCGAGTCGCGGGCGATGTCGTCGCACCAGCCGCGCAGCATCTTGGCGTGCTGGATGGAGCTGGTGTTGAGGAAGTGGTGCAGCTTGAGGGTGACGGTCTGGGCCTGGGCGCCCAGGGCCGCGCAGGCCAGGGTGGCACCGACCGCGGTGGCGCGCAAAAGGGATGTCATCAAATTTGTCTCCGGGTTGTTGTTGTTGTGGCGGGGGCGGGGTCAGCCCAGGTTGAGCAGCACGCGCCGCTCGACGATCTGCACCGGGTAGGTGCGGATGTTCTCGGTCAACGGGGCGCACAGGGCTTGACCGGTACACACGTCAAAGCGGCCCTGGTGCAGCGGGCATTCGATCTCGTGCCCCTCCAGGAAGCCGTCGCTCATGCGCGCCTTGCCGTGGGTGCAGAGGTTGTCGGTGGCAAAGACTTTGCCTTCCACCTCGTACAGGGCAATGTCCTTGCCCGCCACGTTCACGCCAATCACGTCGCCTGCGGGTATGGCGTCCAGGGTGGAGGCTTCGATCCAGTTGTCTGTCATGGTGCGGCCTGCCTTGTTCAGATGGGGTAGATGACCCAGACTGAGCGGCAAGCCTCGGGGT
>NZ_NWBQ01000012.1:0-438 GCF_002837135.1 Macromonas bipunctata | reverse complement strand
GTATTTTGGCCCGCCCAAGTACCTGTCGGGCTACGACCTGCAAAAGCTCACCGCCGGGTACAGCAAGTGCGAGGGTGTGGCGGTGGGCAGCGGCACTGTGCAACTGGTGTGCGTCGAGTACGCCACCCGGCGCAAGCAGTTCAAGAAGACGCGGCTCAACTGGCGCGTGTCCAACCCCAAATCCTCCAAGTACTCGCTGGGCTGGATCCCGTTCAAGATTGGCCACGCCAAATATAAATCTGGGCAAATCCACTTTGCAGGGCACCACTTCAGCCTGTGGGACAGCTACGGCTTGTCCAAATACGAGCTGCGTTCCGGTTCCTTCAGCGAGGACAGCCGGGGCCGCTGGTACTTCAACGTCGCGGTCGAGGTGGAATGCCAGCCATCGAAGGGTACGGCAGCGGTCGGCATCGACTTGGGCCTAAGAATTTATCCGTA
>NZ_NWBQ01000115.1 GCF_002837135.1 Macromonas bipunctata | reverse complement strand
GTGCCATGCTTGAGCTCCAGGTACTCGCCCAGCCACGCCTGGTGATCTTCGGCCCAGTCAGCGATCTCCACCCAGTTGTTGCAGCCGCACAGCACGGCACCCAGCGCCATAAAGATCATCTCGCGCAGGTCGTGACGCTGCGCAGGCCCCGTGCGCGGGTCGGGCAACTCCGCGAAGGCTTCCCACAAGTCCATCTTTGGCTCCTTTTGACGGTTGGTACTCAAGGAGCCATTCTTTCACCTCACGCCAGCAGCGGGGGGGGAAATTCAAATGCGATTGCCCTGGGTGGACATTGTGCAGGGCAGCGAGCCGGTGGAAATGCGTATCACGACGATGGACGACCAAAACGGCACGCTGAAGCAGTGGTTTTCCATGCACCACGCGGCCCTGGCAGCGCAAGACGGCACGGTGGGCTTGCCGGGTGAGAGTGCCATCACGATCAAGATCGTTCACTCGTACATCGAACCCACATCGTCGGGCTATGAGGACAAGGGTCTTTTCAGGCCCGCCAGTCTTGAGGTGGGCTTTTCGCGGCGCGAGGATGCCTTGCAAGAGTTGCAGATGAGTTTTTCCCAGCTGGATACGTTTTTGAAGGTGTGACGCAATGGCCACGTTGAAGCATGATGGGCAGGGTTTTTTGCTGGGTGAACGGGTTTCCCTGGACGATACCGCCGAGATTTTGAAGGACATCCGGGACGATGTAGGCGCGATCAAGCGTGCGTTGTCCGGGTTGCTGGGTGGGACGCCAGAGAGGCCGACAGCGGCAACGGCGGTGAGTTCGAGCAGCAGCCAATCGGTTGCAGCAACACCGCAAAAGATCGAGGCGCCATCGGTTACGGTCAAGGTGGTGGCCCCGTCGGGGCGGGGTGCAACGACGTGGTTCGTCAATACGGAATCGGTAACGGATGCCACGGTCAAGGTGGGGCCGAGCAGCACCGAGTTTTCGAGTGCCAACACAGTATCGAATTTGAAGGTGGGCGAGAAGGCTGCACAGCCACGCCAGCGAGATAGCAAGGGGAGGTTTGTGAAAGCGGTTGGGGCTGGTGCCCCCGGCGGCGCCCCGGTGCTGGCCACTGCCACAGCGGTGCCCGGCGCGGCTGGTGCGGCTGGCGCCCCTGCCACCACGATCACCGGCCCCGGCGGCGCCCCGGCGCTGGCCACTGCCACAGCGGTGCCCGGTGCAGCGGGTGCAGCGGGTGCAGCGGGTGC
>NZ_NWBQ01000114.1 GCF_002837135.1 Macromonas bipunctata | reverse complement strand
GTGATAAAAGAGGCAACGGGGAGATCTACGGTGAAATATCCGGGTTAGCGCGGCATCATGCGCGACAACATCCGGTTGACCACGGTAGCCGTGGTCGAGTTGTCTTCAGACTGTGATTTAGGCTCCACAAAGCGCGGCAACGGCGCTCGCTTGAAGTCCCGACTGTCACGTTCCAACTGCACGGCGCGGTTGCCCCTGACGGGCATGGGCAGCGTAGCAGCAGAATCCAGCACACGGGCAGCGTCATCACCCTTTGCACGGGCCAGCATGGACAGCAGCTCGTCGTTTTCCAGTTGCAGGCGTTCAATGATTGAGGCCGTGGTGGCGCGTTCGGCATTGATGCTGTCCAGTAGCACAGACATCCCCTGCGCGTGTTCGTCCATTTCAGCGGCAAAGACGGCATCGTAGGTCAGTGCCCCGGTGTTGCCACCAAAAGCGTCATCCAGCACCACACCCCGGTACGAGTTGTCCAGGTAGTTGGGGGCGATCACGTAATCGAAGCCGAAAAAGGCCGGTTTACGGTCGTCAATGGCAGAGGAAAAGCCGCCAGTCCTGCTGTCCCACAGCTTCGCAGACAGCTTGCCCGCTGCGGTATCCAGAAACTCGGCGCGGTGTTCAACGTTGCCGTCATAGTCGGCCTTCAGGTATGTCGTGACAAACGCCGGTTCAACCGGCACATACCTGCCCCCGTCGATCCCGCCCTCGGCTGGGTTCATGCCGAAGCGGATACGCGGGAAGTGGCCGTAGAAGCCCACCATGCCGCGCGATTCGACCATTTCCTGCGTTGACGGGCTGTTGATGGAATCGGCGATCAATTGCACGTTGAAGTTGCGCGGCTGGCCGGTATGCTGGCGGCCACGGTCTTTCAGGTTGTAGCGAATCAGTGGGGTTTGCATTGTGGGTATCCTCTCATTCGATGGTAGGCACCCTGCCCCGCTGTTTTAGCGGGATTTTCCGCCCGCAAAAACCAAACACATACAGACGCGGTATATCTAATTTGATCTACAATTGGAGCATGAACGGAAAAGACATCATCAAAAAATTGCAGGCGCATGGGTGGGTGCTGGATCGCATCAATGGCAGCCACCACATCCTCAGCAAAGATGGGAAGGCCGTTCCAGTGCCCGTGCATGGCACCAAAGACGTAGGGGCCGGTCTGCTGGCCAGCATTGCACGCCAAACTGGCGTGAAGATCAAATAATCAGGAGTTGCAGGTATGGACTTTCACTTTCCGGCACACATCACCCCACAAGAGGACGGCGGCTTTCTGGTGCAGTTTGTTGACCTGCCCGACACCTTTACCGAAGGCGAGACACTGGACGAAGCCCTGTTCAACGCCTCTGAAGTGCTGTCAGGTATGCTGGCGTGGCACTTGGAGCAAGGGCATGTGGTGCAACCACCGGCACGCGGTCTTGAAGGGCCAGACGTTCACTACATCACGCCCGACTCGAAAACACAATCGGCGCTGTTGCTGCGTGCCGCCCGTGCCCAGCGCACCTTTGCCGACTTGGCGCGCGCACTGGAAACCAGCTGGCCAGCGGCCAAGCGTCTGGAAGATGCCTCGCACTGGCCCAGCCTGAAAACCTTGGATCGCGCCGCCCGCGTACTGGGTAAGCGGCTGGTTTTGTCGTTTGAATGATGCGCTGTTGTAGCCCACCCTCACACATCCGCAAACAAGTCGGCAGCGGCCCCCAAGACGGAATCGGCGAGGCGGTTGGACTGGGCGCCACTGGATTCAGCAATCATGTAATTGGCATCCTCCAAAAACAGGAAACAGATAGCGTCAAACAAGTCGGGCGACGGCAAACCCAGCTTGCGCATTTCGTCCTTGCGCTCAATCGCGTAGCGTGACTTTTCGTCAAAGTGGTAGGGTATGCGGCTCATTTGGTCTAGCAGCTCCTTTTCCCACGGCCCCAGCGCAATGCCCAAACGCCCGTCTTTGGCGGCCCGTGCGGCATGCACCATCGCCTGCGCCCGTTGGTTGAAAAAACGATCACGGTTTGCCCGCCGGTTGCAGGGGCTTCCCCACTTGACCCGTACCACGTCGGGCGCACCTTGCGTTTCCAGCGACTGGCACACCGCGATACCCATGCCGCCCGCGTCCACCAGGATGGTGACGTTTTCCAACTCAGCGGCCAAACGGAATACCTCCCCGCTGAAGTCTTGCAAGTTGCGCGTGTTGCTGTTGACCGGGATAGCCACCACTTGCACCCGGCGCGCATCCGGCCCAAAGTCCCCGTAGCCACTCACATGGGCCACCAGCGCCACCGATTTGTCCCGGTACTCACCCGCCCCCACGTCACACGACAACATGATGCCGTAGGAATCCCCCGGCTGTATCACCGTGCGGCCCATGCACGCCTCAGCGGCCTTGCGCCCCAACAGATAGCCGTCCCGTGAGTCTGGAAACTCCCCCAGCACTTTGATGGTGTATTCCTCGTCTGTGTATTCCTGCTTCTTTTCCTCTATGAAGGCGGTTGACACCAGCGGGGAGTCGCGCGAATCCATGCGTATGGAGTTCCACACCCCGCCGTTGTGGCGTGCCAGCTTGTTGTGCGTGTCGAAAAAGAAGCCACTGGCCCGCGTCGGCTGCGACAGCATCAACATCCGGTTGCGGGCATCGGTCAGGGCGCCGGTCATCACCGCGTAATTCGGGTCAGGGATACCAGAGGCTTCATCGGCAATCACCAGATACCAGTCCCGGTGCATACCGGCAAGGTTTTCAGGCGAACCACGCGGCGCAGTCTTGGCAAAAATGAACCAGCTCTGCTTGAAGCCTTTGACGTACACCCGTTCCGCCTCAAAAGCCACGTAGTCGGCTATCCACGGCTGGCCAGGGTGTGCCCGTATCAAGTCCAGCACGTCGGAAATTTCCTTCCACGCCACGTTACGCACCTGCTCGATTTTGGGCGCGGTAATCATCGTGTTGGACTTCGGGTAGCACAGCAAGTGCCACAGCGATATGACTGCCAACGACCGTGATTTACCGCTACCGTGCCCGCTTCGCACCGTGGTTCTACTGCCCGGTGGCGACACGGAATCCAGCAGCTCGACCTGTTGGTGTGTCGGGGTCATACCCACCACTTCCACTGCGAACCTGTGCAGGCTAACCCGGATATTTCACCGTAGATCGCCCCGTTGCCTCTTTTATCACTTTGATGCCTGAAGACGGGTCGCTACGGGTCATTGCCGTGCGCCAAAGGCACGCACCCGCGCGCATCGGCCCTGTCAGGACGCAGCGACCCCCACCCCGGCTTGGGTTGCGGGCCAGTTTTGTGTCATCGCGCCGGCCAGGCGCTGTCGCGGCGTTCAGGGCGAGCGCAGCTGGCTCATGGCGT
>NZ_NWBQ01000113.1 GCF_002837135.1 Macromonas bipunctata | reverse complement strand
GGTGAAATATCCGGGCTAGCTTCTGTAAGGTACTGCCACATCATGCGTTCCCTGTCTTTTCTGTGGGCTGCCCGCTGGCCCGCCCTGGCCCTGGCGGCCACGCTGGCGGCCTGTGCCAGCCCGGGCACCGTGCCGCCCGAGGCGGGCACCGCCACCACCCCGCCGGCCACCCAGCGCGCTGCGCCCCGTTCCGCCGCCGGCGTCAGCCCCACCCCGCCAGCGGTGCTGACCGACGAAGTGGTGTGGGCTGTCACGGAGCAGCACGAGCTGGTGCAGTTGCGCGCCGTGCAGCCCGAGCGCCTGTTGCAACGTCGCCCGCTCACCGGCCTGGCCAGCGGCGAGGCGGTGCTGGGGCTGGACTTCCGCACCCGTCCGCACGGCCCCACGCTGTACGCGTGGTCCAGTGCCGGGCGCTTGTACGTGCTCGACACCGCCAGTGCCGCCCTGCGTGCGGTGTCGCCGCCAGCGGGCAGTGGCATCCTGTCCAGCGCCCAGCTGCCGCACGGCGTGGAGGTCGATCCGGTGCAAGACCAGCTGCGCGTGATCGACGCCACCGGGCGCAACTGGCGCGTGGACCTTGACACCGGGATCGCCATCGACGCCGACCCCGCCCGCCCTGGCCTGCAACCCGATGGCCGCCTGGTGTTTGCCCAGCGCGACTGGAACGCTGAGGCCACGGCGCAGCTGCTGGCCAGCGCGCACAGCCACCACGGCGGCGCCAGCACCGCCTTTGCCATCGACCGCAGCACCGGCAGCCTGGTGTCGCAAGGCTCGCGCGCCGGGGCGCGGCCCGTGGTCTCGCCCAACTTTGGCCGCCTCTACACCGTGGGTCCGCTGGGGCTGGCGCCGCTGCAGGACGCCGCCTTCGACATGGCGCCGCGCAGCCAGGTGGCGCTGGCCGCCATCCGCACCACGCCCGAGCCGCGCACCGGCCTGTACCACATCAACCTGGACAACGGCCAGGCCCGCTGGCTGGGCTGGGTGGGCGATGGCACCGCGCTGCGCGGCCTGGCCATACAGCCGTAAAAGTGTGGGCGCTGTGGGCCATTGCGGGCCGTTGCCCTGTACCATTCTGCCCACCACCATGTCCACCAGCAAAACCCTGACCCTGCCCCGTTCGTCCGCAGCCCGCGCCGCTGCTGCGCCCGCCAACGCCAGCCGCGACCGGCGCCCCCAGCAGCAGCCCTTGCCGCCCGCGCGTGCGGCCG
>NZ_NWBQ01000112.1 GCF_002837135.1 Macromonas bipunctata | reverse complement strand
GGTGAAATATCCGGGTTAGGCCACCACCTGCAGCAGCTCGGTCTCGATGGCCAGCTGGGTCTTGTCGTGGTGCAGCGCCGGGCTGCTGATGAGGAAGGTGTCCTCCACCCGCTCGCCCAGCGTGACGACCTTGGCCAGTTGCAGGTGGATCCTGTGCCGCGCCAGCACGTGGGCGATGCCGTACAGCAGGCCGGGGCGATCGCAGGCCGAGATGGTCAACACCCAGCGCTGCTTGCGCTCGTCGGGCTGCAAATCCACCCGGGGCGTGATCGGGAAGCTCTTGACGCGGCGCGATGGCCGACCGCTGCGGCGCGGTGCGGGCAGTGGGCCGCGCTCCTCCACCGTGCGCGTGAGCTCGCTTTCCACCAGCCCGATCAGCTCGCGGTAGTGCTCGGACAGGGTGGCCGTGACGACTTGGAACGTGTCCAGCGCATTGCCTTCCAGCGTGGTGTGGATCTTGGCGTCCAGGATGCTGAAGCCCGCGTGGTCAAAATAGCCACAGATGCGGGCAAACAGGTCGTCCTGGTCGGGCGCATACACCAGCACCTGCAGCCCTTCGATGTCGGGCGACAGCCGCGCGCGCACCACGGTGGTGGACGCTGGCACCGCACTGCGCAGGCTGTGCTTGCCCGCCAGCCAGCGCGAGAGCTGGCGCGTGTGCCAGGCGATCTCGTCGGCCGGATGGCGCGTGAAGTAGCCCACGTCCAGCTGCGACCACAGTTTCTCGTGTGCCAGATGGGGCAGGGCGTGCAACGCCAGCATCTTGAGGGCGTCGCGCTTGCGCGCCTCGATCACGGTGTCGGGATCGGGCGCGTGGCCACCCAGCACGCGCAGGGTGTAGCGGTACAGGTCTTCCAGCAAGCGGCCCTTCCAGGCACTCCAGACCTTGGGGCCGGTGCCCCGGATGTCGGCCACCGTCAGCAGGTACAGGCCGGTCAGGTAGCGTTCGTTGCGCACCTTGGCGGCAAAGGCGGTGATGACTTCGGGGTCGCTCAAGTCCTGCTTTTGCGCCACGCTGCTCATGGTCAGGTGCTCGGACACCAGGAACACGATCAGCTCGGTGTCCTCGTCACCAATGCCGTGCTCCTGGCAGAACACGCGCACATCGCTGGCGCCCAGGGCCGAGTGGTCACCGCCCCGGCCCTTGGCGATGTCGTGGAACAGCGCCGCCACGTACAGCACCCAGGGCCGCGTCCAGCCAGCCGCCAGCTGGGAGCAGAACGGGTACTCGTGCGAGTGCTCGGGGATGAAGAAGCAGCGCACGTTGCGCAGCACCATCAGGATGTGCTGGTCTACGGTGTAGACGTGGAACAGGTCGTGCTGCATCTGGCCCACGATGTGGCGGAACACCCACAGGTAGCGCCCCAGCACCGAGGTCTGGTTCATCAGGCGCAGCGCGTGCGTCACGCCGTCGGGCTGCTGCAGGATCTGCAGGAACGTGGCGTGGTTGACCGGATCGCTGCGGAACGACGCGTTCATCAGCGGGCGCGCGTTGTAGAGCGCACGCAGCGTGCGCGTGGACAGGCCCTTGATGCCCAGCGTGCGCTGGTACAGCAGGAAGGTTTCGAGGATGGCGTGTGGCTGCTCGGTGTAGAGGTCGTCCGACGCCACTTCCAGCATGCCGTCCTTGTCCAGAAAACGTGCGTTGATGGCACGCATGGCGGCCGGCACGTGCGCGGTCTGGGCCTGCAGCTGGTCGCGGATGTTGAGCAGGAAGATCTGGCTCAGCTGCGTCACCGCCTTGGCGGCCCAGTAGTAGCGCCGCATCAGCATCTCGCTGGGGCGGCGGCCCTGCTGCGAGCACGTCAGGCCAAACGACTGCGCCAGGCCGGTCTGCACGTCGAACACCAGGCGGTCCTCGCGCCGGTGCGCCAGCAGGTGCAGGCGGGCGCGCAGCAGGCTCAGCAGCGCCTCGTTGACCTTGATCCGGCGGGCCTCGCGCGCGGTGGCCAGGCCCTTACGCGCCAGTTCGTCCCAGCTGCTGCCCAGGCCCGCCGCCTTGGCCACCCACAGGATGGTCTGCAAGTCGCGCAGCCCGCCGGGCGATTCCTTGCAGTTGGGCTCCAGCGCGTAGGGCGTGTCCTCGTGCTTGTGGTGGCGCTGGCGCAGCTCCAGCGACTTGCCCATGAAGAAGGCGTGCGGATCGAGCGCCGCCTGCAGCCGCGCCACCAGGTGCGCAAACGCTGCCGCATTGCCCTGCAGCAGGCGGCACTCCAGCAACGCGGTCTGCACCGTCAGATCCTTGGCCGCTTCGTCCAGGCATTCTTGCGGCGTGCGCACGCTGGGGGCGATTTCCAGCCCGATGTCCCAGCAGGCGCCGATGAAGGCTTCCACCCGCTCCTTGAGCCCGGCGTCCTGCTCCAGCACCGTGCCCTCGGGCAGCAGCACCAGCAGATCAACATCGGAACACGGAAACAGCTCGGCCCGGCCATAGCCCCCCACCGCCAGCAGCGACACGGCAGGCGGCAGGTCGGCCTGCTGCCACAGGTCGCACAGCACCTGGTCGGCCACGTGCGCCAGCGCGCGCAGATGCACCTGCACCGTGCGCGACGACAGCCGCAGCGCCGCCATGTCGCGCTGGATGGCGGCCTTGCCATCGCGCAGCCGCTGGCGCAGGGTTTGCAGAACTTCGGGCGTCAAACGGTGTGCCATGTGGCCTGCCTGGTGTTCTGCACCCGCTGCGTTCAGGGCAGGGCCGGGTGCGTGGTGGCAACGAAGGAGGGCACCGCTGGTGTGCCCGCCGAGACCGTCATGATCTCGTAGCCGGTTTCGGTCACGAGCACGGTGTGCTCCCATTGTGCCGACAGCGAGCGGTCCTTGGTCACGATGGTCCAGCCGTCGCCCATTTCCTTGATGTCGCGCTTGCCCGCGTTGATCATGGGCTCGATGGTCAGCGTCATGCCGGCCTGCAGCGTCATGCCGGTGCCGGGGCGGCCATAGTGCAGCACCTGCGGATCCTCGTGGAACTTCTGGCCAATCCCGTGGCCGCAGAACTCGCGCACCACCGAATAACCCGCCGCCTCGGCGTAACGCTGGATGGCGTAGCCAATATCGCCCAAGCGCGTGCCCGCCTTGACCAGCTCGATCCCTTTCCACATCGCTTCATAAGTCACCAGGCACAGGCGCTTGGCGGCGTTGGAGGCCTCGCCCACGATGAACATGCGGCTGGTGTCGCCGTGCCAGCCGTTCTTGATGACGGTGATGTCGATGTTGACGATGTCGCCTTTCTTGAGCGGCTTGTCGTTGGGGATGCCGTGGCAGATGGCGTGGTTGACCGAGGTGCAGATGCTCTTGGGGTAGGGGTTGCTGCCCGACGGCGCGTAGTTGAGCGGTGCGGGAATGGCCTGCTGCACATCGACGATGTAGTCGTGCGCCAGCTTGTCCAGCGCGTTGGTGGTGACGCCGGGCTGCACGAACGGGGTGAGGTAGTCCAGCACTTCGGCCGCCAGCCGTCCGGCCAGGCGCATGCCCTCGATGCCTGCGTTGTCTTTGATGGTGACGGTCATGCTCATTCCCCGTGTGGATGGCCTGCCTGGAGAGACTCGAACTCCCGACCTGCTGCTTAGAAGGCAGCTGCTCTATCCAGTTGAGCTACAGGCAGAGTGTGAATGGAACAAAGGCCCAGCGAGTGGGCCTTTGTTTCTTGTGGTGTGGTCGGAGCGGCGGGATTCGAACTCGCGACCCTCTGCTCCCAAAGCAGATGCGCTACCAGGCTGCGCTACGCTCCGACGTAAGCCGTCTATTGTATGCCAATCCGGCCCCGCCATTGGTCGCACTGCAACAAAAAGCACAATGCCCGACAGGCGGCGCCTGGCCGCGTGGCGGACGGCGTTTTTTTGCCCCCGCTTGCCCCAGAAAAAAACACAAAAACCGGCGGGCAAGGTGTAAAATCAGGCTTTCACGACCAACTGGGCGGGTAATTACCGGCCCTTTTTTTTTGGCCGATTCACATTCGGCGCCTTCACTTACACAACAGCAATCGATGACTTGGCAGCAAACCGTTGAGCAAACCGTCACAGGTTTGGGGTATGACTTGGTGGATCTGGAATGGTCCGCGGGTGGTTTGTTACGGGTGACGATAGACCTGCCCTGGGACCCGGCACAGACCCAGGAGCAGTTTGTGAACGTGGAGGATTGCGAAAAAGTCACCCGCCAGCTCCAGTTCCTGCTGGAGGTGGAGAACGTGGACTACAAGCGGCTGGAGGTCGGCTCACCGGGCATAGACCGGCCGTTGCGCCACGAGAACGATTTCCTGCGCTTTGTCGGCGAGGTGATCGACATCACGCTCAAGGCCCCGATCGGCAGCAACGACGGGCAGGTCAATGCCACGCGCAAGAAATTCCGTGGCACGCTGGAGCGCCCCGAGAGCCAGGTTGGCTGGCAGCTGGTCTGGAGCGACGAGCCCGCGCGCAAGCCCGGGCAACGCGTCAGCAAGAAGGCCCAACCCGCGCCGGTGCAGGTGCTGGGCTTCACGCTCGATGAAATCCGGGACGCGCGCCTGGCGCCCCTGGTCAGCTTCAAAGGTCGGTCGGCCAAGTGACGGTACAACCCATTCAATTTAGAACAGCAAAAGTCGGAAAGGTGGCGAGCAAATGAATCGCGAAATGTTGATGTTGATCGAGGCGATCTCGCGTGAAAAGAACGTGGAACGCGATGTGGTGCTGGGTGCGGTGGAGTCCGCCCTGGCCTCGGCCACCAAGAAGCTGTACAAGGGCGAGGTGGACATCCGTGTGGCCGTCAACCCGGACAACGGCAGTTACGAGACCTACCGCCGCTGGCTGGTGGTGCCCGACGAGGCGGGCCTGCAAAACCCGGACGCCGAGGAGCTGATCTCCGACGTAATCGACGACGTGCCCGGCATCGAGGTCGGCCACTACATTGAAAAGCTGATCGACAGCGTGCCGATTGGCCGCATTGGCGCCATGGCGGCCAAGCAGGTGATCCTGCAGCGCATCCGCGACGCCGAGCGCGAGATGCTGCTCAACGATTTCATGTCGCGCGGCGACAAGATCTTTGTCGGCACCGTCAAGCGCATGGACAAGGGCGACGTGATCGTGGAAAGTGGCCGTGTGGAAGGCCGCCTCAAGCGCAGCGAGATGATCCCGAAGGAAAACTTCCGCAGCGGCGACCACGTGCGCGCCGTGATCATGGAGGTGGATCTGACGCTGCGCGGTGCGCCGATCCTGCTGTCGCGCTCGGCGCCGGAGTTCATGGTCGAGCTGTTCCGCCAGGAAGTGCCCGAGATCGAGCAAGGCCTGCTGGAGGTCAAGAACTGCGCCCGCGACCCGGGTTCGCGCGCCAAGATCGCGGTGCAGTCGCACGACAAGCGCATCGATCCGATTGGCACTTGCGTGGGCGTGCGCGGCTCGCGCGTCAATGGCGTGACGACCGAGCTGGCCGGCGAGCGCGTGGACATCGTGCTGTGGAGCGAGGATCCGGCCCAGTTCGTGATTGGCGCGCTGGCTCCGGCCAACGTGCAGTCGATCGTGGTGGACGAGGAGCGCCACGCAATGGACGTGGTGGTGGACGAGGAAAACCTGGCCATCGCGATTGGCCGTGGCGGCCAGAACGTGCGCCTGGCGTCCGACCTGACGGGCTGGAAGATCAACATCATGACGGCGGATGAATCGGCGCAGAAGCAGGCCGAGGAAGCCAACCACATCCGCGCGCTGTTCATCTCGCGCCTGGACGTGGATCAGGAAATCGCCGACATCCTGATCGCCGAAGGCTTCTCCAGCCTGGAGGAAGTGGCTTACGTACCGCTGCAGGAGATGCTGGAGATTGAGGCCTTTGATGAGGAAACCGTCAACGAGTTGCGCGCCCGCGCCAAGAATGCCCTGCTGACGCTGGAAATCGCCAAGGAAGAAAGCGTGGAAGAAGCCACGCAGGACCTGCGCGAGCTGTCCGGCCTGACCACCGACCTGATTGCCAAGTTGGCCGAGGCCGGTGTACACACCCGCGACGAGCTGGCCGACCTGGCCACCGACGAACTGACCGCCATCACGGGCCAGACGGCCGAGGACGCCACCGCACTGATTATGCAGGCACGCCAGCACTGGTTTGCCAACGATGCAGCCCAGGCGCAGACCTGATCATGGAGGCCTAACGGAGAACTATATTTATGTCGAATAACAATACAGTCGCACAATTTGCCGCCGAGCTCAACCGGCCTACCGCCACCTTGCTCGAACAGCTGTCCGCCGCCGGGCTGCACAAGCGCTCGGGCGACGACCCGCTGTCGGAAACCGACAAGCAAAAGCTGCTGAGCCACCTGCAGGCCAGCCACGGCACGCAGCCGACCGACCTCAAGAAGATCACGCTGGTGAAGAAATCCACCAGCGAGATCAAGCAGGCCGACGCCAGCGGCCGCGCCCGCACCATCCAGGTGGAAGTGCGCAAGAAGCGCACCTTCATCAAGCGCGAGGACGACGAGACCAGCGCCGACGATCGCGCAGCGGCCGCCGCTGCCCTGCAGGCCGAACAGCAGGCGGAGCAGGAGCGCCGCGAACTGGCCCGGCGCGAGGAAGAAGCGCGTCAGCAAGCCGAGCAGCTGCGCTTGCAGGAAGAAGCGTTGCACAAGCAGCGCCAGGAACGCGCCGAGCGTGAAGCGGCCGAAGCCGCCGCCGCACAAGCTGCCGCCCAGGCGGCGGCACAAGCCGCTGAACGAGAGAACCAAGCCCGACAACAAACCATGCAATCGCAAGCTGCCAACAGCCGTGCTGAAGCACAAGCCCGTGCCCGCGCCGAAGCGGCCCTGGCCAACCAGGCCTCCGCTTTGCGCAAGACCGCCCCGGCGGTGTCGCGTGCGCCAGCGCCTACCCAGGCCCCCACCGCAGCACCGGCACCTGCCGTAGACCTGCAGGCCGTGCAAGCCGCAGCCCAGGCCGCCAAGGCCCAGGCTGAACAGGAAGCCAAGGCACGCCAGGAAGCCGAAAAGGCCGCCGAAGCCCAGCGCGCGCTCGACCTTGACGCCCGCCGCCGCAAGGCCCTGGCCGAGGCCGAAGCCATCCGCGCCATGATGGCCGCACCCAAGAAGGTGCTGATCGCCAAGAAGCCCGAAGAAGCCAAGCCTGCGGTGGACGCCAAGGCCGGGCTCAAGGGCACGCTGCACAAGCCGGCCGCCACCGGCAAGCCGGGCCAACCGGCTGCGGGCGCTGCCGCTGGCGTTGCAGGCAAGAAGGAAGTCAAGTCCGAGAACCTGTCGTCCACCTGGAAAGACGACAGCGCCAAGAAAAAAGAGATCAAGACCCGTGGTGCCGACGGTGGCAACAACCGCGGCAACAGCAACTGGCGCGCTGGCCCCAAGGGCGGCGGTCGCCGGGGTGGCCGCGACGATCGCCACCAGCAGCATTCCAGCTTTGTGGCACCGGTGGAAACCAAGGTCATAGAGGTGCACGTGCCCGAGACCATCACCGTGGGCGAACTGGCGCACAAGATGAGCCTGAAGTCGTCCGAGGTCATCAAGCAGCTGATGAAGCTGGGCCAGATGGTCACCATCAACCAGCCGCTGGATCAGGACACCGCCATGATCGTGGTGGAAGAGCTGGGCCACAAGGCCGTGGTGGCGGCGCTGGACGATCCGGAGGCCTTCACCGAAGAAGAAGCGATGGCGCACCAGGCCGAGGCATTGCCGCGCGCCCCGGTGGTCACCGTCATGGGCCACGTCGACCACGGCAAGACCTCGCTGCTGGACTACATCCGCCGCGCCAAGGTGGCCGCGGGCGAAGCCGGTGGCATCACGCAGCACATCGGTGCCTACCACGTGGACACCCCGCGCGGCATGGTCACCTTCCTTGACACCCCGGGCCACGAAGCCTTTACCGCCATGCGCGCCCGTGGTGCCCAGGCCACCGACATCGTGATCCTGGTCTGTGCCGCCGACGACGGCGTGATGCCGCAGACCAAGGAAGCCATCAAGCACGCCAAGGCCGCTGGGGTACCGATCGTGGTGGCCATGACCAAGGCCGACAAGCCCGATGCCAACATCGAGCGCGTCAAGTCCGAACTGGTGGGCGAAGAGGTGGTGCCGGAAGAATTCGGTGGCGAGTCGCCCTTTGTGGCCGTGTCCTCCAAGACCGGCATGGGTGTGGACGAGCTGCTGGAGCAGGTGCTGCTGCAAGCCGAGGTGCTGGAACTCAAGGCACCGGTGGAAGCCAATGCCAAGGGTCTGGTGATCGAGGCGCGCCTGGACAAGGGCCGTGGCTCCGTGGCCACCGTGCTGGTGCAGTCCGGCACCCTCAAGGTGGGCGATGTGGTGCTGGTGGGCCAGACCTCGGGTCGCGTGCGCGCCATGCTGGACGAGAACGGCAAGCCGATCAAGGAAGCCGGGCCGTCGATTCCGGTCGAGATCCAGGGCCTGTCGGAAGTGCCGCAAGCCGGTGACGACTTCATGGTCATGCCCGACGAGCGCCGCGCCCGCGAGATTGCCACTTACCGCGCTGGCAAGTTCCGCAACACCAAGCTGGCCAAGCAGCAAGCCGCCAAGCTCGAGAACATGTTCTCCGACATGTCCGCAGGCGAGGTCAAGACCCTGCCCATCATCGTCAAGGCCGACGTGCAAGGCTCGCAGGAGGCACTGGCCACTTCGCTGCTCAAGCTCTCCACCGAGGAAGTGCGCGTGCAGCTGGTGTACGCGGGCGTGGGTGGTATCAGCGAATCCGACATCAACCTGGCGATTGCGTCCAAGGGTATCGTCATTGGCTTCAACGTGCGTGCCGATGCCGGTGCGCGCAAGCTGGCCGAAGGCAACGACGTCGACATTCACTACTACAACATCATTTACGATGCGGTGGACGAGCTCAAGGCGGCCATGTCCGGCATGCTGGCGCCCGAGAAACGCGAGGAGATCATCGGTACCGCCCAGATCCGCACCGTGTTCGTGGCGACCAAGATCGGCACCGTGGCAGGCTGCATGGTCACCGACGGCCACGTCACCCGCAACGCGCATTTCCGCCTGCTGCGCGACAACGTGGTGATCTACACCGGCGAACTCGACTCCCTCAAGCGCATGAAGGACGACGTCAAGGAAGTCAAGGAAGGCTTCGAGTGCGGTATCAAGCTCAAGAACTACAACGACATCAAGGAAGGCGATGTCCTCGAACTGTTCGAGATCAAGGAAATCGCCCGCACCCTGTGACGCACTGAACCATGCCAGCCAAAAAATCCTCTGCGGTCAACCGCAGTTTCAAAGTGGCCGATCAGATCCAGCGCGATCTGACCGAACTCATCGCGCGCGAGTTGAAAGACCCGCGCGTGGGCATGGTGACGTTGCAGGCGGTGGAAGTCACACCCGATTACGCGCACGCCAAGGTCTTTTTCAGCGTGCTGACCGGTGAGCCCCAGGCCACCGAGCAGGCACTGAACCAGGCCGCTGGCTTCCTGCGAAACGGCTTGTTCAAACGCCTGCACATCCACACCGTGCCAACGCTGCATTTCCACTTCGACCGCACCACCGAGCGCGCGGCCGACATGAGCGCCTTGATTGCCAAGGCGGTCGCCGACCGCGCCAAGGACGAGGACTGAGCATGAACGCTGCCCCTCGTGTGCGGGTGCAGCGTCGCCCCGTGCATGGGGTGGTGCTGCTCGACAAACCCCTTGGACTGTCCAGCAACCAGGCCTTGCAAAAGGTCAAGTGGTTGCTGCGCGCGGAAAAAGCGGGCCACACCGGCACGCTCGACCCGCTGGCCACCGGCGTGCTGCCGCTGTGCTTTGGTGCCGCCACCAAGTTCAGCCAACTGCACCTGGACGCCGACAAGACCTACGACACCACATTGCGCCTTGGTATCACCACCAGCACCGGCGACGCCGAGGGTGAAATCACCGCCACCCAACCGGTGGCGTGCAGCGTGGGGCAAGTGGTGAAAGTGCTGGACCGCTTCACCGGCGTGATCCAGCAATTGCCGCCCATGCACAGCGCGCTGAAAAAAGACGGCAAGGCGCTCTACGAGTACGCCCGGGCCGGCATCGAGGTGGAACGTGCGCCGCGCACCGTCACCATCCACGAGCTGGAGCTGCTGGACTTGCACCTGCAAGACGACGCGCCCTGGCTGCGGCTGCGAGTGCGTTGCAGCAAAGGCACCTACATCCGCACCCTGGGGCAGGACATTGGTGCTGCGCTGGGCTGTGGTGCCCACCTGTCGGCGCTGCGGCGCACCGCCACCGGCGACTTTGGCCTGCAGCGTTGCCTGACGCTGGAACAGATCGAAGCCACGCCAGAGGCACAGCGCCTGGCGCTGCTGCTGCCAGCGGACGAGCTGCTGGCCGGACACACCCGCGTCACGCTCGACGCCGACAATGCGGGCCGCTTTCTGAGTGGCCTGCGCCGCCGTGGCCACTGGCCCGACGCCCCCCAGGTGGCCGTGTACGGCGACCGACCCGCCGCCTTGCTGGGCACCGCCCACGTGCAGGCGGGTGAACTGATCCCCGGGCGCTTGTTGAGCCCGATCGAAATTCAACAAATTCTGGAACTTCACACATGAGCACTCCCATTCGCAACATCGCGATCATCGCCCACGTTGACCACGGCAAGACCACCATGGTGGACCAACTGCTGCGCCAGTCGGGCACCTTTGCCGAACACGAAAAAGTCGTGGACACCGTGATGGACAACAACGCCATCGAACGCGAACGCGGCATCACCATCCTGGCCAAGAACTGCGCCGTGAGCTGGGAAGGTACCCACATCAACATCGTCGATACCCCGGGCCACGCGGACTTCGGCGGTGAGGTGGAGCGTGCGCTGTCGATGGTGGACGGCGTGGTGCTGCTGATCGACGCCCAAGAAGGCCCGATGCCGCAAACCCGCTTCGTGACCAAGAAGGCGCTCGCGCTGGGCCTCAAGCCCATCGTGGTCGTCAACAAGGTCGACAAGCCGGGCGCCAACCCCGACAAGGTGATCAACGCCGCCTTCGACCTGTTCGACAAGCTGGGCGCGACCGACGAGCAGCTGGACTTTCCGGTGGTGTACGCCTCGGGCATCAACGGCTGGACCTCGCTCGAAGAGGGCGCTCCGGGCGAGCAGTGGGGCCCCGACATGTCGGCTCTGTTCAACACCATCCTCAAGCACGTGCCGCCGCAAAAGGGTGACCCGACCGCGCCGCTGCAGCTGCAGATCTCCGCGCTGGACTTCTCGTCCTTTGTGGGCCGCATTGGCGTGGGCCGCATCAGCCAAGGCACCATCAAGCCCGGCATGGACGTGCTGGTGTGCGAAGGTGCAGACGGCAAGCGTCAAAAGGGCCGCATCAACCAAGTGCTGACGTTCCAGGGTCTAGACCGTATGCAGGCCACCGAAGCCGGGCCGGGCCACATTGTGCTGATCAACGGCATCGAGGACATCAACATCGGCGTGACCGTGACCGACCCGTCCAACCCGGCCCCGCTGCCCATGCTCAAGGTGGACGAACCCACCCTGACCATGAACTTCTGCGTCAACACCAGCCCGCTGGCGGGCCGCGAAGGCAAGTTCGTGACCAGCCGCCAAATTTGGGACCGTCTGCAAAAAGAGCTGCAACACAACGTGGCGTTGCGCGTGAGCGAAACCGACGAAGACGGCATCTTTGAAGTGTGTGGCCGTGGTGAACTGCACCTGACCATTCTGCTGGAAAACATGCGCCGCGAAGGCTACGAGCTGGCCGTGTCCAAGCCGCGCGTGATGTTCAAGGACATCGACGGCGTCAAGTGCGAGCCGATGGAGCTGGTGACCGCCGACGTGGAAGAAGAACACCAGGGCGGCGTGATGCAAGCCATGGGCCTGCGCAAGGGCGAGATGGTCAACATGGAACCCGATGGCCGTGGCCGCGTGCGCCTGGAATACCGCATCCCGGCGCGTGGCCTGATCGGCTTCTCCAACGAGTTCCTCAACCTGACCCGTGGCTCGGGCCTGATCGCTTCCATTTTCGACGGCTACGAAGCCCACAAGGGCGACATCGGTGGCCGCAAGAACGGTGTGCTGATCTCGATGGACGACGGTGAAATCTTCACCTACGCGCTGGGCAAGCTCGACGACCGTGGCCGCATGTTCGTCAAGGCCGGTGACCCGGTGTACGAAGGCATGATCATCGGCATCCACAGCCGCGACAACGACCTGATCGTCAACGCCACCCGCACCAAGCAACTGACCAACTTCCGCGTCAGTGGCAAGGAAGATGCGGTGAAGATCACGCCGCCGATTGACTTGACGCTGGAATACGGCGTGGACTTCATCGACGACGACGAGCTGGTCGAAATCACGCCCAAGAGCGTGCGCCTGCGCAAGCGTTTCCTCAAGGAACACGACCGCAAGCGCGCCAGCCGCGAAACCGCCTAACCCGGATATTTCACCATAGCCCGTAGAAATGAGGACGACATTGCCCTTGAAA
>NZ_NWBQ01000111.1 GCF_002837135.1 Macromonas bipunctata | reverse complement strand
GATGTGGGCAACGCATCAGCCCCTGTGCTGGTGGACATCGACGGCGATGGCGACCTTGATGCCTTTGTGGGTGACTACGACGGCAACACGCAGTTCTTCCGCAACACGGGCAACGCCAGCAGCGCCGCTTTTGCCGCTGCTACCTCCAACCCCTTTGGCCTGACGGATGTAGGCTACTTGTCATCGCCCACCTTTGCCGACATCGATGCCGATGGCGACTTGGATGCCTTTATTGGCGAAAGCAACGGCAACACGCTGTTCTTCCGCAACACGGGCAACGCCAGCACCGCCGCGTTTGCAGCCGCCGACACCAGCCCGTTTGGCCTGAGCGATGTGGGCTTTTGCGCCAGCCCCACATTGGTGGACATCGATGGCGATGGCGACCTCGATGCTTTCATCAGCAACATCGATGGCGATACGCTGTTTTTTGCCAACACAGCGGCGGCAGGTGCGACCACCCCCGCATTTGCGGCCGCCAGTACCAACCCCTTTGGCTTGAGCAATGCGGGCAGTTGGGCCAACCTTACGTTGGTGGACATCGACGGCGATGGCGACTTGGATGTCTTTATCGGTAACACCAGTGGGCATACGCTGTTTTTTGCCAACACAGCGGCGGCGGGTGCTAGCACCCCTGCCTTTGCCGCTGCCAGCAACAACCCTTGGGGTCTCAACAGGGTGGCCGATTCTGCCAGCCCCACGTTTGTGGACATCGATGCCGACGGTGACCTCGATGTTTTTACTGGCACTAGCGATGGCGACATCAAGTTTTTCCTCAACGTCAACCCTGGGCTGGTGATAACCCCCACTGGCGACGACACCCGCGTGAGCGAAGGCGACACCACGGGTGACACCTACACGGTGCAACTTTCAACCAAACCCACCGCTGATGTGGTGGTCACGCTGGACGACACCAACAGTCAAGTGACCTTCGACAAAACCACGTTGACCTTTACCGCCGACAACTGGAACGTGGCGCAAACCGTGACCGTGACAGCGGTGGATGACACCGTCAACGAAGGTGCGCATGCGGGCGCGATCCTGCACCATGTCAGCAGCGTCAACGACCCCGATTACCAAAACCTCGACCCCGTGGCGTTGTGGGTGGGTATTACGGACAACGACGCGGTGAGCAGCCGCGACATCATCTTCACCCAGATGAGCAGCACGGCCCCATTTGGCCTGACGGATGTAGGCAGCCTTTCATCGCCCACCTTTGCCGACATCGATGCCGATGGCGATCTGGACGCTTTCATAGGCAACAACGCAGGGCAAACCCTGTTCTTCTTGAACACCGGCAACGCCAGCAGCGCGGCCTTTGCGGCGGCACAAACCAACGCCTTTGGGCTGGGTGACGTGGCGGCCGACGCGGCCAGCCCAGTGCTGGTGGACATCGATGGC
>NZ_NWBQ01000110.1 GCF_002837135.1 Macromonas bipunctata | reverse complement strand
CGCACCCACCCCCACCAACACCACCGCGAATTCGGCCTCGGCATCCCCATCGGTGTTGCCGTACAAAACGGCGTTGGCCCCTGCCTCCTCCAGCCGCAATTGCCCCGCTACCGTGAACGCTGTTCCCGTCGTCAGAATGGACGCGTCAAATGCTTGGTTGCCCACCGTGCCCGTGTTGGCATCCACCGCTGAGAGGTCGATGCGGTCACCCTGCTCCGCGTTGAAATCTAGGATGGTGTCGCGTGCGTTGAGCCCTGTGTCTTGCGCCTGCGTCAGCACGAAGGTGTCGGCCCCCAAACCGCCGCGCAGGCTGTCGGCACCGCCCAGTCCGCGCAGCACGTCGTCACCCGCTCCACCACTGAGGCTGTTGGCCAGTGCGTTGCCGCTCAAGCTCGCCCCCGTGTGCAACGCAATACGCCCGTCTTCGACGTTGTTGCCCAGTGTGTAGTTGGCCAGCAGGCTGACCACCATATCGCGCCCAGCGTTGAGGCTCTCGCGCACGGTGTCACCGCTGTGGTTGACCCAGTACCAGTCGTTGCCCGCTTGCCCCGCCAGCACATCCGCCCCGCTGGTGCCCGCCAGCAGGTCGTGCCCGTAGCCCCCCGTCAGCGGCCCGCGCAGTTGCAGGTCGGTCGCGCTGCTGGTCACGCTTTCTTTGGTGCCAAAGCCGTCGGTGTAGCTCACGCGCACGCTGATGTCTTGTCGCGCCTGTTCGGCGTTGACCACCCCAAAGCTGCGCCCCGTGGCCCCCGTCACCGCCACGCCGTTGATGAACCATTGGTAGCTGAAGGTACCCAGCCCATCTTCGTCTTGCAGGTTGGCAAACGCTTGCCAGTTGTACGCCCCAGTTTGGTAGGTGCCCAGCACTTTGATTTGACCCGTGGGCAGGCGGTTGCCGCCCAGCAGGAAGCGTGTCAGCCCATCGGCGTTGCCCGCGAATGCGTCAAAGTCGCCATCGGCATCGATGTCCACCAACGCCGGACGGGTGTAGGTGCCCACGTCGGAGAAACCAAAGGGGTTGGTGCTCGCCGCCGCAAAGGCCGGGCTGGTGATGTTGCCGGTGTTCTCAAAGTACAACCACTGGCCCAGGTCGTTGCCCACCAGCAAGTCCAGATCGCCGTCGCTGTCCACGTCGGCCAGCGCCACGGTGGCGTTGTTGCCCACGTCGCCCCAGCCAAAGGGGTTGGCGCTGGCCGCTGCAAACGCGGCGTTGTGCGTGTCGCCCGTGTTGGCAAAGTACAGGATGGTGCCATCCGAAGTGCCTGTGAACAGGTCGAGGTCGTCATCGCCGTCGATGTCGGCAAAGACCGGGCTGACGGAGTTGCCTTCGTCCACCACGCCAAACGCACCGCTGCTGGCCGCCGCAAAGGCGGCTGTGCTGGCGTTGCCTGTGTTCTCCTGGAACAGCAGGTTACCACCACCCACGCCCGTGCCTTGTCCAATGAAGGCATCCAAGTCGCCGTCGCCATCGATGTCCACCAGCAC
>NZ_NWBQ01000011.1 GCF_002837135.1 Macromonas bipunctata | reverse complement strand
CAACGAAGTGTCGGCCAAGGCCGCGCGTCCGTACTTCGGCCCGCCCAAGTACTTGTCGGGCTACGACCTGCAAAAGCTCACCGCCGGGTACAGCAAGTGCGAAGGGGTGGCAGTCGGCAGCGGCACCGTGCAACTGGTGTGCGTCGAGTACGCCACGCGGCGCAAGCAATTCAAGAAGATGCGGCTGAATTGGCGCGTCTCGAATCCCAAATCTTCGAAATACTCGCTGGGCTGGATCCCGTTCAAGATCGGGCATGCCAAATACAAGGCTGGGCAAATCCACTTTGCCGGGCACAAGTTTGGCTTGTGGGACAGCTATGGCTTGTCGCAGTACGGGCTGCGCTCCGGCTCCTTCAGCGAGGACAGCCGGGGCCGCTGGTACTTCAACGTCGCGGTGGAAGTGGAGTGCCAGCCCTCGCAAGGCACGGCAGCGGTCGGCATCGACTTGGGCCTGAAAGACTGCGCCACCCCCAGCGCAGGCAAAAAGCTGGAAGGGCGCTGGTACCGCAACCATGAGCTGGAACTGGCCAAGGCACAGCGCGCCCGAAAGAAAAAACGGGTCAAGGCGATCCACGCCAAGATCAAAAACCAGCGCAAGAACGACTTGCACAAATTCAGCACCGAGATGGTGCGACAAAACGCCGCCATCTTCGTGGGCGACGTGGCCAGCGCCAAGCTGGTCAAGACCACCATGGCCAAAAGCACGTTGGACGCGGGCTGGGCCATGCTCAAAACCATGTTGGAACAAAAGAGCCATCAGGCCGGTGTGGTGTTCGAGGTCGTGAACGAAGCGTATTCAACCCAGACTTGCTCGTGCTGCGGGGTGATACCCGCCAGCAGTCCGAAAGGTAGGGCGGGTTTGCGAATAAGGGAATGGACGTGCAGCGAGTGCGGGGCGGTACACGACCGCGACGTGAACGCAGCCCGGAACATTCTCGCGGCGGGGCATCGCCGTCTGGCAGCAGGAATCCCCGCTCTTTAGGGCGGGGAGGATGTCAACACCCTTTCCGTTCGCATTGACGAAACTTTGGTCAACGCCGCACGGGTTGCGGCCAAGGCCGAGTTCCGTACCGTACAAGGCCAAGTGGAGTACTGGGCCAAAGTGGGCAGGGCGGCGCTGGACAACCCCGATTTGCCGGTGTCCTTTATTGCCGAAAGCCTGATGAGCTTGGCCGAGCCACGCGACGACTGCACCCCCTTTGTGCCGCGCAGTCGCCGTACAGGTGCCCCGTAAGCATTTGCTGGGGTACACCTCGCGAGGACGAAGTGCGCCTGATTTATCTGGAAGCCTTGGGGCCACACGAAAACTTTTACCGCGACTTGAAACGCTGACGTGGCCGCAAAGCCATACCATCACGCTGCCGCCCCCACGTGTGCCACCACTTCGGCCTCGAAGCCGAACACATCCACAGCGCGCACGCACACGCGGCGCGGCCCCGGTTGGGTGGGCAGGGTGAGGGTGGCTTGGTGTACCACGCGCAGCGCGTCGGCATCGTTGGCGGTGTTGCCCCGGTAGTCTTGCCAGACGGAGCGGAACACCTGCCCGTCGTAGTCGGGATCTACGGCCCAATACTCGATCAGGGCCAGCGGGTCGGCGTTGGCCACGGCTTGGAGTTTGGCGCGGTTGGCATCGTCCAGGTTGATGGCCTCGGGCGAGAGCAGCACGTAGTTTTTGAGGCGCACGGTCAAGGTTTCGTGGCCGGGCTGTGCGGCGCTGGCCACACGGGTGGGCGGGTGGATGGTGAGGTATTGCAGCGACGAGAAGCGCACTTGGCCGCGCAATTTGTCCACGCCGCCTTTCTTTTTGAGGCGGTCGAGCAAGTCGGGCGGAATCACCAGCACTTCGAGCCGGTTGTCGTTGAGCGCGGTGATGGTCTCGCCAATGCTGGGTTCAAAGTTCCAGCCCAGCACCACCACGCGGTCCCAGCCGCCCAGCAGGTTGTCGCGCTGCGCCACGGCTTTTTTGAGGGTGGCCGCGCCGGTAAGTTTGTTGGGCGAATCGGCCAGCACCAAGGTTTTTTTGCCGCGCTGGCCACCCCAGTCCAGCCCGCTGATGTGGCCGAGGTTGCGCTGGGGGTTGGCATCGGGCGGCAGGGGCAGCGCGCCGTAGAGCGACAGGACGATGTGCGACAAGTCGCCCAGCCGAAAGTCGCGCTTGCCAAAGTGGGCTTTGGCGGCTTCGATTTGGTAGTCGCCAATGGCTTGGTAGAGGAAGGGGCGCGCCTCCAAGTCGATGAGGCGTTTGCGCATGATCATGCAGGCGGGTTTGCCCAGATCGGTGGTGATCCAGCGGCGGCCCAGCTTTTCGGCCACGGCGGCGGTGGTGCCGGAGCCGCCAAAAAAATCGCAAATGATCGAGTCAGGATTTGATGAAGCAGCAAGAATCCGTCTGAGTAGAGCCTGTGGCTTCTGGGTGTCGTATCCGACACGCTCCGAGTCTTCTCGATTAAGCTGTTCAATGTCAGTCCAATAATCCTCGGGAATTTTTCCTTCATCAACGTAATAGCGATACACCTTTCCGCTTTTTTTATCAGTTTTTTCTTGGTATTCACGCCCGTCCGTATCGACCTTGAGACGCATGTGGCTGTTCGGCTTCCGATTCATGACGACCATTGGATCTTTTCCGTTGAATATGGGTGAATCGCTTTTCGCATATAGCTGAATCGTGTCGTGTTTTCTTGCAAATCTGCCGTCACCTTTTCCGCCGATGCTGTAACACCAAACGATTTCGTTGACGAAGCTCTTTTTGCCAAAAATCTCATCGAGGATCAGCTTCACATAATGCCCCACGTGCCAGTCCAAATGCACGTAGATGGAGCCGGTGTCGGCCAGCAGTTCGCGCATCAAAATCAGGCGCGGCGTGATCATGGCCAAGTACGACGCGGTGCCGTCGTTCCACGTGTCGGAATAGGCAAACTGCTCAATCACCGTGGGTTTTTGCTCCAGCTCCACGCCCGGTAGCGTGACTTTGGTGCGGTAGTCGGCTTTGCTGTCAAACGGCGGGTCGATGTAGATCAAATCCACTTGGCCGCGCAGGCTGGGCGTGTGTTCGTCGCCCGCCAGCAGCGCGGCCATCGCCAACAGGTTGTCGCCGTAGATAAGGCGGTTGGCCCACGGCGTTGCCGCACTGGCTGCGCCGAGCGTGGCTTGCGCGTTGTCCAACAGCGTGGACTGGCCGGGGGCAAACACCTCGCGCTGGGTGACGCGGTGTTGCTGCGTTATCCAGTCTTGCGCGGCGGTGTCGCGCGCGGGCAGCACCACCTCGCGGGTTTGCAGCCGTACCCGCTGACGGCTCTCCAGACTTTCCAGTATGCGTTCGGCTTGCTTGCGCCCTTGGGCGACGATCTCGGGCAGTTGTTCGAGGAGAGACTTGGGCATGTTGGTTCACACAGGCTTAAATCCCCAAAAAGGGGACGTTAAATGTCAACTGTAATGGACAAACACGGTAACTTGTCCCGTTACCGTCTTTCGCATGAAAGAAAAGCGGGATTTCAGCGAGCGTTTGCGCGCAGCTATGAAGGCGCAGCGGCTAGAGGTGAGCGGTGCCGTGTTGGAACGTGAGTTCAACGCGAGGTGGAGCGGCACGCCTGTGCGTCGTCAAACCGCGTGGAAGTGGCTCAACGGTGAAGCCATCCCCACACAAGACAAGCTGCAAGAGCTGGCCAAGCTGCTCAAGGTTGACCCGCACCAGTTGCGCTTTGGTGAACACGTGCAAGCGCATTTGGCGGCTGAAAAGAAACGCTGGGACGAAGGCGTTGGCTATTTAGAGCGGGAAACGTTTGATGCCTTTTTGCAACTGCCCGCCCCGCAACGCAAGGTGGTGCGCGAGGTGATCTTCACGTTTGCCCAAGTACACAACAAGCAGCTGCCTGTTGTGCCGCAGTAGCTAGCCTGAATTGCATACGGTTGTTGGTGTTGGCCGTACACTTTGCTGGCAATCAAGCTGTCACACCACTACAAACACATGGGAACACTAGCCATTAAAGACGCGCGGGTCGAGCTCAAAACCACGCGCGACACCAAAAACCTGTTGACCAAAGCGGCGCTGCTGGACGGTATGGATTTGTCCGCCCAAGGGCAGCTTGAGTTGGTGCGTGTGCTGCAACAACAGCCGCAACCCACCCAGGCCATGCAGACGTTGCGCCAGCAGCCTCGCCTGAATGTGCGCGCTGGATGAATTATGGCGTGGCGTGGTTTCAACCCAGCCGCGCAATGCGGCGGCTGGCGGTGTTCAGGTGTTCGCCCAGTGCTGTGAGGCAAGGGGCAAAGTGGCCCGAAAACCGCTCATCCTGAAGCAGCCGGTTCAGGTAGTCGCGCGCCACGGGCAGCATGGCGTGCCAAACGCCGTGCGCCACGCTGGGGTGCAGCTCCAGCGGTGGCAAGTGGTGGGGCAGCCCGCCGCCCGAATGGGGTGCAAAGGCCATCGGCAGCATGTCGTAGGCGGGTGCCAGCGCATACGGTCGGCCCCCATCGCCCACAAACGACAGGTTGCCCGTGTGCATGTCGCTGTTGCCTATCAGGCGGCCAAAGGCAAACAGTTGTTGCGTGGTGGCCGTGGCCGCGCTGTTGACCACGCCTTGTTGCGCCAGTGGTTCCACCAGCACCGGCCAAGCCGTTTGCGCTTGGCCTACAAATTCGGCCTCCAGCGCACTGAGCGAGAACAGGCCGCACCTGCCGTTGTCGCCCACCCGGTCAAAACGCTCAACTTCCAAAAAACGCTGGCCGTTGTGGTCTAGCACCCAAGACTGTGCAGCGCCAATGCCTGCACGGCGCAGGGTTTCGAGCGCGTGGTGTTCGGCCAGCAGCAAGTCGCACCAGCGTTCGGTGATGGCGTTGTCGTCTGGCAGCGAGAACTTGACCAGCACGTGCCGTACCCCGTTGGGGGTGTCGGCCACGGTGGTGAATTTGGGTTGTTCGCCCCCCGCCGACGATACCGGGGTATCGCCTTGCAGGGCGCGTTGTGCCAGTGCTGTGTAGGCCGTGGCTTTGTTGGGTGTGGCAATGGAGGCCGGTGGTGGTGCGTCCAAAAAATGTGCCCGTGCCCGTTCACCCAACAGCAGGTTGCCGACCGCTTCATGGCCATGCGCCAGCAGCGCGCGCATGGCATCGGTGTCGCTCCATTCGCGCACGCTGGCGGGCAAACCCAAATGGGCGGCGTGGCGGCTGGCGTAGGCGCGGCCCAAAAAGCCTTGGGGGCGCATGTCCATCAGCCACCACGGCATGCCCTCGCTGTACAAGGTTTGGCCGTTGGTTTGCCGCATCACAAAACCATCGGGGCGCACGGGTGTCAGCACGCCCAAGGGGTGCAACTGGCCCTGTGCATCAACCCGGTACACCGGGATGTCGTCAAACCCACGCGCGTGGTCACGCAGCAGGTATTGAATAGATCGCCCTGCGCCCGTTCGCACCACGTCGTTGCCCAACTGGGCCAGCGCCCGCGACAGGGTAGGCTGGCTAACTTGCAGTTTCTGCTGGAGTTTTTTTGCCGTTGCTGGGCCGTTGGCCAAGTGCAGGCGAATGTGGTCGCTGTAAAGTGGCACGGCGTGAATAGAAAAACGAATAGATAAGTGAATGGATGTTATGGGCGGTTCAGGTGGACGCAATCGGTTGTGCCACCAGCTTGACACCGAGGGCTTTGCACACGCGGGCGATGGTGTCAAAGCGCGGGCTGGCGTTGGGGCGCAGGGCTTTGTACAGAGCTTCGCGGCCAATGCCAGCGTCCTTGGCAATTTGTGTCATGCCTCTGGCGCGGGCAATGTCGCCCAGTGTGGCGGCCAGCAAGGCTGGGTCACCGTCTTCAATCACCAAACTCAGGTATTCGGCAATGTCTTGCTCGGTTTGCAGCATCTCGGTGATGTCAAATTCCGGCAGATCGGCAATGTTGATGGTGTGGGTCATGTTGAACCTCCGTATCCGGTTAAACCAGTTGCTTGGACAAATTCTGGGCCACGGCAATGTCTGTGCTTTGGCTGGACTTGTTGCCACCTCCCAGCATCACAATCAACACGCCATCGCGTTCCACGTAGTACATGCGCCAGCCGGGGCCAAAGAATTCGCGCATCTCCCACACGCCTTCACCTACAGGTTTCACGTCCCCCAGATTGCCCAGTGATGCCTTGCGCAATCGCAACCCCAGCCGTTTGCGCGTTAAACCGTCTTTGATGCCGTCAAACCAATCGTCAAATTGTCGGGTCCGCTTGATCGTGTACATTTTTTCATTGTATTCGATCAAATACAATCGGGACAAAGTTCAACGCTCAAACCACGGCAGCAGCGCCTTGGCGGCTTCGATGCGCCATTGCAGGTCGGTGCCGGGGTCGTTCATCACCGCCAGCAAAAAGTCGCGCGGGTGGGCTGTGTGCGGCAGGGCGGGGCTGGCCGTGGGCGGTGTGGGGGCCGGGGGCACCACAGATGCGGGGTTGGCGGGTGGTGCCGTGGGCTGGAGTTGTTGCAGCGCGCGTTCAAAGTCCGCCACCGGGGTGGGTTGCAGCGCGGCCAGCAGTTGGGCTTGTGCGTCCAGGTTGGGGGCAAATTCCAGCCAAGGTTCGGTAAACACGGTGGCCAACTCGGGCTTGATGAATGCCGACCAGTGCCTGTTGGCCGTTGCCTCGGGTGGCACGGTGGGGGTGTGGGCGGGCGTGGCACCTTCGTGGCCCGGTGGTTGCGGCCACCAGCGCCACCGCGAGGGCGGCAGGTGGCCCAAGTAGCGTTGGCACAGCCCTTGTAAAAACCGCTGCGCTTGCGTCACGTTCACCGCTTCCGCTACCGAAAACCACAATTGGTACGCATCGCCCCCCGAGACGGCAATGCCCGGCGCGGGCAGCAGCAGTTCGTCTTGCACGCCTTGCCACACACGGCCCAAGCTGTCCCAGTCGGCGGGTTGCACCAGTTCCAGCACCAGGGCGCGCGTCTGGCCGTGGGTATCCAGCAAGCCAGTGGCGGCGTGCCGGTGGTAGAGGCGTTGTTGTTCGGTTTCCAGGCGGGTGGTCATGGCCGTTACGCTGCCAGCGGTGGCACCGTTTTGGGGTTGCCGTCGTCGTCAATGGCCACGTAGGTCACGGTGGCTTCGGTGACCTTGATGTAGCGCCCCTGCTTGTGCAGGCGTTCGGCCAGCACTTCCACGTCCACGGTGATGGAGGTGTGGCCCACGTGGGTGATGCAGGCGTAAAAGCTCAGCAGGTCGCCCACTTTGACGGGTTGCTTGAACACAAACTGGCGTACCGCCACGGTGGCCACACGGCCATCGGCGTGGCGCACGGGCAGGATGGAGCCAGCCACGTCCACTTGCGCCATCACCCAGCCGCCAAAGATGTCGCCGTAGGCGTTGCAGTCGGCGGGCATGGGCACCACCTTGAGCACGAGTTCCTTGTCGGTGGGGGGCAGGGTGGGCGCGGGCACAATTGGGGGGTTGGCAGGTGTTGTCATGATTGGATTATCGTTTATGCGTTCTTTGGCCGCTTCCCATTCCCCCCAGCCTGAGTCTTCCAGCGGGCCGCGCTCCGATGGCGCCACGCTGCGCCGCTTGCTGCCGTATTTGTGGCAATACCGCTGGCGTGTGGGGCTGGCGCTGGCGTTCATGGCCGGGGCCAAGTTGGCCAACATCGGGGTGCCGCTGTTGCTCAAGGAGCTGGTGGACGCGCTCACGCCCGCCAAGGGCCAGCCCATGATTCCGGGCTTGCCCCCCGGCACCGAAGCCTTGCTGGTGGTGCCCGTGGGGTTGTTGTTGGCCTATGGCGGTTTGCGCTTTTGCACCAGCTTGTTCACCGAGTTGCGCGAACTGATTTTTGCCAAGGCCACCGAAGGCACCACGCGCCAGATTGCGTTGCAGGTGTTTGGCCACTTGCATGGCCTGAGCTTGCGCTTCCACCTGGAGCGCCAGACCGGCGGCATGACGCGCGACATTGAGCGCGGCACGCGCGGCGTGCAGTCGCTTATCTCGTACTCGCTGTACAGCATCTTGCCCACGGTGCTGGAGGTGGGGCTGGTGCTGGCGCTGTTGGGCACCAAGTTCGAGCTGTGGTACGTGTGGGTCACGCTGGCGGCGCTGGTGGGGTATGTGGGGTTCACGGTCAAGGTGACGAACTGGCGCACGCAGTTCCGCCGCCAGATGAACGAGCTGGAGTCGGCCACGCAAAGCCGGGCGGTGGATTCGCTGTTGAATTACGAGACGGTCAAATACTTCAACAACGAGGCCTTTGAGGCCCGCCGCTACAACGACAGTCTGGAGCGCCTGCGCGTGGCCCGCCTCAAGAGCCAGAGCACGTTGTCGATGCTCAATGCGGGGCAGCAACTCATCATTGCCACCGCGCTGGTGGCCATGCTGTGGCGCGCCACCGCTGGCGTGGCCAGTGGGGCCATGACGCTGGGCGATTTGGTGATGATCAACGCCTTCATGATCCAGCTCTACATTCCGCTCAATTTTTTGGGCGTGCTGTACCGCGAGATCAAGCAAAGCCTGACCGACCTGGACAAGATGTTCACCTTGCTGGACAAAGAACGCGAAATTGCCGACACACCCGGTGCCACCGCGTTGCAACTGGCCAGTCCGCCCGAGGTGCGTTTTGAGGACGTGCGCTTTGCCTACGAGGCCGACCGCGAGATCCTGCACGGCATCAGCTTTACCGTGCCCGCTGGGCAAACGGTGGCGGTGGTGGGGCCGTCGGGGTCGGGCAAATCGACGCTGGCGCGGCTGTTGTACCGCTTTTACGATGTGGGCGAGGGCCGCATCACCGTGGCGGGGCACGACCTGCGTGCCGTGACGCAAGACAGCTTGCGCCGCAGCATAGGCATCGTGCCGCAAGACACGGTGCTGTTCAACGACACCATCGGCTACAACATCCGCTATGGCCGCCCCGATGCCACCCAGGCCGAGACCGAGCAGGCCGCTCAGGCGGCGCACATCCACGCCTTCATCCAGCAATTGCCCAAGGGTTACGACACGGTGGTGGGCGAGCGTGGCCTCAAACTCTCGGGCGGCGAAAAGCAGCGCGTGGCGATTGCGCGCACGTTGCTCAAAAACCCGCCGATCTTGATTTTTGACGAAGCCACTTCGGCACTGGACTCGGCCAATGAACGCGCCATCCAGGCCGAACTCAAGAGCGCAGCGCGCAACAAGACCACGCTGGTGATTGCGCACCGCCTCTCTACTGTGGTGGACGCACACGAAATCATCGTGCTGGAGCACGGCCACATTGTGGAGCGCGGCACCCACACGGATTTGCTGGCCCGCAGCGGGCGTTACGCCCAGATGTGGGCGTTGCAGCAAAGTGCCAGCCCCGATACAGCCAAGGGTATATAACGCGCATTTTCTGGCCTATGATCTGACACCCGCCGGGCGCAGGCGGCACCCCCGCCGGGCGGTGTTCTGATTCAGCTCAATGTGCGCGCCGGCGCTTGCGCTCACAATCCCCCCTTTCCAACGGCAGTTTCAAAAGGCATTCTTCATGCAATTCGGTTCCATGACGGTAAGCAAGCGTCTGTACGTGGGCTTTGGCCTGATCCTGGCCATCCTGGTGGTGGTGACGGCGGTGGGCATGGTCAAGGTGGACACCATCAACACCGCGCTGCAGGCCAACAGCGCCGAGCACGCCTCCATCCAGCGTTACGCCATCAACTTCCGGGGTTCGGCGCACGACCGCGCCATTGCCGTGCGCGACGTGGCCCTGAGCGCCGCCCCCGCCGAGCGCGCGCGCGAGGTGGCCGCCATCGACGAGCTGGCCCGCTTCTACGCCCAGTCCGCCGCGCCGCTGGAGCGCCTGATCCAGACCTCGCCCGACGCCGCCGAGCTGCGCCCGCTGTACGCCGCCATCCAGGCCATCGAGGCCTAGGCCGTGGCCACCACGCGCCAAGTGATTGCGCTGGCCGATGCGGGCGATGTGGAAGGTGCCAAGACCCTGCTGTGGCGCGACGCCAAGCCGCAGTACACCGCGTGGCTGGCCGCCATCAACAAATTGATCGACTTTGAGGAAGCGCGCCTGCAGGCCAAGAACACCGTGGCCATGGAGCAGGCCGGCGGCTTTGTGTACGTGATGCTGGGTGCGCTGGCGTTGGCGCTGGCCGCTGGCGTGGCACTGGCCGGGGCCATTCCGCGCAGCATCGTGCGCCAGCTGGGCGCCGAGCCGGCCGACCTGGGCGCGGTGGCGCAGCGCGTGGCCGCGGGCGATCTCAGCCCGGTGCGGGGCGCCAGCGGTGCGCCGCACGGCAGCGTGCTGGCATCGCTGGGCACCATGCAGGCCAGCCTGTTCCAGATGGTGGGCCAGGTGCGCAACGCCTCCGACGCCATTGCCACCGGCAGCGCCGAGATTGCCAGCGGCAGTGCCGACCTGTCCAACCGTACCGAGCAGCAGGCCGCCAGCCTGCAGCAGACCTCGTCCTCGATGGCCGAGATGCACGAGCGCGTGCAGCACAACGCCGAAACCGCGCGCGAGGCCACGCAGCTGGCCAGCTCGGCCAGCGCCGCCGCCACCAAGGGCGGCGAGGTGGTGGGCCAGGTGGTGTCCACCATGGACGACATCACCGAGAGCTCGCGCAAGATCAGCGACATCATCCAGGTGATTGAAGGCGTCGCGTTCCAGACCAACATCCTGGCCTTGAACGCTGCCGTGGAAGCCGCGCGTGCGGGCGAGCAGGGCCGCGGCTTTGCCGTGGTGGCGTCCGAAGTGCGGGCGCTGGCCCAGCGCAGCGCCGAGGCGGCCAAGGAGATCAAGGGCCTCATCAGCGCCAGCGTGGACAAGGTCGAGGCCGGCAGCCGCCTGGTCAACGAGGCCGGTGGCGCCATGGACGAGATCGTGGCCCAGGTGCGCCGCGTGTCCGACCTCATCAGCGAGATCAGCGCCTCCACCATCGAGCAGACCAGCGGCATCGGCCAGGTCAGCAACGCCGTGGCGCAGCTGGACAATACCACGCAGCAAAACGCCGCGCTGGTGGAGCAAAGCGCCGCCGCCGCCGCCAGCCTGGAGCAGCAGGCCCAGCGCCTGAGCGACGTGGTGCGCACCTTCCGCCTCAACGCCTGACGCGCCCCGGCGCTTGTGAATCGCTGCGAAAATCCACCCCATGACCACGCCCCACACCACCCTGACCATTACCCGCCCCGACGACTGGCACCTGCACGTGCGCGACGGCGTGCCGCTCCACACCGTGGTGCCGCACACCGCCGCCCAATTCGGGCGCGCCATCATCATGCCCAACCTGCGCCCGCCCGTGACCACCGCCGCGCAGGCGCTGGCGTACAAAAAGCGCATCCTGGCCGCCGTGCCCGCTGGCGTGGCATTTGAGCCGCTGATGACGCTGTACCTGACCGACAACCTGCCCGCCGACGAGATCGCCCGTGCCAAGGATGCGGGTGTGGTGGCGTGCAAGCTCTACCCCGCCGGTGCCACCACCAACAGCGACGCGGGCGTGACCGACATCCGCAAGACCTACGCCACGTTGGAAGCGATGCAAAAGGCCGGCATGCCGCTGCTGGTGCATGGTGAAGTCACCAGCCCCGACATCGACCTGTTCGACCGTGAAGCCGTGTTCATCGACCAGCAACTGATTCCGCTGCGCCGCGACTTCCCCGAACTCAAAATCGTTTTTGAGCACATCACGACCCAGGAAGCGGCGCAGTACGTGGCCGACAGCGACGCCTACACCGCCGCCACCATCACCGCGCACCACCTGCTGTACAACCGCAACGCCATCTTCACTGGCGGCATCCGCCCGCATTACTACTGTCTGCCGGTCTTGAAGCGCGAGACCCACCGCCAGGCGCTGGTGCAGGCCGCCACCAGCGGCAGCGCCAAGTTCTTTTTGGGCACCGACAGCGCCCCGCACCCGGCGCACCTCAAGGAACACGCCAGCGGCTGCGCCGGTTGCTACACCGCGCACGCAGCTATCGAGATGTATGCCGAAGCCTTTGACAACGCCGGTGCGCTGGACAAGCTCGAAGCCTTCGCCAGCTTCAACGGCCCGGACTTCTACAATTTGCCGCGCAACACCGGCACCATCACCCTGCGCAAGGAAAGCTGGACACCGCCCGAGTCCTTCGCCTTTGGCGATGCCGAACTCAAGCCCCTGCGCGCCGGGGAGGCGCTGCCGTGGCGCATGGTGAACGGCTAAAGCCAGATGCTATTGAACGCTCCACCACCTGCGTCCGTACGCGCCGCGTTACTGGTGGATGCGGACAACTTCCACCGCGTGGAAGATTTGCGCGCCATCCATAGCCAGTTTGGGCAGATCGCGGGCAAGGGCTTCCTCTGCCATGTCTATGGTGATGTGAAGGTTTTGGCTCGGGATGAACTCCGGCCCGTGTGGCAGGAGATGGCCGCGCGCCTGCTGCCCTGCTTGCCGTTGAACAAGAACACCACCGATGCGATGCTGATCATTGATGCCTTGTTGTTGCATTTCCAGCAAGGTGTCAGGCGCTTTGGTATTGCATCGGGTGATGCCGATTTTGCGCCGCTGGCATTGCAGTTGCGGGTACTGGGTTGCGAAGTCACGGGTTTTGCCCGCAAGTCGATTGCGTTTGATGCGATGGTGTCGTACTACGACCGCACGGTGCGGTTTGATGTGCCACTGGCACCGCCCCAGCCGCTGCCAGCCGCAGTGCCTGTTGCGATTGCCAAAGCGACGGTCAAGCCAGATCCAGCGCCAGTGAAAGCGGTTGCGTCACCCAAAAATGCACCCGCAGACGTAGCGGGTGTGCGCGGAATTCTGGCGGCTTTGCCGCCGTGGTTACCGCACACGGTTCGGCCACTCAATATGCTGGGTGCGCCTTTGCGCGCAGCAGGCATCAAAACCGGCAATGCGCCTTTGCACCAACTGTTTCGCCAGTACCCAGACTTTTTTACGGTGCTGGCCTCGCCATTACAGCCGGATACACCTGTGAAGGTTCGGCTGGAACGGCGGCCATGATAAGCGGTGTGGTGATGTTTATGTACGGTGATATGGATTGGCACCAGCCTTGGTTGGCACCGTGGCAAGCGGTCGGGTTGCCAGCGCAAGGCCGGATCCATGCGGGCGCTGCGGTGCGCGATGCCCTCAACGCCGCTGCACTGGCCCCGGTGCGTTTTATCCCGCAGGCCGATCTGCCCGCTGGCGTGGCCTACGAGAGCCACATCTTTGCCACTGGGGGCGTGCCCACGCGCGACAACCTGCACGATTTCTTCAACGGCTTGGTGTGGATGCGTTTTCCGGCCACCAAACGCCGCTTGAATGTGTTACAGGCACAGGCCATCGCTCAGGCGGGCGGCGTGCAAGCCACACGTGGGCCGTTGCGCGATACACTGACGCTGTTCGACGAAAACACCGCCCTGCTGCAAGCCCCTGAACCTCTGTGGCAAGCCTTGCAGCAGCGCGACTGGTACGCCCTGTGCGTGACGCACCGCGCCCTGTGGGCGCAGGCCCGGCTGGTGTTGTTTGGCCACGCCTTGCTGGAAAAACTGGTGGCGCCCTACAAGTCCATCACCGCACACGTGCTGTGCCTGCCGGTGCCGCTGGAGCTGGGCCCGCCACCGCTGCACGCCAACGCCGATACCGCCATCTGCCAGAGCGCCTCCCACCCGTGGGACGCCTGGCTGGCGCAGCAACTGGCCCCGGACTGGCTCGCGCGCAAGCCCTTCACGCCGCTGCCGGTGCTGGGGGTGCCCGGCTGGTGGCCCGCCAACGCCGACCCCGCCTTCTACGCCGATGCCCAGGTGTTTCGGCCTGCGCGTGCTGCATCCGCCGCCTGAGCCACCTTCAGGCCGCGCTTGAAAGCACCCGCGCCGCACCCCAAGTATTATCTGAAGCTTGGCACGACCGCCGCCCCCGGCAGAAACCTTGCCCGCACGCGCCGGTCTGACGCATCCCTCACACCCGGAGAAACGCCCCCATGAAACGCATTGCACTTTTCGTCCTGACCAACCTGGCCGTGATGCTGGTGCTGACCGTCACCACCCGCCTGCTGGGGCTGGACCGCTTCCTGAGCGCCAACGGCCTCAACCTGGGCGCGCTGATGGGCTTTTCGCTCATCATGGGGTTTGGTGGCGCCACCATCTCGCTGCTGATGAGCAAGCAGATGGCCAAGTGGAGCACCGGCGCGCACGTGATCGAGCAGCCCAGCAACGCCGATGAGGCCTGGATCGTGGACACCGTGCGCCGCTTTGCCGACAAGGCTGGCATCGGCATGCCCGAGGTGGCGATCTACGAAGGCGAACCCAACGCCTTTGCCACCGGCGCGTTCAAGAACTCGGCGCTGGTGGCGGTGTCCACCGGCCTGCTCTACAGCATGAGCCGCGAGGAGGTGGAGGCCGTCATCGGGCACGAGGTGGCCCACGTGGCCAACGGCGACATGGTGACCATGACGCTGATCCAAGGCGTGATGAACACGTTCGTGGTCTTCCTCAGCCGCGTGGTGGGCTATGCGGTGGACAGCTTTCTGCGCAAGGACGGTGAAGAAAACAGTGGCCCCGGTATCGGCTACATGGTGACGACGATTGTGATGGACATCCTGCTGGGCTTCCTGGCCGCGATCATCGTGGCGTGGTTCAGCCGCCAGCGCGAGTTCCGCGCTGATGCCGGTGCCGCGCAACTGATGGGCCGCAAGCAGCCCATGATCAACGCGCTGGCACGCCTGGGTGGGCTGGAGCCGGGCGCGCTGCCCAAGAGCATGGCCGCCATGGGCATTGCCGGCGGCCTGGGCCAGCTGTTCTCGACCCACCCGTCGATGGAAGACCGCATTGCCGCCTTGCAGCGGTTGTGATGCAGCGGGCGCCCGCCGCCATACCTGTCTTGCTGGTTGGGGGCGCGTGGGGGTGTCAGGTCGCTGCTACCGCCTGCACCGCCACGGCTTCGGCCACTTTGATGCCATCCACCCCCGCCGACAGGATGCCTCCGGCGTAGCCCGCACCTTCGCCCGCTGGGTAGAGGCCGCGCACGTTCAGGCTCTGAAAGTCCGCGCCGCGTGTGATGCGCAGTGGCGACGAGGTGCGGGTTTCCACGCCGGTCATCACCGCATCGGCCATGTCGTAGCCTTTGATTTTGCGGCCAAAGGCGGGCAGGGCTTCGCGCATGGCCTGTACGGCGTAGTCGGGCAGCACTTGGGCCAGATCGCCCAGTTTTACGCCGGGTTGGTACGAGGGTTGCACGGTGCCCCATAGTGTGGAGGCCCGCTGTGCCAGAAAGTCGCCCACCAGTTGGCCGGGGGCTTGGTAGTCGCAACCGCCGGCCTGGTAGGCCAGGCTCTCGAGCTGGCGTTGGAACACCACGCCCGCCAGTGGGTGGGTGCGGCCCTGCGCTTGCAGTTGTTGCGCTTCGTGTGCGTAGCGGGGGCCGTCCGTTTCGCCAAAGGCGGCTTGCCACGCGGCCACGTCTTGCGGGTAGTCCGGCGGGTCGATGCCGACCACCATGCCCGCATTGGCGTTGCGTTCGGCGCGGGAGTATTGGCTCATGCCGTTGGTGACGACGCGGCCCGGCTCGCTGGTGGCGGCCACCACGGTGCCGCCGGGGCACATGCAAAAGCTGTACACCGCGCGCCCGTTGTCGGCGTGGTGGACGAGCTTGTAGGCGGCTGCGCCCAGCAAGGGGTGGCCCGCGTGGCGGCCCCACAGCGCCTGGTCGATTACGCTTTGCGGGTGCTCGATGCGCACGCCGATGGAGAACGGCTTGGCCTCCAGGTACACGCCAGCATCGTGCAGCATGGCAAAGGTGTCGCGCGAGCTGTGGCCCAGCGCCAGCACCACGTGGCGGGCGGGCAGTTCGTAGGGCTGGCCGCTGGCCAGGTCTTGCACGCGCAACCCACGCAGGCGTTGCGCGGCAAAGTGTTCTGGCGCGTTGCCTTGGGTGTCGGGTTCCAGCAGCACCCCGGTCACCCGTTGCTGAAAACGGATTTCGCCGCCCAGTTCGGTGATGCGCGCGCGCAAAGCCTCCACCACCTTCACCAGCTTGAAAGTGCCGATGTGGGGGTGCGCCATGTACAAAATTTCGGGCGGCGCACCGGCGGCCACAAATTCTTCCATCACTTTGCGGCCCAGAAAACGCGGGTCTTTGATTTGGCTGTACAGCTTGCCATCGGAGAACAAGCCCGCGCCCCCTTCGCCAAACTGCACGTTGCTTTCGGGGGTCAGCACTTTCTTGCGCCACAGGCCCCAAGTGTCCTTGGTGCGTTGGCGCACGGGCTGGCCCCGTTCCAGCACGATGGGCTTGAGGCCCATCTGCGCCAGTGCCAGTGCCGCAAAGATGCCGCACGGGCCAAACCCCACCACCACAGGGCGCGCGGCAGCGTCGGCGGGCCAATCGGCTGGGGCGTGAGCGGGTGCGCACCACGCCATGTCGGGCGTGCGCTGGATGTGCGGGTTCTTGGCGTGACGCGCCAGCAGTTCGGCTTCTTGGGCGGGTTCGGTCAGCGTCACGTCGCAGATGAAGACGGCGCGCAACTCGGCCTTGCGCGCGTCAAAACTGCGTTTGAACACGTGCAGGTCGGCCACCGCGTCTTCGGCCACGCCCAACGCTTGCGCGGCCAGTGCGTGCAGGTCGGCCACCGGGTGGGGGGCTGGGGCGCGGTCGGCTTCGGTTTCGGTGGGTGCGTCGGCGGCGCGGCGTACCTCCACGGGCAGGGCGGACAGGGGCAACTTGAGTTCAGCGATTCGGATCATGGCAGCAGCAGGCCCGTGGTGATCGGGCAAGGAAGGGCAGGGGTCAAACAGGCAAATGCGCGCGGGGGCCGGGATTGTACGGCGCCCCTGCGTGTGGCCAAGGGCGTCAGGTGGGCAGGTAGCCTTCGACCGAGAGGTAACGCTCGCCGGTGTCGTAGTTGAAGCCCAGCACGCGGCTGCCAGCGGGCAGTTCGGGCAGTTTTTGTGCGATAGCGGCCAGCGTGGCGCCCGACGAGATGCCGACCAGCAGGCCTTCCTCGCGTGCGCTGCGGCGGCCATATTCGCGTGCGTCCTCGGCGTCCACGGTGATGACGCCATCGAGCAGGCTGGTGTCGAGGTTCTGGGGCACAAAACCCGCGCCGATGCCCTGAATAGGGTGGGGGGCCGCTTTGCCGCCTGAAATCACGGGCGATGCCGCTGGTTCTACCGCAAACACTTGGAGTTGTGGCCACGCCGCTTTGAGCACACGCGCCACGCCACTGAGGTGGCCACCCGTGCCCACGCCGGTGATGAGCACGTCCAGCCCTTCGGGGAAGTCGGCCAGAATCTCTTGCGCCGTGGTGCGCACGTGGGCTTCGAGGTTGGACGGGTTTTCAAACTGTTGTGGAATCCACGCGCCGGGGGTTTGGGCCGCCAGTTCTTGGGCGCGCTCAATCGCACCTTTCATGCCTTTTTCGCGCGGGGTCAGGTCAAATTGTGCGCCGTAGGCCAGCATCAGGCGGCGGCGTTCCACGCTCATGCTGTCGGGCATGACCAAAATCAGGCGGTAGCCTTTGACGGCGGCCACCATCGCCAGCCCGATGCCGGTGTTGCCCGAGGTGGGTTCGATGATGGTGCCGCCCGCTGGCAAGGCACCGCTGCGTTCTGCGTCTTCTACCATGGCCAGTGCAATGCGGTCTTTGATGGAGCCGCCGGGGTTGCCGCGCTCGGACTTGATCCAGACCTCGGCGCCGGGGTGCTGCGCAAACAGGCGGTTCATGCGCACGTGCGGGGTGCGGCCGATGGTGTCCAGGATGTTGTTGGCTTTCATGGGGGGTCTCCGTGTCGGTGTGGCAAGGGCTTGCAAACCCCGCATTGTGGCGCATGGCAAAGTCCCAAAAAGGCATTTGTTTATGCCACCCGCTGTGCTGGCATGATGTGGCCCCATGCAAGAGATTCTTTTTCCATTTGTGGGTGGGCTGGGGCTGTTCCTCATCGGCATGATGCTGCTGTCGGACGGGCTGGTGGCCTTTGGTGGCACGGCCATGAAGCAGGCGCTGTCGCGCTTTACCGGTACGCCGGGCAAGGCGTTCACGTCGGGGGCGCTGGCCACCATGCTGGTGCAGTCGTCCAGCGCCACCACGGTCACGCTGATTGGTTTTGTCAGCGCGGGGTTGATCACGTTCTCGCAGGCCATCGGGGTGCTGATCGGGGCCAGCCTGGGCAACACCGCCACCGGCTGGATCGTGGCTGGGCTGGGCCTGAAGGTAAACCTGGGCTTCTACACGCTGCCGCTGGTGGGCTGCGGCGCCATGCTCAAGCTCATGGGCAAGGGCCGCGCGCAGGACTTGGGCCTGGCCATGGCCGGCTTTGGCCTGATGTTCGTTGGCCTCAACACGCTGCAGGACGGCATGCGCGGGCTGGCGTCGGTGTTCAACCTGGCCACGTTGCCCACGGGGGGTTACGCTGCCAGCATCACCACCATGCTGATCGGGCTGGCGCTGACGGCCATTCTGCAGTCCTCCACCGCCGCCATTGCCACCACGCTGACGGCGCTGCACACCCAGACCATCAATTTTGACCAGGCCGCCGCGCTGGTGGTGGGCGCGGCCATTGGCACCACGCTCACCGGGGCGCTGGTCACCATAGGCGGCACGCTGTACGCCAAGCGCACCGCGCTGGCCTACATCCTGTTCAACGCGGTGGCCGGGGTGCTGGCCATTGCGCTGTTGCCGGCCTTCTTCTGGGTCATCCACTGGCTGATGCTGCACGCCGGGCTGGATGCCGGGGCCACCAGCCTGGCCATGTTCCACACCCTGTTCATTGCGGTGGGGGTGGTGCTGTTCCTGCCGTTTGTGCCGCAGTTTGCCGCGCTGGTGGAGCGCATCCTGCCCGAAAACGCCGCTCCCACGCTGACCCAGCGCCTGGACGCTTCCATGCTCTCCATCCCCGCCGTGGCGCTGGAGGCCACGCAGCGCGCGCTGGAGCACAGCACTGCCGAGCTGCTGGCGCTGTACGGCGGCATGTTGTCGGGCACTGCGGCCACCGAGCGCCAGCAGCAGCTGCACCAGCTGGCGCAGGCGCTGCACGAGGCCTACGGCTTCGTCAGCCGCATCGAGCTGCCCGCCGGCGACCGCGCCAGCGCCAACCAGCGCATGGCACAGATGCACGCCATCGACCACCTGCTGCGCTTTCGCACCCGGCTGGAGGACTTGAGCCACGCCCAGATCGACCTGACCGAACCCGCCTACCAGTGGGCGCTGCAAGACAGCCGCCAGATTCTGGAGCTGGCCCAGCGCGGCCTGCGCGAGCAGCAGCTGGCGCCCCACCTGGCGCAACTCGAACTCAACGCCGTGGGCCTGACCGGCCTGTCGCGCCAGGTGCGCCACGACTTGCTGGACGGTACCGCCGCGTCGCCCCAAAACGCGGCACAGGTGCTGGCCAAAACCGACACCTACCGCTGGCTGGAGCGCACCGGCCACCACATTTGGCGCATCTGTTTCCATTTGGCACAGGGCCGCCACGCGCTGGGGCCGCACGGCGTGTCCGACACGCCCGAAGTGCGCCACCCGCCTGGCCAGGTGTGAGGTCTGGCAAGTGGCACGCTGCGCAGGTAGTGGTTTTCCCTAATAGGGGGGTTGGATAGCGTATGCTGGTTTGCAACGCATTTCACAACCAAGGGAAAGCCGATGCAAAAGAGGGAAAAATCCACCACCATGAGCAGCAACACCGTACCTGCGAGCCTCAACCGCGCCAAGCGGCAGGAGACGCCGTTCCTCAACTGCACCATGGCGTTCGAGTGCAGCGCCGATTGGCACCAGCTGACCCCAACAAACCTTGAGGACGTGCGGCACTGTGCGATCTGTGACAAAAATGTTTATTTTTGCACCGTCCAAGCAGAGTTGGACGCCCATGCCGCTCAAGGGCATTGCGTGGCATTTCAAGCGACACCCACACGGCAACGGCTGGGAAGCATCAGGATGGACACACAAAAACCGGTAGATAGAGAAAAACTCAGGCAATTCATCGACAGTCTTTGATTCATTCGAACATGACTATGCTTCTTTGCTGAAATTTATTCGTTATTAATATTGATGTTATTAAATGAGTAAAAATTTACCATCAATTTTTTCTTCAAGTGATGCCCCGCTGGCCACGGTCAATGGTGGTCAGCGCATTGCCACCCGCATGGCGGAAAACCTGCTGAGTGTGGCACGCACCCAAGAACAGGCACTGGCAGCCCAACGGCGTTACCACATTGGCGATTACGAATTCCGCGAAGCCGACCACGCGCAGATACAACGCTGGGCGCGGATGTTGGGGATGGAGCCGGAGCAGGTGGTGGAGGTGTTGGCAAGCAGCCAAAAAGAGCAACCATTTGCAGGTATCACTACAACGTTTGACATTGAAGATGGTCGTATCGTTTCCCTCGTGTGGGACTTTGCCATTTTGCCCTTGACCGACTGGGCATGGATACGTGGTTTGCAGGTTGAGCGCTTGGCCATCCTGAATGCCCCCCAAGAACCACTGCCACGGTTGCCCGAATGTCTGTGCGAATTGATTTGTGAGGACAACCCTATTACCAGTCTGACCCTCACCAACGTACCACTACTGAAAAAACTTAATTGCAGAGAGAACCGTCTAACGGAACTAGATTTGACACTCGTGCCAATGTTGCAGGTGCTCTGGTGTGAAGACAACCAACTAACCGCACTGGATTTGAGACATGTACCGAGGTTGGAATTTCTCCTTTGTTGCTGTAACCAACTGGCTGACCTAGATCTGTCACCGGTGCCCAGGTTAGATACGTTAGCCTATAGCAACAATAAACTGGCTGCATTGTGCCTGAAACTCATGCCGGAGTTGCAGTTTCTACAGTGCGACCGCAACCGACTGACGGAACTGGATTTGACGCCAGTACCTGGGTTGCAATGCCTCAGTTGTCGCCGCAATCAACTAACCTCACTGGATTTGACTCCAGTACCCTTGCTGGAAGATCTCTACTGCAGCATGAACCAACTAACCGAGCTGGACTTGACACCAGTGCCAAGGCTACAAAACCTCTGGTGCAACATGAACCAACTAACCGAGCTGGACTTGACACCAGTGCCAAGGCTACAAAACCTCTGGTGTGATGCTTCCCTGAACATCACAGGAGCCCCTCCCAATTTGAATATATACCGCGTATGAACCATCACCCCTGGATCCTCCTCGACACCGAAACCAACGGCATCAAGGCACCGATCTACGTGGTGGAGATCGGCGCGCAAAAGATGAACGGCTGGCTGCCCGATGGCCCGCCATTTCGGCGCTTGCTCAACCACAACGCCGACATTCCGCCCGAAGCCTCGCGCGTCAACGGTTACACGCGCGAAATTCTGGAGCGCGACGGCGACGACCCGCTGGCGGTGTACCAAGACTTTGCCGCCTACGTGGGCGATGCGCCCTTGGTGGCCTACAACCTGCCGTTTGATTTGGATCGGGTGCTACTGCCCGAGTGGCAACGCTTGAATATCGCCCCCATAGGCCAGCGCGGTTTCTGTGCGCTGGAATTGGCGCGGCGGCTGCTTGACCCGGTGCCTGCGGGCAACTGCAAGCTGCAAACCCTGCGCCAGTTCTACCGCCTGCCCGAGCGTGGCGCACACACCGCGCTGGGCGACGTAGAAACCGTGGTCGATTTGCTCGACCAAGTGCTGTGCCCGCTGGCGGAGGCACGCGGCCTGCACACCTGGGCCGATCTGCAGGTGTTCACCGAAGCGCCTTGGTTTCCCTCGCTGATTGCGTTTGGCAAGTTCAAGGGCCGCAACTTCCGCGAAGCCGCCACCGACCGCGAATTGCACGGCTGGTTGCAGTGGCTGGCCGGTTCCACCAACGCCCGCAGTGCCAGCATGGGCCAGTGGTATCTGGCGCAACTGGCGTCCGATGCGCCGCCACAAGCCGCCGTGGGCGTGGCGGACAACAGCAATGGCACCGCCGACGCGGTGGCGCAAGCGGGCAGCGCCGTGGTGCTGTACCTGTCGCCACAAAAAGCCGAGGTGCAGCAGCTCATCACCGCCGCCCGCAACCGGCTGGCCGAACTGGAGGCCGACTACACCGCACAGAAGCACGCCGTGGACGTGACGCTGGCACGGTTGTTCCAGGCGCTGCGGCCCTACTACCAGCGCCGCGACCAGCTGCACCTGAGCATCGACTTCCGCCGCAAATACCTGGATGTGCTGATGCAGGCCGGGGACGATGAGGCCGACGAAGTGGCACAGGCGCACGCGCAAGCCCGCCAGCAATCTGACGCGGAATACGCACAGGCCGCCGAGCAAGCCGCCACCAAGCAGGCCTTGACCGACGAGCAGGCCCAGGAAATCCAGACTATCTGGCGCAAGCTGGTGCGGATGTTCCACCCCGACCGCTGCATGGACGACCCCGAAAAACGTCGGGCCCACGAATGGCTGACCTCGGAAATCAACCAGGCCCGCGACCGGGGCGACATTGAGCCCCTGCGCGAGATTGCCCAAAACCCCGACGCATTCCTGCTCAAGCACGGCATGGCCCTGCTGGCCCAAGACGATTCCAGCGACGTGGTGCGGTTGCGTACACTGCTGGACGCATTGCAGCAGCGCGTTCTGGAAACGCTGGAAGCACTCAACAACTTGCGTGAAACGCCGGGTTACGAACTGCACCAGCGCATCGAGCAGGACGCGGCATTTTTTGCCACCACCGTGGCGCAACACATCGACATGCTGGAGCTTGAAATGGCCGACCTGCAAGCCGAGGCCGACCGCTTGGCGCAGGAGATCGAGGGGCTCAGTGGCACTGGGCCAATCATCACCGATTGAATCGACCAAAAGGGCGCAACGCCACATCGGTGATAATCCCCCCTGTGAAGCCTGCCAGACCGCCGCTGGTGCAAGCGCCGAAAGGCCGCACTGGAGGAACGTCCGGACTGCACAGGACAGCGCAGGAGCTAACGGCTCCCCACCGCGAGGTGAGGATCAGAGCAACAGAGACGAGTCTCCAGGAACCATCCGCCTTTGGCGGCAGGAGCCTGGGGGGTGAAACGGGCAATCTCTGCGCGCAGCAACACCAAGTAGGCCAGCGTCGATGTGGTTCCGCAGAGCTGGCGGGTAGGTGGCACCGAGCCACTGGGGCGACCCGTGGCCCAGATGAATGGCGGTCACGTTGCGGGCAACCGCAGCGCACAGAATCCGGCGTACCGGCAGACTTCACACTTTTCCATCTACCGATCGCCGGCTCAGGGTCAGGCGATCACCAAAAAGTCCGATGCTTGAAGTGAGGGCTGACCTGTCAGCACCGCAAATTGCACCGCAGCTGCGCTGCCTGTGCCGTCAGTGTCGTAGTACAGTTTGCCACTGGCTTGGTCGTACAAAATGCGATCTTCCTTGTCGTTCGCCATGTTGCCAAATTCCAAGCGAGTGGCGGCCAATGCTGCACCTGTTCCAGTACCCGTGACACCAAGAGCCTTGAAAACGTCATCGTCAAGAGCGATCTTGTCTGAACCACTGGCAAAACCCACGATTTCGTCAACATTGCCAGTGACCAAGGCTTTGTCGAACACTAGCACATCGTTACCTGCGCCGCCGTTCAGGGTGTCATTGCCTGCGCCGCCGTTCAGGGTGTCATTGCCTGCGCCGCCGTTCAGGGTGTCATTGCCTGCGCCGCCGTTCAGGGTGTCATTGCCTGCGCCGCCGTCCAGTTGGTTCTTGCCCGTATTGCCCGTCAGCTTGTCTGCCAACGCTGAACCAGTCAGATTTTCAATGTTCTTGAGTGTGTCTCGACCGCTGTTGCCTGTAGCTTGTGCCGCCGTGCTGGCCAGATTGACGGTCACGCCGGTCTTTTCTGCTCCAGTGCCAAACAGGTAACTTACGGTATCTGTACCGGCACCGCCATTCATGACGTTGTTGCCCTTACCTGCGTAAATGACGTTGGCCAGATCGTTACCGGTCAGGTTCGCTGCTGTTGCATTGCCAATCTGTCCGTTTTCGATGTTGGCACTCAGTGTGTAGGCCGAAAGAGAGCTGATCACCAGATCGTTGCCGCCGGTGGCACTGCTTTCGATGACCTGATCCTTGGTGTTGTCCACGTAATAAGTGTCATCGCCATCGCCACCTTCCATCGTATCTGCGCCTAGGCCTCCATCCAGGGAATCTGCCCCAGATGTGCCTTCCACAAGATTCGACAGTGTACTTTCAGTTTCTATGGTAATGGCGTAGAGGCCGTTGGCGTAACCTTGGCCGCCATGGCCATCCGAAACGACGATGTAGTAGTCACCACTGGTGGGCAGGGTTGCTGTCAACTGCCCATTCTTTGTGAATGTGGCAGTATTGATGTTAATGCCGTTCGCATTTTTAATTTCTACTTTGATACCCTTTCCGTTCGTTATGCCGTGGGGGTGGATGAAGTCGAGGGTAAAGACACCGCCGCCGTCCGTGACAGGGATTTTGAAGTAGTCTGTATCGCGATCTGTGAGTGTTCCACTGATCTTGGCTCCCGGAACAATGGTACTGACGCCATCGGCGAGGGTGGCGATTGCATTGTTAGCGTTATCTGGCTTGCTTTCTCCATCGTAGGCGGTGTTGGGCTCACGAGACAGAGATGTGTTGATGGAGTAGATGCCTTCTGCGTAACCTTGGCCGCCATGGCCATCCGAAACGACGATGTAGTAGTCACCACTGGTGGGCAGGGTTGCTGTCAACTGCCCATTCTTTGTGAATGTGGCAGTATTGATGTTAATGCCGTTCGCATTTTTAATTTCTACTTTGATACCCTTTCCGTTCGTTATGCCGTGGGGGTGGATGAAGTCGAGGGTAAAGACACCGCCGCCGTCCGTGACAGGGATTTTGAAGTAGTCTGTATCATAATTCGTGAGGCTGCCATCAAGCGTTGTGTTCAGTGAACCCAAGGTGGCGGTCAGGGTGTTTTGGTTGCTGTCGATTTCTGGCACAGTCATCTCCATGGTTGAAAACAATCGTATATCTTACAATATAATTATTGATATAAATAAAACTAATATGATAAATAATGTCTTGAAAAATATTTTTGCCTAGTGTTTTTTAATCAAATTTTTTATTTCTTCAAAATTCCCAGACTTGATTCTTGCTACAACCGGCGTGTTTTGGTTGCCCCAGCGACTGAAGCAGGCGGCTTACAGTGCGTAAAAGTCAGCGTTGAGTGGCCGTTTATGCTGTGGCCTTCCGTTGTTTGAAAGGGTGGGCTGGCCGTGATCCGTGTTTCCAACAAATTGCTGTGGCTGCTGTTGCCGGCGCTGCTGGCGCTGGGCGCCTACACCGTGTGGCAACGCTGGCAACATGCCGGGCCGGGGCCGGGCTTTGTCAGCGGCAATGGGCGGCTGGAGGCGACCGAGATCGACATCGCTACCAAAACCGCTGGCCGCTTGACCGAATTGCTGGTGGCCGAAGGCGATTGGGTGCAGGCCGGGCAACCGTTGGCCCGCATGCAAACCGACACCTTGCAGGCCCAGCGCGACGAAGCCGTGGCCAACGTGCAACGTGCGCGCCAGGCGGTGCTGGTGGCACAGGCCCAAGTGGCCTTGCGCGAAAGCGACCACCAAGCGGCACTGGCCGCCGTGGTGCAGCGCAACAGCGAGCTGGATGCGGCGCAGCGCCGCTTGCAACGCTCGCAGGCGCTGGCGCAAGAAGGTGCCACCTCCGCACAAGAACTGGACGACGACCGCGCCCGCGTGCGCAACCTGCAAGCCGTGTTGCGCGCCGCCCAGGCCCAAGCCGCCGCCGCCCAGCAGGGCATTGCCGCCGCCCGTATCCAGGTGGACAGCGCCCAGACCGGCATCACGGCGGCGCAGGCCACGCTGGCGCGCATCGACGTGGAGCTGGCCGACACCGAACTCAAGGCCCCGCGCGCGGGCCGGGTGCAATTTGTGGTGGCCCAAGCGGGCGAGGTGCTGGGCGCGGGCGGCAAGGTGCTCAACCTGGTCGATCTGTCCGATGTGTCCATGACCTTCTTTCTGCCCGAAACCGTGGCGGGCCAGGTGGCGCTGGGCAGCGAGGTGCGCCTGGTGCTGGACGCTGCACCCCAGTCCCCCATACCTGCGCAAGTGAGCTTTGTGGCCAGCACCGCCCAATTCACGCCCAAAACGGTGGAAACCGCCAGCGAACGGCAAAAGCTCATGTTCCGCGTCAAGGCGCGCATTGCCCCTGAACTGCTGCAACAGCACCCCGAGCGCGTCAAGACCGGCTTGCCCGGCGTGGCGTGGCTCAAGCTGGACCCGCAAGCCGCGTGGCCCGAGGCCCTGGCCGCCAAGGACTGGCCGTGACCCCGCCCGCCGTGGCCGCTGCACCGCCGCCGGTGGCGCGTTTGCAGCAGGTGGCGTTGCGCTACGGCAGCACCATCGCGCTGGACGGCGTGACGCTGGACATTCCCGCTGGCCGCATGGTGGGCCTGATGGGGCCGGACGGTGTGGGCAAATCCAGCTTGCTGGCGCTGCTGGCCGGGGCACGTGCCCTGCAACAGGGGCAGGTGCACGTGCTGGGGGGCGACATGGCCCAGCGCCAGCACCGGCAGGCTGTGTGCCCGCGCATCGCCTACATGCCGCAAGGCTTGGGCAAGAACCTGTACCCCACCTTGTCGGTGGAAGAAAACCTGCAATTCTTTGCCCGCTTGTTTGGCCACAACGCCGCCCAACGCCGCCAGCGCATCGACCAGCTCACGCAGCGCACCGGGTTGCACCCGTTTTTGCACCGTCTGGCGGGCAAGCTCTCGGGTGGCATGAAGCAAAAGCTGGGCCTGTGCTGTGCGCTCATCCACGACCCCGACCTGCTGATTCTGGACGAACCCACCACCGGCGTGGACCCGCTGGCACGCGCACAGTTCTGGGCTTTGATTGCCGACATCCGCCGCCAGCGCCCCGGCATGAGCGTGCTGGTGGCCACCGCCTACATGGACGAGGCCCAAGGCTTCGACTGGCTGGTGGCGCTCGACGATGGCCGCGTACTGGCCACCGGCAGCCCCGCCGAATTGCTGGCGCGCACCCAAACCACGGGGCTGGAGGCCGCTTTCATCGCCTTGCTGCCCGCCGCCAAGCGCCAAGGCCACCAGCCCGTGACCGTGCCGCCGCTGGCCGATGGGGGTGAATACCCCATTGCCATCGAGGCCGAAGGCCTGACCATGCGGTTTGACGATTTCGTGGCCGTCGATCACGTCAGCTTCCAGATCCGGCGCGGTGAAATCTTTGGCTTCCTGGGCTCCAACGGCTGCGGCAAATCCACCACCATGAAAATGCTGACCGGCCTGCTGCCCGCCACCGAAGGTCAGGCGCGGCTGTTTGGCCACACGGTCGATCCGCACGACATGGCCACGCGCCGCCGCGTGGGCTACATGTCGCAAGGCTTCTCGCTGTACGCTGAACTCAGCGTGACCCAAAACCTGGTGCTGCACGCGCGCCTGTTCCATGTGCCCGAAGCCGAAGTACCTGCCCGCGTGCAGGCGATGGTGCAGCGTTTTGGCCTGCAAGACGTGGTGGACAGCCTGCCCGAGCAGTTGCCACTTGGCATGCGGCAACGCCTGTCGCTGGCGGTGGCGATGGTGCACCGCCCCGAGCTGCTGATACTGGATGAACCCACTTCGGGCGTGGACCCGATTGCACGCGACAACTTCTGGCGCTTGATGATCGAACTGGCGCGGCAGGACCAGGTCACCATCTTCATTTCCACCCACTTCATGAACGAGGCCGAACGCTGCGACCGCATCTCGCTCATGCACGCGGGCCGGGTGCTGGCCAGTGACACGCCAGCGGCACTGGTGGCCCGGCGCGGCGTGGCCACGCTGGAAGAGGCTTTCATCGACCACCTGCGCGAAGCCGGTGGCGGCGATGTGCCCACCCCTGCGCCGCAAGCCTTGGTGGATGCTGCTCCTGTGACTCAAACCGATGGTGCCGTGGCGCACACAATGCTGTCGCCCGTCGCCCCTGATGCCGAGGCCGCAGTTGTATCCTGGTTTACCCGCCTGCGCCGCAGTCTGGCGCGCATCCACAGCTACCAGTGGCGCGAGGCACTGGAACTGCGCCGCGACCCGGTGCGCGCCACGCTGGCGCTGCTGGGTTCGGTGCTGTTGATGTTCGTGATGGGCTACGGCATCAGCATGGATGTGGAAAACCTGCGCTACGCCGTGCTCGATCGCGACCAAACCAGCTTGAGCCGCCACTACACGCATAACCTGGCCGGTTCGCGCTATTTCACCGAACAACCCCCCATTGCCGACGATGCAGAGATGGACCGCCGCCTGCGCAGCGGCGACATTTCCTTGGCATTGGAGATACCGCCCGGCTTTGCGCGCGACGTGCTGCACGGGCGCAATGTGCAGATCGGGGCTTGGATCGACGGGGCCATGCCCCAGCGCGCCGAGACCGTGCATGGCTACGTGCAAGGCATGCACCAGCACTGGCTGGCGCAACAGGCGCTCGAACGCACCGGCCAGGTGGCGCGCCCACTGGCTGAGATCGAAACCCGCTACCGTTACAACCCCGATGTCAAAAGCCTGCCCGCGATGGTGCCCGCCGTCATTCCGCTGCTGTTGCTGATGCTGCCCGCCATGCTCACCGCGCTGGCGGTGGTGCGCGAGAAAGAACTCGGCTCCATCATCAACCTGTACGTCACCCCCGTCACCCGCACCGAATTCTTGCTGGGCAAGCAACTGCCCTACATCGCGCTGGCCATGCTCAACTACCTGACGATGTGCGCCTTGGCCGTCACGGCATTTGGCGTGCCCATGACCGGCAGTTTTGCCACCCTGAGCGTGGCCGCACTGCTGTACGCCATTTGCGCCACCGGCATGGGCCTGCTGGCCTCCACCTTGACCAAGAGCCAGATTGCCGCCATCTTTTTTGCCATGATCGGCACCCTCATCCCGGCGGTGCAGTTTGCGGGCCTGATCAACCCTGTGTCGTCGCTGGAAGGCGTGGGGCGTTGGATCGGGGACATTTACCCCGCCACCTATATGTTGCTCATCAGCCGTGGCGTGTTCAGCAAGGCGCTCGACTTGGCCGATGTGCAGGCCGCGCTCTGGCCCATGCTGCTGGCCATTCCGGTGATTCTGGGGCTGGCCATTGCCCTGCTCAAAAAACAGGAGGTTTGAAGCGTGCGCCACCTGGTCAACATCTACCGCCTGGGCATCAAGGAGCTGTGGAGCCTGTGGCGCGACCCCATGATGCTGGTGCTCATCGTCTACACCTTCACCGTGGCCGTGTACACCGCCGGCACCGCCATGCCCGAGACCCTGCACCGCGCCCCCATTGCGGTGGTGGACGAGGACGACTCCACCCTGTCGCAACGCATTCTGGGTGCGTTCTACCCGCCCAGCTTCAACCCGCCGGTGCGCATCGGCCACGCCGAGGTCGATCCGGGCCTGGACGCCGGCCGCTACACGCTGGTGCTGGTGATTCCGCCCAACTTCCAGCGCGACGTGCTGGCCGGGCGCACGCCAGCGGTGCAACTCAACATCGATGCCACCCGCATGAGCCAGGCCTTTGCGGGCAACAACTACGTGCAGCAGATCGTGCTGGGCGAGGTCAACGAATTCGTGCAGCGCCACCGCAGCACCGCCACGTCAGCGGTCGATCTGGCGGTGCGCATGCGCTTCAACCCGTCGCTGACCCCGGTGTGGTTTGGCTCGCTGATGGAACTGGTCAACCTCGTCACCATGCTGTCCATCATCCTGACCGGTGCGGCGCTGATCCGCGAGCGCGAACACGGTACGGTGGAACACCTGCTGGTCATGCCCGTGACCCCGACCGAAATCATGCTGGCCAAAGTCTGGTCGATGGCGCTGGTGGTGTTGCTGGCGGCAGCGGCCTCGCTCAACGGCGTGATCCGGGGCGTGTTGCAAGTGCCGATTGACGGTTCGCTGTGGCTGTTTTTTGCTGGAGTGGCCTTGCACCTGTTTGCCACCACCTCGATGGGCATTTTTCTGGCCACGCTGGCGCGCAGCATGCCGCAGTTTGGCCTGCTGATGGTGCTGGTGATGATGCCGCTGCAAATGCTCTCGGGCGGCGTGACCCCGCGCGAAAGCATGCCGCTGTGGGTGCAGTGGGTGATGGCGCTGGCTCCCACCACCCATTTCACCGAAATGAGCCAGGCCATCCTGTACCGGGGTGCTGGGCTGGACGTGGTCTGGAGCTCGTGTGTGGCGCTGGCACTGATTGGCGCGGTGCTGTTTGCGGTATCGCTGGCCCGCTTTCGCAAAACCATTGGCCTGTTGGCGTAGGCCAACCCATTGGTTAGACTGTATTTTTTAGGATACGTTGCTACACTTGTGCCATGAACAGCATCCAGACCACCGCAGTGTTCGACACCTGGTACGACGCGCTGCGGGATCGCATGGCCAAAGCCAGCATCCAAGCGCGTATCCGCCGGGCCGAACTGGGCAACTTGGGCGATTGCAAGCCCGTGGGGCATGGAGCTGGTGATTTTGCTGGCTGGTGGCGATAAATCCACCCAACCCCACGACATCAAAACCGCGCTCGAATTAGCACAACAACTTTAAGGAGCCCGCACCATGACGCTGAAAACCCGCAAATGGGACGTAGTGGAACACCTCAAAACCGAGGAGGATATGGCGCTGTACCTGCAAGCCTGCCTGAACGAAGCGCCTGACGATGCCGCCTTCATCGCTGCGGCGTTGGGCGACATTGCCAAGGCCCGTGGCATGACCCAGTTGGCGCGCGACACCGGCCTGGGCCGCGAAAGCCTGTACAAAGCCTTATCGGGGCAAGGCAACCCCAGTTTTGGCACCATCCTCAAGGTGATACACGCCCTGGGCTTGCGCTTGGAAGCCCATCCCGGCGCGCACACCGCAGCACACGCCTGACCACCAGCCCCTCCCACCACAGTAGCCCTCCCGTGAGCCTGATCCAAGAACTGAACGCCGCCCGAACCGAAGAAGACGTCAAAGATGCCTACATCAAGGCCCTGGGCCTGAAAAAATACAGCAAAGGGCTGGTGGACATCCAGGCCGAAGAAATTTGGTTCGAGGCCAAAGAGGCCGCCACCTCCCCAGTGCTGATGTTTGCCCAGTTGCTGTTCTACGTGCGCGACGCGCGCAAGCAAGGCGAGCACATCCCGCCGTTTTTGGCCGTGATTGACCGCGAAAAAGCCGCCATCATGGAAACCGCCAAGGCCTTGCCCATTTTGGCCGACAAGGCCATCAAATGGCCCAAGTCCGCCTCGGCGGTGGACAGGGGCGTGGCGGCGCAGGTGGCCCCTTACATCGAGACCCATTTCGTGGTCTACAAAATCGACAGCCACGAAAAAGAATTCGTCGCCGCCGTCAAGCACGCCCTCCAGGCGGGCCAATTGGTGCGCACCCCCATCACGCCCGACAACCTGCGCCAGGTGTTTGACAAGTGGGTCACGATGGTGGGGCAGGAATTGGAAGGTGTGGCCGAAACCGACTACGCCCTGCTGTTCTTTGCCGACATCATGCACGATGGCACCAAAGCCGCCATCGCCAATTTGCCCGCGCGGCTGCTGCACGAAGGCGACCGGCCCTTGTTCCTGCTGGATGGCACCACCTACGAACTCTCCAGCGAAAAAGGCTACCGCAACTTCTGGGCCATCTACCACCGCCCACCGGACGAGGAACACCGCGCCTACCTGCTGGAACGCCGTGACAGCCTGCTGCCCTTGGACGAACGCAGCTTCAAAGGCGCGTACTACACGCCGTTGCACATCGTGGACAAAGCCTACGACCAACTGGCGCAACTGCTGGGCAAGAACTGGCAGCAGAAATACATCGTGTGGGACATGTGCTGCGGCGTGGGCAACCTGGAGGTCAAGCACTCCAACCACCGCAACATCTACATGAGCACGCTGGATCAGGCCGACATCGACGTGATGCGTGCCAGCCGCACCTGCGTGGCCGCCACCAAGTTCCAGTACGACTACCTCAACGATGACGTGGACGATTTTGGCCAAATCGACTACACGCGCAGCAACAAGGTACCGCTGGAACTGCGCCAAGCCATTGCCGATGCCAAGGTGAAAAAGAAGGGTGCCAAGAAAATCCTGGTGCTCATCAACCCGCCGTATGGCGAAGCCGCCAACTCCCAAGGCAACGCGGGCAAGACCAATATCGCCAAGACAGCCGTCGGTGCCGATATGGGGCACTTGGGCTACGCCGCCCGCGAACTGTTTGTGCAATTCCTCGTGCGGATTCAGCGTGAAATACCCAACGCTGTCGTGGCGATGTTCAGTAAACTCAAGTACGTCAACGCCCCCAACTTTGCCCAGTTCCGTGAGAAGTGGCGGGCCAAATATCTGGGCGGTTTCGTCGTACACAGCAAGGCCTTCGATGGCCTGAATGGCAACTTCCCTATCGGCTTTTTGGTCTGGGACACCAGCAAAAAAACACGGCTTAGCGCCATCGAAACCACCGCGCTGGACAAGGACGGCAACGCCTTGGGCCGAAAGTCCTTCCACAACCTGCCCAATGCGCTCTTCTTGAGCGAATGGATGCCGCGCCTCAAGAAAAATGACGTGGACGCGGTGCCGCTCATCAACGCCGTCACCCCCACCACCAAGACCGAGCACGTGCGTAACACCAAGTGGTCAAACGGCGCGATTGGGCATTTCTTCTGCAACGGCAACGACTTCCAGAACGCGGGCACCATGACCGCCGTGTTCTCCTCGGTGCATTCCATCGGCCACGCCGGGGGCTACTTCATCACCCCGGACAACCTCTGGCAAGCCGCCGTCGTGTTTGCGGTGCGCCGCCTCATCCGCCCCACTTGGCTCAACGACCGCGACCAGTTCCTGCAACCCACCTGCGAACTGCCCGCCGCATTCAAGACCGACTGCCTGGTCTGGATGCTGTTCAACGGCTCCAACCTCTCCGCCGGTGCCGATGGCTTGGTGTGGAACGGCAAGCCGTGGTCACTGGTCAACCACTTCATCCCCTTCACCGAGGAAGAAGTCGCCGCATCGGGCCGTTTCCAGTCCGACTTCATGGCCGCTTACCTCAAAAAGCTCAAGCCCTCCAAAGAGGCGCGGCAAGTGCTGGACGAAGGCCGCAAACTTTGGACGACCTACCACTCCACCCGTTTTGAGAAAAAAATCCGCGATACCTTTAAGCTCAATCGCCCGGATGCTGGCTGGTACCAAATCCGCAAAGCCCTCGAAGCCAACAGCGACACCCACCCCATCGACTTCGACCCCTTCAAGACCGCTTACGATGCCCTCAGCCAAAAACTGCGCCCGCAAGTGTACGAATACGGCTTCCTGCGGCAGTAACCGGGGGGCTGATGGGCAGGGCTACGCCTCCGCCACCGGATGCAGCCCGTGTTGTGCAATGCGTTGCAGAATGTCCACCATAGTGGCGCGTGCTTGCTCGGTGTCGTATTGCGTTTGCAGGTTGATCCAGCTTTGCGCATCTGTGCCGAAGTAGGCACCCAGCCGCAACGCCGTGTCCACCGTGATGCCGCGCAAGCCCTTCACAATCTCGTTGATGCGGCGCGGCGGTACGCCAATGGCCTTGGCCAGTGCGTACTGGCTCAGACCCAGCGGCTTGAGCCAGTCCTCCAGCAAAATCACGCCGGGGTGTGTCAGGGGTACTTCTCGCAACATGTGTGCGTCCTTTCAGTGGTAGTCCACGATGGCCACATCGTGTGCGTGCCCGTTGCGCCACACAAAGCAGATGCGCCACTGGTCGTTGATGCGGATGCTGTGCTGGCCCTTGCGGTCGCCCTTGAGGGCCTCCAGCTTGTTGCCCGGTGGAATTCGCAAAAACTCCAGCTCCACAGCGGCGCTGAGTTGTTGCAGCTTGCGCATGGCCACGCTCTCAAAATTCACAAACCGCTTCACGCGCTTACCTTGAAAGAGGGCTTCGGTATCGGTGCAGCAGAAATTCAAAATCATGCTGCAATATTAACGGCTATCGTTAATAGCATCAACCATCGGTGTACTGTCTTGGCGGTTCTGCGGTCGATCGCTCTGTCCAAGCTTGATCCAAAGCAAAAACCCGCTGAACAAGGTGCTCAGCGGGTTTTTTTGAATCTGGTCGGAATGAGAGGATTCGAACCTCCGACCCCTTCGTCCCGAACGAAGTGCGCTACCAGGCTGCGCTACATTCCGATGTGCAATGTCAGGAGCGTCGCTCCAGCAGTGCAGACGCTAATTGTACCAAAGCTTTTGACCATTGGTTGACCGGCAACGCCAAAGCGGCGTCCACCGCGCGTTGCGCCTCGGCCTGCGCGGTGCGGCGGGCGTCGCTCAGGCCACCGCAGCTGCGCACAATCTGGATGATGTCGTCCAGCCGCTCGGTGTTGCCCTGTTCGATCGCATCGCGTATCACCTCGGCCTGCGCCGGGGTGCAGTGGCGCAGGGTGCAGATCAGCGGCAGCGTCATCTTGCCTTCGCGCAGGTCGTCGCCCAGGTTCTTGCCCAGTTCGGTAGCGTTGCCTTCGTAGTCCAGCACATCGTCCACCACCTGGAACGCCGCACCCAGCGCCTGGCCGTAGTCGGCGCAGCGCGCCTCTAGCTCGGCATCGGCCCCGGCCAGAATGGCCGCCAGGCGCGCGCTGGCCTCGAACAGCTTGGCCGTCTTGGCGCGGATCACGCGCAGGTAGCCCGCCTCGTCCAGCGTGGCGTCGTGCATGTTCATCAACTGCCACACCTCGCCTTCGGCAATCACATTGGTGGCCTCGGCCAGCACGTCCAGAATGCGCAGGTCGCCTGGCGCCACCATCATCTGGAAGGCGCGGGTGTATAAAAAGTCGCCCACCAGCACACTGGCGGCGTTGCCAAACACCTCGTTGGCGGTGGAGCGGCCCCGGCGCAGGGTGGACTCGTCCACCACGTCGTCGTGCAGCAGCGTGGCGGTGTGGATGAACTCCACCACCGCCGCCATGCTGTGGCGCTGCGGGTGCTCGCAGTCCAGCGCGCCGCACATCAGCAGCAGCAGGGCGGGGCGCACGCGCTTGCCGCCAGCGCTGATGATGTAGCGCGCGACCTGGCCGATCAGCTCGACCTCGCTGTGGAGGCGCTCCTGGATGACGCGGTCAACCTCGCGCATGTCGGCGCCGACCAGCGACAGGGCTTGCAAAGTGGGGTTGGATTCTGGACTCAAGGTGTGCATGCCGGTTGTTTGGTGGGGATTATAGAAACGCGCTCCCCACGCCCGCTGACGGGGCAATTTATAATTGCTGTACCGAGGAGCGTTGCAACCCCGGCGCTGGTGTTTGCCTTATGGCCACCACGCAGGCGGTGAGGCTCGGCCAGCCTGACGCGGCACGCGCAGGCCACAGACAACGGCGCTCGCCCACCCCTTGCTGGTGCGCGTGCGTGTGTTGCAAATGCCCAGCGTGGGGTGGTGGTTCACTTTTTTGTCACGGAGTCACCCCCATGAATGCGCCGCTCGTCCATCTTGCCCCCGCCGACTGCGCTATTGCCGACATTGCACTGGCCGCCTGGGGCCGCAAGGAAATCAAGATTGCCGAAACCGAGATGCCCGGTCTGATGGCCATCCGCGAGGAATTCGCGGCCCAGCAGCCGCTCAAGGGCGCACGCATCACCGGCTCGTTGCACATGACGATCCAGACCGCCGTGCTGATCGAGACCCTGCAAGCCCTGGGCGCGCAAGTGCGCTGGGCCTCGTGCAACATCTTCAGCACGCAAGACCACGCCGCCGCCGCCATTGCCGCTGCGGGCACGCCGGTGTTCGCCATCAAGGGCGAAACCCTGACCGATTACTGGGACTACACCCACCGCATCTTTGAATTCGGCGCCGCCGGCACCGAAGGCGAAGGCCCCAACATGATCCTGGACGACGGCGGCGACGCCACGCTGCTGATGCACCTGGGCAAGCAAGCCGAGACCAACCCGTCGCTGGTCGCTGGCAACGGCGGCAGCGAAGAAGAGCGCGTGTTGTTCGCCGCCATCCGCAACAAGCTGGCGCAAGACCCGACCTGGTACAGCCGCAAGGGTGCGCAGATCATTGGCGTGACCGAGGAAACCACCACCGGTGTCCACCGCCTCAAGGAAATGAGTGCCAAGGGCACGCTGCTGTTCCGTGCCATCAACGTCAACGACTCGGTCACCAAATCCAAGTTCGACAACCTGTACGGCTGCCGCGAATCGCTGGTGGATGGCATCAAGCGCGCTACCGACGTGATGATCGCAGGCAAAGTGGCTGTGGTGGCGGGTTACGGCGACGTGGGCAAAGGTTCGGCCCAAGCCCTGCGCGCTTTGAGTGCCCAAGTGTGGGTGACCGAGATCGACCCCATCAACGCGCTGCAAGCCGCGATGGAAGGCTACAAGGTCGTGACGATGGAATACGCTGCCGACAAGGCCGACATCTTCGTCACCGCCACCGGCAACAAGAACGTTATCACCTACGCCCACATGGCCGCCATGAAAGACCAGGCCATCGTGTGCAACATCGGCCACTTTGACAACGAGATCGATGTGGCCTCGCTGGAAGACAAGTGCCAGTGGGAAGAAATCAAGCCGCAGGTCGATCACGTGATCTTTGAAGATGGCAAGAAGATCATCCTGCTGGCCAAGGGCCGCCTGGTCAATCTGGGCTGCGCCACGGGCCATCCCAGCTTTGTGATGTCGTCGAGCTTTGCCAACCAGACCATTGCCCAGATCGAGCTGTTTTGCCACCCCGACGGCTACGACGCGGGCAAGGTGTACGTGCTGCCCAAGCACCTGGACGAGAAAGTGGCGCGCCTGCACCTGAAGAAAGTCGGTGCCATGCTGACCGAACTCAGCGACGAGCAAGCCGCCTACATTGGCGTGCCCAAGCAAGGCCCGTACAAGCCCGACACCTACCGCTACTGATACCCCGTGCGCGCCGACCAGTTGCTCACCGAACGCGGTTTGGCCGCGTCACGCTCGCAAGCACAACGCCTGATTGCCGCTGGCGTGCGCTGGCGGCTGGGCGGTGCCGCACCGTGGAAAACCGTGGCCAAGAACGGTGACGATCTGCCGCTGAGCGCCGAGCTGGAATTGGTGGACGCCGCCGAGTCGCGCTATGTCTCGCGCGGTGGCCTCAAGCTCGAAGGTGCGCTGCGCGCCAGCGGCCTCAGCCCCAACGGCTGGCGCTGCCTGGATGTGGGGCAAAGCACCGGCGGCTTTACCGACGTGCTGTTGCAACACGGTGCCGCCAGCGTGCTGGGTGTGGACGTGGGCCAGGGCCAGTTGCACCCGCGCGTGGCGCAAGACCCCCGCGTGCAGGCGCTGGAAAAGCTCAATGCGCGCCAACTCAGCTTTGAGCGGCTGCTGCAAGCCGGGGCCGCGCCGGAGCGCATTGGCGCCGGGTTTGAGCTGGTGGTGGGCGATCTGTCCTTCATCTCGCTCACGCTGGTGCTGCCGGCGCTGGCACCGCTGCTGGCCCCCGGCGGGCAGCTGCTGATGCTGGTCAAGCCCCAGTTCGAGCTGCAACCCGAGCACATCGGCAAGGGCGGGCTGGTGAAAGACCCCGCCTGCTACCCCCAGGTGGAACAACGCCTGCGCCGCGCCTGCGCCGAAGCGGGGCTGCTGGTGCGTGGCTGGTTCGACTCCCCCATTGCCGGTGGCGACGGCAACCGCGAATTTTTTGTCTGGGCCAGCCGCATGGCGGCCTGAAGCAACCCCTACACAAGGAGCACCCGCATGAGTGCCCAAATTCCCCTCAGTTTTGAATTCTTTCCGCCCAAGACCCCCGAGGGCACGGCCAAGCTGCGCGCCACGCGCCAGCAGCTCTACGCGCTCCAGCCCGAGTTTTGCTCTGTGACGTTTGGCGCCGGTGGTTCCACCCAGGAAGGTACCTTCGCCACCGTGGCCGAGATCCTGGCCGAAGGTGTGCCCGCCGCGTCGCACTTCTCGTGCATTGGCGCCACCCGCGACACCGTGCGCCAGCAACTCGTCACCCTGCGCGACATGGGTGTGCAACGCCTGGTGGCCCTGCGCGGCGACCTGCCCAGCGGTTATGGCCTGGGCGGTGAGTTCCAGTACGCCAGCGACCTGGTGGCCTTCATCCGCGCCGAGTTTGGCGACGCTTTCTTCATCGAAGTGGCGGCCTACCCCGAGTTCCACCCGCAGGCGCGCTCGCCGCAGGACGACCTGCAAGCCTTTGCCACCAAAGTCAAGGCGGGGGCCAATTCGGCCATCACGCAGTATTTCTACAACACCGACGCCTACTTCCGCTTTGTGGACGACGCCTACCAGCTGGGCGTGGACATTCCGGTGGTGCCGGGTATCATGCCCATCACCAGCTCGGCGCAGCTGCTGCGCTTCTCGGACGCGTGCGGGGCCGAGATCCCGCGCTGGATCCGCCTGCGTCTGCAAGCCTATGGCGACGACATAGCTTCCATCCGCGCCTTTGGGCTGGAAGTGGTGACGGATTTGTGCGATCAACTGCGCACCGCGGGCGTGCCGGGCCTGCATTTCTACACCATGAACCAGAGCGGCCCGACGCTGGAAATTGTCAAGAACCTGGGTTTGCTGTAGATTGCAGGGCTTTGAGGAACCAAAGTACCGGATGCATTTTTCGCAAATCTTACCCAAACCCCGACCGCTGGCGCTGCTGTGCGCCGCCTGCCTGACCCTGCTGAGTGGCTGCTCCACCAGCGTGCAGGCGGGTGCCACCCACGTGCAGCACGCCCCCATGGAAGGCGTCAAAACCCGGCAGGTGCAAGCGCGCAAGACCCATGTGCTGCAGCAAGGCAAGGCGTCGTTCCTGGCCAACCGCTTCCACGGCCTGCCCACCGCCAGCGGCGAGCGCTACAACATGCACGCCCTGACGGCGGCGCACAAGACGCTGCCATTCGGCACCGAAGTGCTGGTGCGCAGCCTGGACACCGGGCGCGAGGTGGTGGTGCGCATCGTGGACCGTGGCCCGCACATCAAGAGCCGCATCATCGACCTCAGCCACGCCGCCGCCGGTGCCCTGGGCATCCGCAGCCTGGGCGTTTCGGAGGTGCAACTGCTGACCCGCAAGCCCGACGACGCTGCCCCCTCCACTCGCCGCTGACGCTGGGCCGGATGGCGCGGGCGGGGCGGCTGGTGGTGTCAGTGGCCGCCGTGTTCCACCGTCCAGCCCGAGCCGGTGGCCTGGCGCAGCGCCTTCGTCACCCAGGGCAGGGCGTCGCGCAGCTGCGCCGCCAGCGTAAAGGGCGGGTTGATGATGTGCATGCCGCTGGCGCGCATGGTGGTCGGGGTGCGCCCCTGGGCCGCCTGCGTGGTCACGCCCTCGGTGGGGTTGAGGCCGATGTTGAGTTCGGCCTGCACCCACGGGCGCTGCAGTTTGCTGCTCATGGTCTTGAGCTTGCGCGCCATCGAATGCGCCTCCGGGCGTCCGATCACCGGGTACCACACCGCGTAGGTGCCGGTCGGGAAGCGTTTGAGCGCGTCCTCCAGGCACGTCACCACCTCGGCGTAATCGGTCTTGAGCTCGTAGCTGGGGTCGATCAGCACCAGGCCGCGCCGCGTGGGCGGGGGCAGCAGCGCCTTGAGGCCTTCGAAGCCGTTGCGGCGCAGCACCTCGATCTGGCGCCCACGCTCCAGCTCGGCCACCTGCTTTTCCAGCAGCTTGCTGTCGGTGGGGTGGACTTCAAACAGCTTGAGCTTGTCCTGCGGGCGCAGCAGCGCTTGGCTGATCCACGGCGAGCCGGGGTAGGTGCGCCAGACCGGGCTGCCGTGGTTGAACTGCGCCACCTGCGCCAGGTAGGCCTGTACCGCCTCCGGCACCGTCTGGCCCGCAGCGCGCGCCGCGTCGGCCACCACCTGCAGCTGGTAGATGCCGTGCTCGGACTCGCCCGAGGTGCGGGCGTGGTCCTGATCCAGCCGGTACACCCCGGCCCCGGCGTGGGTGTCCACCAGCAGCAGGCCGGTGTCCTTCTGGGTCAAATATTGCAACATGGCCACCAACGTCATGTGCTTGAGCACATCGGCGTGGTTGCCCGCGTGAAAAGCGTGGCGGTAACTGAACATGCGCGCATGGTACACCGCCGGGGGCCGCCTGTCGCCGTGGCTTGCCAGCACGCGGTGGGCGCTCCATAATGAAGCATCTACCACGTTCTCAAGGAGTTGAACCATGGACATGTCCGTTACCGCCGCTGCCACCGGTGTCATGCAGATGCAGCAAGCACGTGCCAACCAGGACGCGCAGGTCAACATGATCAAGATGTCGCAAGACATGGAGAAGGTGCAGGCCGCCAACCTGCTGCAGACCCTGCCCGGCCCGCTGCCGCTGGCCAGCGAGGGCACGCTGGGCACCCAGCTCAACGTCATGGCCTGACGCCACCTGCCAAAAAGCGTTTGCACGGCTGGGTGCTTTCTTCATATAATCGTCGGCTTCGCAGCGATTTTCTGGGCTCCGCGGCGAAGTTCATCCCCACCTAAGAGGCTTCCTTCAGAGAAGCACCGACCGTGGAAAAGAGCCTGCCAAACCCTCTTTCCTCAAGAGCAATCTCATGCAAAAAACAACCGTCAGCGCCAAGCCCGCTGAGGTGGTGCACGAGTGGTTTGTTGTTGACGCCACCGATAAGGTGCTCGGACGTGTCGCCAGCGAAGTGGCACGCCGTCTGCGTGGTAAACACAAAGCCATTTACACCCCTCACGTTGATACCGGTGACTTCATCGTCATCGTCAACGCCGCCAAGATCAAGGTCACGGGCACCAAGTCCCTGGACAAGATGTATTACCGTCACTCGGGCTTCCCGGGCGGTATCTACGGCACCAACTTCCGCGACCTGCAAGCCAAGCACCCTGGCCGTGCGCTGGAAAAAGCGGTCAAAGGCATGCTGCCCAAGGGTCCCCTGGGCTACGCCATGATCAAGAAGCTCAAGGTGTACGGTGGTGCCGAGCACCCGCACACCGCCCAGCAACCCAAAGTGTTGGACATCTAAGGAGCCGCCATGATTGGTGAATGGAACAATGGCACCGGCCGTCGCAAATCCAGCGTCGCCCGCGTGTTTCTGAAAAAAGGCTCCGGCAAGATCACGGTCAACGGCAAGGACATCGAATCGTTCTTCGGCCGTCAGACCTCGATCATGATTGCCAAGCAGCCGCTGGTGCTGACCGAAAACACCGAAGCGTTTGACATCCAGGTCAACGTGCATGGTGGTGGCGAATCCGGTCAGGCCGGCGCCCTGCGCCACGGCATCACCCGCGCCCTGATCGACTACGATGCGTCGCTCAAGCCCGCACTGTCGCAAGCTGGTTTCGTGACCCGCGATGCGCGTGAGGTCGAGCGTAAGAAGGTCGGTCTGCGTTCCGCACGCCGCGCCAAGCAGTTCAGCAAGCGTTAATTCGCTGTTGCGCTGCCGGGGTGCCTGTTGGGCTGCCCCCGCCAAAACGCCGCCCCCGGCCTTGTGCTGCGGGCGGTTTTTGTTTGTCCGGCGCGTAGGCCAAACTTGGGCCGTATCCACAGGCCGCAAGACCCCAGGGCTGCATTCCCGACTGTTTTGGTTTACTATTCCGCTTCTTTTCCCTTTTTTGTTTTCCACAAGGTTGCCCCATGAGTGCCGTTGCCGCTGAAGTTGCCCAAGACGTTGAAACCGACATGCCCGCGCCGCTGGTGTTCACCGACAGCGCGGCCGCCAAGGTGGCCGACCTGATCGCCGAGGAAGGCAATCCGGATTTGAAACTGCGCGTGTTCGTGCAGGGCGGCGGCTGCTCGGGTTTCCAGTACGGTTTCACGTTCGACGAGATCCAGAACGAGGACGACACCGTGATGAGCAAGAACGGTGTCTCGCTGCTGATCGACGCCATGAGCTACCAGTACTTGGTGGGCGCCGAGATCGACTACAAGGAAGACCTGCAAGGCGCGCAGTTCGTCATCAAGAACCCCAACGCCACCACCACCTGCGGTTGTGGCTCCAGCTTCAGCGTTTAAGCTGAAAAAGCGGCCCCGCCAGCGTCAGGCGGGGTAGATGGCACCCAGCACGCGCCGCCCGCGTGCGCCGGTGACTTGGGGTTCGTTGCCGGGCAGGCCCAGCAGGGTTTGCCGTGCCAGCCACGCAAACGCGGCCGCTTCCACCCACGAGACTGGCCAGCCAGCGTCGCTGGTCGGGCGCACGTGTGCCTGCGGCAACTGCTGTTGCAGCGCAGCCATCAGGGCGGCGTTGCAGGCGCCACCGCCGCATATCCAGACGTCTTGTACCGCATCGGCCTGCCACGGCAATTGGCGCAGGCCTTGTGCGATGCTGTGCGCGGTGAGCTGCACCAGCGTGGCTTGCACGTCCACGGCGCGCAGGTGCTCAAAGCCGCGCAGGTGCTGTGCCAGCCAGTCGGCGTGGAACAGGTCGCGCCCGGTGCTCTTGGTGCCGCTGCGGCTGAAGTAGGCATCGGACAGCAGCTGTTGCAGCAGGGCGGGGTTGGCGTGGCCCTGGGTGCCCCAGGCGCCATCGGCGTCGTAGGGCTGGCCGGTATGGCGCGCGCACCACAAGTCCAGCAGCACGTTGCCGGGGCCGGTGTCCAGACCCAGCACGCGGCCATCGCCGGGCAGGGCGCTGGCGTTGGCAATGCCGCCGATGTTGACCACCGCCAGCGCGCGGCCCGGCTGGCCAAAGACGTGCTGGTGGAACGCGGGCACCAGCGGTGCGCCCTGGCCGCCCGCGGCCACGTCGCGGCTGCGGAAGTCCGCCACCACGGTGATGCCGGTGGCTTCGGCCAGCAGCGCAGGCTGGTTGAGTTGCAGCGTGTAGGCTGGCACAGCGGGTGGCGGCTGGTGCCGCACCGTCTGGCCGTGCGCGCCGATGGCGGCAATGGCGCTGGCGGGCAGGCCGCTGCGTTGCAGCAGGGCGTGCACGGCGTCGGTGTACAGTGCCACCAGTTGCTGCGCGGCGGCGCTGGCGCGGTGCAGTTCGTTGTGGCCGGGGGTGTTGAGGGCCAGCAGCTCGGCGCGCAAATCATCTGGCATGGGCACGAAGTGGCTGGCCAGTACGCGCGGCTGCGTGCCAGAAAAATCGGCCAGCACGCCATCCACCCCGTCGAGCGAGGTGCCGGACATCAGCCCGATGCAGTGGCCCGACGCGGGTGCCATCGGCTGGCTTTAGTCGGCGCTGGCCTGCACCACGGTGGCGGCGATGTCGAGTTGCCGGCGCATGGCCTGGGCCACTTGCTCGAACTCCTGGCGCGCGGCCACGGTCATGGACTGGCCACCGCCGTCGCGGGCAATGTTGAGCGGATCCTGGTGCTGGCCCGCAATCTTGTATTCAAAGTGCAGGTGCGGGCCGGTGGAGGCGCCGGTGGAACCCACCAGCCCGATGCGGTCGGACTGGCCTACGCGCTGGCCGCTGCGCACGTCGATGCGGCTGAGGTGGGCGTACACGGTGCTCTTGCGCTCGGTGTGCTCGACCTCGATCACGTTGCCGTAGCCGTTCTTCCAGCCGGCAAAGGCGACGGTGCCTTCGGCCACGCTGCGCACCGGGGTGCCGGTGGGGGCGGCGTAGTCCACGCCCAGGTGGGCCTTGAGGCGGCCCGAGATGGGATGGAAGCGCATGCCGTAGCCGCTGCTCATGCGCGAGAACTCCAGCGGCGAGGCCAGGAAGGCGCTGCGGTTGCTCTGGCCGTCTGCGCCGTAGTAGGCGCCTTTCTGGCCGGGTTCCTCGAACCACAGTTTCTGGTGTACCTGGCCCTGGTTGATGAATTCGGCCGCCAGCAGGCGGCCAAACTGCAGCACTTCGCCATCGGCTTCCAGAGTCTCGTACACCACGCTGAAGCGATCGCCCGGTTGCAGGTCGCGGCGGAAGTCGATCTGCGAGCCAAACAGGTCGGCCAGCTGGGCCGCAATCTCGTCGGGCAGGCGTGCGGCGTCGGTGGCGGCAAACAGCGAGTGGCGGATGGTGCCGCTGCTCAGGCGCGTGGAGCGCGTCAGCGGGGCTTCCTCGGTGTAGCTGTGCCAGCCCAGCGCGGGGTGTTTTTCCACCACCAGGCGGTTGTAGTGCTCGGCGCGTTCGTCGGGCAGCCAGCGCGCGGTCAGGCGCACCAGCTGGCGCTGGTCGTCGGTTTCGGCGCTGACGAGCTTGCGCGACTGGCCTTGCAGCAGCTGGCGCGCGTGGGCGTCCTGGCGCAAAAAGGCGGCGGCGGCGCTGTCCTGCACGCCCAGGCGGCGCAGCAGGCTGTGCACGGTGTCGTCGCGGCGCGTCACGTCGCTCTGGAACAGCACGAACGGGGTGCCGGCCTCGGGGCTGTGTTGCGGGGTGGTCAGCGCAGGTTGCACAGGCTCGACGAAGTTTTGCACCACCACCGGGGGGTGCTGGCCGTGGGGCTCAACGGGGCCACGCCAAAAGCGGTGACGCCGGTGCCCAGCAGCAGCACGCCCAGACCGCCCATGAAGCGTTTGGGGTAGTGCTGGAACAGGCGGGCCAGTTCTTGAAGGAGTGTGTTCATAGGTTGTGCGTGGGCCAGTTACCCCACGCAACCGGGGTTGCAGGGCCGCTGGCCTCAGGGCGAGGGCTGGCACGCAAGGCCACGCAGTCGCCGGGAAAGGGGGCATTTGCCGGGTGCCGGTCGGTGCAAGACCGTGGCGCCCACTAGAATGACAAGCCAAGATAGCGCACCAGTATAGCCCGATTGTCCGGGCACTGCACCTGTTTGTCCTGCCGTCCCATGAACCACACACCTGCTCTCTCCTCCTGTTCTTCCTCGCCCGCGCCGGTGTTGTCCGATGCGGTGCAGCACGCGCTCGCCGTGACGCGGCGCGGCTGCGAGGAGCTGATTCCCGAAGCCGACTGGGTCAAGAAACTGCAAAAAAGCGAGGCCAGCGGCGTGCCGCTGCGCATCAAGCTGGGGCTGGACCCGACCGCGCCCGACATCCACATCGGCCACACGGTGGTGCTCAACAAGATGCGCCAGCTGCAGGACTTGGGCCACACCGTCATCTTCCTGATTGGCGACTTCACCACCCTGATCGGTGACCCGTCGGGCCGCAACAGCACGCGCCCGCCACTGACACCGGAGCAGATCAAGGCCAACGCCGAGACCTACTACAAGCAGGCCAGCCTGGTGCTGGACCCGGCCAAGACCGAGATCCGCTACAACAGCGAGTGGTGCGAGCCGCTGGGTTCGGTGGGCATGATCCAGCTGGCGGCCAAGTACACGGTGGCGCGCATGATGGAGCGCAACGATTTCCACCAACGCTTTAGCGCCGGTACCTCCATCAGCGTGCACGAGTTCCTGTACCCGCTGATGCAGGGCTACGACTCGGTGGCCTTGAAGAGTGATCTGGAGCTGGGCGGCACCGACCAGAAGTTCAACCTGCTGATGGGCCGCCACCTGCAGCAGGAGTACGGCCAGGAGCCGCAGTGCATTCTGACCATGCCGCTGCTGGTGGGGCTGGACGGGGTGGACAAGATGTCCAAATCCAAGAACAACTACATTGGCATTACCGAAGATGCCAACACCATGTTTGCCAAGGTGCTGTCGATCAGCGACACGCTGATGTGGGACTGGTACACGCTGTTGAGCTTCAGAAGCGAGGCCGAGATCGCGGCGCTCAAAACCGCTATCGCCCAGGGTGCCAACCCCAAGGACGCCAAGGTGGCACTGGCCAAGGAGATCACGGCGCGCTTCCACAGCGCGGCGGCGGCGGACGCGGCGGAGCAGGACTTTATCAACCGCAGCAAGGGCGGTGTGCCCGACGAGATTCCCGAGGTGGCGCTGGCGGGCGCGCCGCTGGGCATCGGGGCGTTGCTCAAGCAGGCCAATCTGGCACCCTCGACCAGCGAGGCCAACCGCCTGATCGACGGCGGCGGTGTGCGCGTGGACGGCGCGGTGGTGAGCGACCGCGGCCTGAAGCTGGATGCGGGCACCTATGTGGTGCAGGTGGGCAAGCGCAAGTTTGCCCGCGTGACGCTTGCGTAAGGCCCGTCGGCCGCAGGGCGTGGTGGGGCGCGCATAATGAAAGCAACGCCACCACCACCCGCAGACAGGAGCACGCACACATGGCAGGACTGGAGCAACCGTTGCGGGATCTGGACGCTTGGGTGCGCCATTTCAAGCCCGCCGACATGCCCGTGTGGGACACCACTGCCACCGCGCTGGAGGCCTTGCGCGAGGCCGAGGAGCAGGTGGCGCCATCGCAGCTGGCGGCGGTGATCGAGGCCGACCCGCTGCTGACGCTCAAGTTCATGGCCGATCTGGCCACCCGTTGGCGGCGCTGGGGCGATGACGACGCCGAGCTGCCCGATTCGGTGCTGGGTGCGCTGGTGATGAGCGGCATCTCGCCGTTCTTTGCCCACTTCGGGCCGCAGATGACGCTGCAGGTCTGGCTGCAGGACCAGCCCGCCGCACTGGAGGCACTGGCCGCGCTGCACCGGCGCAGCGAGCGGGCGGGCCGCTTTGCGCTGGCGTTTGCGGTACACCGCGCCGACCCCGACGCGTCGCTGCTGGCGCTGCTGGCACGCCTGCAGGACGTGACCGAGATGCTGATGTGGTACCACGCCCCGGCGCTGATGCTGCGCCTGGCCGCCGCCCGCCAGGCCGACCCCACCTTGCGCCGCGCAGCGGCCCAGCGCCAGGTGCTGAACGTGGAGCTGGACGCGTTGCGCCAGGCCCTGCTGCAACGCTGGCGCTTGCCGCCCCTGTGGGCGCGCCTGAGCAACCCGCAGCAAATGGAGGCCAGCGCCAAGGTGCAAAGTGTGGTGCTGGCCGCGCGGCTGGCGCGTCACACCACGCGCGACTGGGAGTCCCCGCTGCTGGCCAACGACATCGACCAGATCTCCGCCCTGCTGCACGCCGCGCCCCGGGTGGCGCTGGCGTACGTCAAGAAGGTGGATGTGTAACCGTGGTGTCGCCGTAGCGCTGCGGCTGAAGGGTCAGAACAGCACCACGCCGCGGATGGATTCGCCGCGCTTCATCAGGTCGAAGCCGTGGTTGATGTCTTCCAGCGGCATGGTGTGGGTGATGAGGCTGTCGATGTCGATTTTGCCGTCCATGTACCAGTCCACGATCTTGGGCACGTCGGTGCGGCCCCGTGCGCCACCAAAGGCTGAGCCCTCCCATTTGCGCCCGGTCACGAGCTGGAACGGGCGGGTGGAGATTTCGGCGCCGGCCTCGGCCACACCGATGATGATGCTGCGGCCCCAGCCCTTGTGCGTGCATTCCAGCGCTTGGCGCATCACGGTGGTGTTGCCGATGCACTCAAAGGAATAGTCGGCACCACCATCAGTAAGTTGCACGATGGCATCCACGATGTTGCCGCCAGCGGCTTCGATATCCTTGGGGTTGAGGAAGTGCGTCATGCCGAACTGGCGGGCCATGGCTTCGCGCGCCGGGTTGATGTCCACGCCGATGATCTTGTCGGCGCCGACCATGCGCGCGCCCTGGATCACGTTCAGGCCAATGCCACCCAGCCCAAACACCACCACGTTGGCCCCGGCCTCGACCTTGGCGGTGAAGATGACGGCACCAATCCCGGTGGTCACGCCGCAGCCGATGTAGCACACCTTGTCAAACGGCGCGTCGGGGCGGATCTTGGCCAGCGCAATTTCGGGCACCACGGTGTGGTTGGCAAAGGTGCTGGTACCCATGTAGTGGAAGATGGGTTCGCCGTTCAGGCTGAAGCGGCTGGTGGCATCGGGCATTAGGCCCTTGCCTTGGGTGCCACGGATGAGCTGGCACAGGTTGGTCTTGCGGCTGAGGCAGAACTTGCACTGGCGGCATTCTGGCGTGTAAAGCGGGATGACGTGGTCGCCTTTCTTGAGCGTGGTCACGCCGGGGCCGACATCGACCACCACGCCCGCGCCTTCGTGGCCCAGGATGGCGGGGAAGATGCCTTCGGGGTCGGCACCGCTGAGGGTGTAATAGTCGGTGTGGCAGATGCCGGTGGCCTTGATTTCCACCAGCACCTCGCCAAAGCGGGGCCCTTGCAGGTCGACGGTTTCAATGGTCAGGGGCTGGCCAGCTTTCCAGGCCACGGCGGCGCGGGTTTGCATGAGGGGTGTCCTTTGCGGTTGAACGGAGGAAAAGGTTGTGGCCGCTAGTTTACAAACACCGCGCACGCGCCGCTGGCCGTGGCCCCGACGCCCGTTTTTCAGGGTTTGATGGCCACCTTGAGCACGCCGTCGCGCTGGTGCGAGAACAGGTCGTAGGCGGCCACGATGTCGTCCAGCGCGTACTGGTGCGTCACCAGCAGGCCCAAGTCCACCCGGCTGGAGGCCACCACGTTCATCAGGCGGCGCATGCGCTCCTTGCCACCGGGGCACAGCGCGGTGCGGATCTGGTGGTCGCCCAGGCCCGCCGCAAACGCCGACATCGGGATCTTGAGGTCGGACGAGTACACGCCCAGGCTCGATAGCGTGCCGCCGGGCTTGAGCACGCGCAGCGCCGCCTCGAAGGTGGTTTGCGTGCCCAGCGCTTCGATCGACGAGTCCGCACCGCGCCCGCCGGTGAGTTTCATGATCTCGTCCACCACGTCGCACTGGTTGAAGTTGAGCGTGATGTCGGCCCCCATTTTTTGCGAGATGCCCAGGCGGTGGTCGTTGCCGTCGACGGTGATGATGGTGGTGGCCCCCAGCAGGCGCGCGCCAGCGGTGGCGCACAGGCCAATGGGGCCTTGGGCAAACACCACCACGGTGTCGCCGATTTTGATGTTGGCGTTTTCGGCGCCCTTGAAGCCGGTGGACATGATGTCGGGGCACATCAGCACCTGCTCGTCGGTCAGGCCGTCGGGGATAGGGGCGAGGTTGGCCTGGGCATCGGGCACCAGCACGTACTCGGCCTGCGTGCCGTCGATGAGGTTGCCAAAGCGCCAGCCGGCGGTGGCCTTGTAGCCGTGGCAGCCGCACAGGCCTTGCGGAATCAGATAGCTGCCGTCCTGCGACGGTGCGCCATCTTGCGCGGCATAGGAGTTGAAGTTGGGGCATATGGCCCCGGCAATCACGCGCTGGCCTTCGGTGTAGCCCACCACGGCGCTGCCGAGTTTTTCGATCACGCCCACGGGTTCGTGGCCGACGGTCAGGCCCTTGGCCACGGGGTACTCGCCCTTGAGGATGTGGACGTCGGTGCCGCAGATGGTGGTGGTGGTGATGCGGATCAGCGCATCGTTGGGCCCGACGTTGGGGATGGGCTTGTCGGCCAGCTCAATGCGGCCCGGTTCCACAAACACGGCGGCTCTCATCAGGGTACTCATGGCATTTACTCCTCGGTTGTCGGGCACGGCGGCGGCAAGATGCGCCCACCCTTGGCCGTGGCGTGTGCGCTGGCGCGGGCGGGTCTGATGTGCCATTGTGCGAGGCTGGGCGCCAAACGGCTATCTGGCGTTTACCCTGATGGCGCGGCTGCCACGCCAACGATAATCACCCGATGAATATCCCTTCGCCTTCTGTTGCCCCCGCCGCCCCTGTGTTGACCGCCGCCACCGCTGGCCCGTCTTTTGCTGGCCTGAACTTGCCCGAGGCCGCCTTGGCCAACCTGGCCCAATTGGGCTACACCACCATGACACCGATCCAGGCCGCCAGTTTGCCGCTGACGTTGGCTGGGCGTGATGTGATCGCCCAAGCCAGCACGGGCAGCGGCAAGACGGTGGCGTTTGGCCTGCCGCTGGTGCAAAAGCTCGACCCGGCGCGTTGGCAGGCGCAGGCGCTGGTGTTGTGCCCTACGCGGGAGCTGGCCGACCAGGTGACGCTGGAAATCCGCCGCCTGGCGCGCGCGGTGGGCAACATCAAGGTGGTGACGCTGTGCGGTGGCGTGGCCTTGCGCGGCCAGACCTTGAGCCTGGAACACGGCACGCACGTGGTGGTGGGCACACCGGGGCGGATTCTGGACCATCTGGAGCGCGGCTCCCTTAGCCTGGACGCGGTGCAAACGCTGGTGCTGGACGAGGCCGACCGCATGCTGGACATGGGGTTCTTCGAGGACATCGCCCAAGTGGCGAAGCGTTGCCCGGCACAACGCCAGACCTTGTTGTTCTCAGCCACTTACCCCGATGGCATTGCCCAGCTGGCGGCGCAGTTCATGCGCGGGCCGCAAACGGTGAAGGTGCAGGCGCAGCACAGCGGCCACAAGATCCGGCAGGTGTTTTACGAGGTGAAAGACAGCGAACGCCTGCACGCGGTGTCGCTGCTGCTGAACCACTTCCGGCCCGAATCAACGCTGGCGTTTTGCAACACCAAGCAGCAGTGCCGCGACGTGGTGGCGGTGCTGCAAGCGCAAGGCTTCAGTGCGCTGGCGCTGTACGGCGAGCTGGAGCAGCGCGAGCGCGATCAGGTGCTGGTGCAGTTTGCCAACCGCAGCTGTTCGGTGCTGGTGGCCACCGATGTGGCCGCACGCGGCATCGACATCGCGCAACTGGCGTGCGTCATCAACGTGGACGTGACACCCGACCCGGAGGTCCACGTCCACCGCATAGGCCGCACCGGGCGCGGTGACGCCGAAGGCTTGGCCCTGACGCTGGCCAGTCTGGACGAAATGGGCAGCGTGGGCCGCATTGAGCAGTTGCAGGGGCGTGAATCCACGTGGCAACCGTTGGCCAGCTTGACCCCGGCGGCAGGCGGCCCGTTGCGCCCGCCGATGGCGACGCTGCAGATTCTGGGCGGCCGCAAGGAAAAAATCCGCGCCGGCGATGTGCTGGGTGCTTTGACCGGTGAGGCCGGTTTTGCCAAGGAGCAGATTGGCAAGATCAACATCAACGAGTTTTCCACCTACGTGGCGGTGGATCGCGCCATTGCCAAGCAGGCCGAGGCCAAGTTGGCCACCGGGCGTATCAAGGGCCGCAGCGTGAAGGTGCGGCTGCTTTGATGTTTCAGGTGGCGTAAGGGTTGTCAAACCCCAGCCCGGCCAGGATCTCGATCTCGCGCGCTTCCATGGCCTCGGCATCGGCTTCGCTGGTTTCGTGGTCCCAGCCTTGGGCGTGCAGCGCGCCATGCACCAGCAGGTGGGCGTAGTGGGCTTGCAGGCTTTTGCCTTGTTCGGCGGCTTCGCGGGCCACCACGGGGGCGCACAGCACCAAGTCGGCCATCACCACGGGGTCGGTCTCGTAGTCGAAGGTGAGCACGTTGGTGGCGTAGTCTTTCTGGCGGTAGTCGCGGTTGAGGGTCTGGCCCTCTTCGGCATCGACGATACGCACGGTGATTTCGCCGTCGGCACCGAGCGCGTGGCGCAGCCAGCGTTCCACCTTGTGGCGGGGCAGGGCGGTGCGGTGGTCGGCCACGCCGTCAAAGCGGGCAAATTGCAGGGACAGACTCAGGGCGGGCAGGCGGGTGGACATGAGGGCGTGTGGTGGTGGACAGGTAAAACGGTGGATAGATACAAAATTTCTAGCATTTATTAGCACTTGTCAACACAGGTCGCCGGAGGAGGCTACAGCGTTCTGCGTGCGGCTGCTTGCCTCAAAACCAGCAACAGACGTTCAGTCTTCGATGTCGTCGCTGGGGTTGCCCAGTGTGGCGGCAGGGGCATCCTCGGCTGACGGGCTGGGCAGTTCTTGCACCGTGCGCAGCTTGCGCTGGATGGCGCGGGTGCGTACATCGACCTGCTCGAACTTGCGCGCAGCGGCGTCGATGGACTTGCGCGTGGCTTCCACCACCTCGCCAAATTTGCTGAACTCGGTCTTGACCTGGCCCAGCACGGCCCAGACTTCGGACGAGCGTTTCTCGATTGCCAGCGTCTTGAAGCCCATCTGCAGGCTGTTGAGCATGGCGGCTAGGTTGGCCGGGCCCGTGATCATGACGCGGCAGTCGTTCTGCACCGCTTCCACTAGGCCGGGGCGGCGCATGACTTCGGCAAACAGGCCCTCGGTGGGCAGGTAGAGCACCGCAAAGTCGGTGGTGTGCGGCGGCGAGACGTACTTGACGAAGATCTTCTTGGCTTCGAGCTTGATGGAGGCCTCGAACGCGGCGCCGGTGCTCTGGATCAGCGCCTTGTCGGCAGAGTCCTGCGCGTCCAGCAGGCGCTGGTGGTGTTCGACCGGGTACTTGGAGTCGATGGGCAGCCAGACCGGCTGCTCGTCGCGGCGCCCGGGCAGGCGGATGGCGAACTCGACCAGCTCGTCGCTGCCGGGCACGGTCTTGACGTTCTTGGCGTACTGGTCGGGCGTGAGCACGTTGTCGATGATGGCGCCCAGTTGTACCTCGCCCCAGGTGCCGCGGGTCTTGACGTTGGTCATGACGCGCTTCAGGTCGCCCACGCTGCTGGCCAGGGTCTGCATCTCGCCCAGCCCCTTGTGGACTTGTTCGAGCCGGTCGCTGACGAGTCTGAACGATTCGCCCAGGCGCTGCTCCAGCGTGGCGTGGAGTTTTTCATCGACGGTGCGGCGCATTTCCTCGAGCTTGGCGCTGTTGTCGGCCTGGATGGCGGCCAGCCGGTCGTTAAGCGCCAGCCGCAGCTGCTCGGCGTTCTGGCTGGAGTTCTGCACCAGCGCCGACAGTTGCTGCCCCACGCCATCCTGCAGCGTGGCCAGCTGGTGGCGCAGTTGCTGGCCGTTGCTGTCGAGCTGGTTCTTGAGCGCCAGCGACAGCGCGCTCAGGCGCGACTGGGTGTCGGTGCGGATGGAGTCCAGCGTTTGCTGGGTGGTTTGCATCAGCGCGCCAAAGCGTTCCTGGATGTGCTGCTGCATCTGCTGCTCGAAGCGGTTGGCGCTGGCGCTGGCGCTCTGGTGCGCGTGCTGGGTCTCGCTGGACAGGCTTTGCAGGCCCTGGCCAATTTCGCTGCGGAACAGGCCCAGGGTCTGGCCCAGTTCATCGCGTGCCTGCACCGCTTGGGCTTGCGCCTGTTGCAGGTGGTCGTTGAGGGTCTGGCCGTTGTGGTCCAGGCGGCCCAGCAGGGCGTGTTGCAGGCTGTCAAAGCGTTGGCCCATGGCGCTGTCAAAGCCGCCCAGGCGCTGCTCCAGCCGTTGTTCGAGCTGCTGGAAGGCTTGCGTCAGTTCCTGGCGGCTGTGGCGGGTTTCCTCGTGCGAGCGCGCGAGTTTGTCGTCCAGCGCCTGGCGCGTGGTTTCGAGCTGGTCGCCGGTGCTTTTTTGCAGCTGCGCTATGTGCTGGATCAGGGTGTTGTCCAGGCTGGTCAGGCGGGACTCGACCCGCTCGTGGCCGCCTTCTTGCCGCGTGCTGGTCTGCAGCAGGTTGTGCAGGTTGTGTTCCAGCAGCGTCAGGCGGGTGTTGAGGTCGGGTGGCAGCTCGAACGGGCGCTTGCGCACCAGGTGCAGCACTTGCAAACCGATGACGGCCAGCAGGCCCGCCAGCAACAGGTACAACAGGGTGTCGGGGCTCATGGGGTGGGTCAATCCAAGGTGGGGCGGGGCGTGCGCCCGGTGCGGCTGGCGCGGCGCGGTGCGGGGGTGGCGTTGATGCCAGTATCGTCCAGGCTGGCGCTGGCGCTGCCGCTGTCGTAAGCGTCCACGATGCGGGCCACCAGTGGGTGGCGCACCACGTCGGCGCTGGTCAGGCGGTTGATGGCGATGCCTTGCACGCGCTTCAAGACGCGTTCTGCGTCAATCAGGCCACTGAGCTGGGTGCGCGGCAGGTCGATCTGGCTCACGTCGCCCGTGACCACCGCCTTGCTGCCAAAGCCGATGCGGGTGAGAAACATTTTCATCTGTTCGGGCGTGGTGTTCTGCGCTTCGTCCAGAATGACGAAGGCGTGGTTGAGCGTGCGCCCGCGCATGAAGGCGAGTGGTGCAATTTCAATTTGTTGGCGCTCGAACGCTTTTTGTACCTTGTCGTGGCCCATCAGGTCGTACAGCGCGTCGTACAGCGGGCGCAGGTAAGGGTCCACCTTTTGCGTCAAATCACCGGGCAGAAAGCCCAGCCGCTCGCCGGCCTCCACCGCTGGGCGCGTCAGCACGATGCGCTGCACGGCGTTGCGCTCCAGCGCATCGACGGCGCAGGCCACGGCCAGGTAAGTCTTGCCCGTGCCCGCCGGGCCTATGCCAAAGGTGATGTCGTGTGTGGCCATGCTGGCCAGGTAGCGTTGCTGGTTGGCGGTGCGGCCCCGCACCTCGCCGCGTCGGGTGTGCATGGCCACGGTGTCCACGCTGCCTTCGGGCAAGCTGGTGTCGCCCGCCAGCATGAGTTGAATTTGCTCGTCTGGGATGGGGTGGCGCGCCAGCTCGTACAGCGCCTGCAACACCTCCAGTGCCTGCTCGGCTTTGGCTTTGGGGCCTTCGATGCGGAACTGCTCAAAGCGGTGCGCGATCTTGACTTGCAACGCCGCTTCGATGGTGCGCACGTGCTGGTCCATCGGGCCGCACAGGTGGGCCATGCGGGTGTTGTCGGGGGGGGCGAAGGTGTGGGTGAGAATCAAGGTAGGTCGGGGCGGTAATGGGCTATCAAGGCAGTTCGTCACCTGGCAGGGGCCGGGCGTTGGGGCTGGCCGCCAGCCACGTATCCAAGGCGTTGAGGTCGCCTTGGGTTTGGCGTTCGCGGAAGTAGGCTTCGGTTTTGAGGGCCGAGACTTTCTCAGCAATGGCCGTGACAAAGAACTGGTTCATCGAAACGTGTTCCTCCTGCGCCACCGATCGGGCGTAGGCAAACAGCGATTCCGGCACGCGCAGTGCGTAATTGGCCATCAGGTATTCTCCTCGTTCAGTTGTTGCAGAAAAGCGCCTGGCGTGAGCACGGGCAGGCCAAAGTGAGCGGCTGGGGCAAAGTCTTTCACATTGAGCGTGATCAGCCCTTGCGCCCGCCCGTTGAGTGCGGTTTCAAGCACCATCTCGTCGGCGGGATCGCGCAATTGGGGCCGCCACAGGTAATGCAGGTGGACAGGCTCGATGCACAGCGACAAGGCGTTCAGCATGGCATCGACCATCGCCGGTGTGCGGCTCCCAGGGGCGAGCTGTTCGGGGCGCTTGAGCACAGCTTCATATTCCAACATCAGTGGCACCGACACCAGTGCTACTAACCGGCCAGTACGCAGTTGGCGTAACAGTGCGTGGGATGCACCCACTTGGCTGCGTGCCGCTGCCACCAAAATGTTGGTGTCGAGCACCACCCGCCATGCTTTTTTCATATGATTAATGATATGACGTTAGGGGCGAAAGTCAAGCTGCACAATGCGGTATAAGTGTGCATACAAAGGAATAAGCGAATGATAGGCAAACTGACCGGCACGTTGCTGGAAAAAAATCCCCCGCAAATTCTCATCGATTGCCACGGCGTAGGCTACGAGGTGGATGTGCCCATGAGCACGTTTTACCACCTGCCCAACGTGGGCGAGGCCGTGGCGTTGCTGACGCATTTTGTGGTGCGTGAGGATGCCCAGATTTTGTACGGTTTTGCCACCGCGACCGAACGTGAGGCATTTCGGCAGTTAATCAAGGTCACGGGCGTGGGGCCACGCATGGCGCTGGGGCTGTTGTCGGGCCTGACGGTGGCCGAACTGGCGCACGCCGTGACGGCGCAGGAGGTGGCGCGGTTGGTCAAGGTGCCGGGTGTGGGCAAGAAAACCGCCGAACGCCTGCTGCTGGAACTCAAGGGCAAGCTGGGGGCCGATTTGGGGCCGCTGCCCGCTGGGGCCGTGGTGGCCAGCGACGCGCACAGCGACATCCAGCAAGCCCTGCTGGCGCTGGGTTACAACGACAAAGAAGCCGCCGCAGCCCTCAAGGCCCTGCCGCCGGATGTGGGTGTGAGCGAAGGCATCAAGCTGGCGCTGCGGGCGCTGGCGCGTTGAGGGGTACCGCAACATGCCCACACTGAACTGGATAGGCAAAGATGCCGTAACCCGACACCACAAAGAAGTGCCGTTCCGTCTGCTGGAGCCGGTGCCCAACTTGTCTTGTGGCAACCACCACGGCCAAGACAGCGGCAACCTGATTGTGCAAGGCGACAACTTGCACGCGCTCAAGGCACTGCTGCCGCGTTATGCGGGGCAGGTCAAGTGCATCTACATTGACCCGCCCTACAACACCGGCAACGAAGGCTGGGCGTACAACGACAACGTCAACAGCCCGGAAATCCGCCAATGGTTGGGCGAGGTAGTTGGCAAGGAAGGCGAGACGCTAGACCGGCACGACCGCTGGCTGTGCATGATGTATCCGCGTTTGGTGCTGCTGAAGCAGTTTCTGCGTGAGGACGGGGCGATTTTTATCTCCATCGACGACAACGAAGTGGCAACGCTACGGCTGTTGATGGATGAGATTTTTGGGGCTTCAAACTTTGCTGCCACATTTATCTGGGAGAAGCGCACCACCAGAGAGAACCGTCGGGTTTTTTCGTTCAGCCATGACTATGTACTGTGCTATGCACGGCGGCTCGATATGTTCGAGAAAACTAGAGGTGAATTGCCGCTCAGTCAAGAAGTCAAAGATCGACACAAAAACCCTGATAACGATCCTCGTGGCCCATGGCAATCCGTTGCGATAACCGCACAAGCAGGCCATGGTACATCCGCACAGTTCTACACCATTACCACCCCTGGCGGTCGCCAGATTGAGCTACCACATGGCAACTGCTGGAGGTTTACACAAAGCAAACTTGACGAACTGATTGCGGATAATCGAATTTACTTTGGTGTAAATGGAAATAATGTCCCGCGCCAGAAAAAATTTCTTTCAGAAGTAAGTCGCGGTCTTACGCCACATACGCTGTGGCAGGCCGATGAAGTGGGAACAACAGATATTGCAACAAAGACCGTTCTTGAAATTATGGAGCGGGATGCAACATTTGAAACCCCTAAGTCAGTTGGATTATTGCAGCGCATCCTGCAAATCGCCACAGACCAAGACTCCATCATTTTGGACAGCTTTGCTGGTTCCGGCACCACCGGCCACGCCATCCTGAAACAAAACGCCGAAGACGGCGGAAACCGCCGTTTCATTCTCGTTGAAATGGACGAGCACATCGCGCAAAATGTCACCGCTGAACGTGTGCGCCGCGTGGCCCAAGGCTACACCAGCGCCAAAGGGCAGGCGGTGCAAGGTTTGGGGGGAGGCTTCCAGTTCTGTCGCTTGTCCGATCAGCCGCTGTTCGATGCCATGGGCGAGATCCGCAGCGATGTCACTTTCGCACAGCTGGTCAAATTCGTCTGGTTCTCTGAAACCCAAACCGGTTACAGCGGCAGCGCCGACTCGCCACTACTGGGCGTGCATGAAGGCCGTGCTATCTACCTGCTCTACAACGGCATCCTTAAAGACAAATCCGTGGGCGGAGGCAACGTCCTGACACCCCAAGTATTCAATCTGTTGCCGACGTTTGCCGGGCCGAAAGTGATCTACGCCGCCGCCGACCGCATGGGTGCCCGCGCCGCACGCGAAGGCATTACCTTCAAGCAAACCCCTTACGCGCTGGAGATTTGATCGTGCCCACAATCAGCATGTTTTACGGTATTTTGGTGGCCATGTATGTGTTGGACATCGACAGGCACCACCACCCGCACATCCACGTGCGTTACAACGAGTTCAAAGCGGTGCTTCAAATTCCAGACGGCGAGCTGCTGGATGGTGAGTTGCCAGGGCGACAAATGAAATTGTTGCAAGCGTGGCTCGAAATCCACCGTGACGAGCTGATGGCGGATTGGTACCTGGCCAGCACCGGGCAAACGCCTTTCAAAATCGATCCGTTGCGTTAAAGGAGAGCCGCTATGACTCCCGATGTGGTTCAGGTGTATCCCTTGTCCAATTACACTTTGTTGGCGAAATTTGCCAACGGCGAGCGCCGCCGTTTCGAGATGGGCAATTATTTGCATTATCCGGCCTTTTCCGCATTGCAAGACCCTGCACTGTTCCAGCGCGCCCATGTGGAACATGGCACGGTGGTGTGGACGGATGAGATTGATTTGTCGCCAGACACGTTGTACCTGCGCGGACAGTCGGTGTCAGAGGAGGCTGTGTGAAAGCATTTGCGCCAAAAATTTACCAGCAGCAGGTGCTGGACAGTGTGCAAGCCTACTTTCAATCTTGCCATGAGCTGAATTCGCCGTCGCTGGCTTTCACCAGTACTACGCAACAGCTGTGGGGCTGGGGCAACCCGTACCACGCGCTGCGGGGTTTCCCTGCCGATATGCCGTACTTTTGCCTGCGTGTGCCCACGGGGGGCGGCAAAACCTGGCTGGCGGCCAAAAGCGTGGCACTGGTCAACACTCACTTGCTGCGCTGCCAACACAGCGTGATTGTGTGGCTGGTGCCCAGCAAGCCCATCCGCGAACAAACCCTCAAGGCGCTCAAAGAGTGCACCCACCCGTACCACGCTGCATTGCGTGAGGCTGGCCCCGTCACGGTGCTGGATTTGGAGGAAGCCCGCAGCGTCACCCGCGCTACGCTGGACACTTCCACCACCATCATCGTGGCCACACGGCAAGCATTTCAGGTGGAAGAAGAGGAATTCCGCAAGGTGTACCAGTCCAGCGGCGCGCTGATGCACCATTTCGACAACTTGGCCCCGGCCCAGCGTGCCGAGTTGCTGGGGGAAGGCGAAGGCGCGCAGTGCACCACGCCGTATTCATTGGCCAACGTGTTGCGCTTGCGCCGCCCGTTTGTGGTGGTGGATGAGGCCCACAACAGCCGCACCGAATTGGCGTTTGACATGTTGGCACGCTTCAGGCCCAGCGGTGTCATGGAGTTGACCGCCACGCCCGATCTGGAGCGTACACCCAGCAACGTGTTGCACAGCGTATCAGCCGCTGAACTCAAGAGTGAGGAGATGATCAAGCTGCCGGTGGTGCTGGAGGCAGAATCCAACTGGCAGCAATGTCTGGCCGATGCCATTGCCCGGCGCGAAGCCCTGCAACAGCTGGCTGATGAAGAGCACCGTACGGGTGCGCCTTACCTGCGCCCGCTGGTGCTAATTCAGTCAGAACCCCGCCGCGCAGGTGTGGAAACGCTGGATGTTGGCAGGGTGCGCCAAGAGTTGATGGCACACCACAACATTCCGGCCAGTGAAATTGTGGTGGCCACCAGCGAAGAAAAAGGGTTGGAACAGATAGATGTCGATTACAAACTGGGGGTTGCCGACCCGGCTTGCCCGGTCAAGTTTGTGATTACCCAAAAGGCGCTGGCCGAGGGCTGGGATTGTCCCTTTGCCTACATTTTGGTCAGCATGGCAACGCTGCATTCTGCTACCGCCGTGGAGCAGTTGCTGGGCCGCGTGCTGCGCCAGCCCGGAGCGAGCCACCGCCGCGCTAAGGCGTTGAACCAGTCTTATGCTTTTGTGGTGTCGTCCAGTTTTGTGGAAACCGCTGGTGCTTTGCGCGATCGGCTGGTAGCTGGCGCGGGTTTTGAGCGGCGCGAGGTGGCCGAATTTGTCAAGGCCGCCAAAGAGGAGCAAGACCGCTTGGACTTGGAAGGCCACGCCGGGCGTGTGGTGGTGCGGCCCGTGGTGGTTGCCTTGCCCGAAAAGCCCAACCTCAAGATTGTGCCCAAACCCGTGCGTGACAAGGTGCGTTGGGACGGCAAGCTCAACACCTTGACGATTCACACGCCGCTGACGCAAAACGAGGCCGAAGCCCTTAAGACCAGTGTGAGTTCGGCCAGTGCAGTCCAAGCCATTGAGCAAGCCGCCGAAACCAGCCGCACCACTGCGATTGAGTTTTTTCAGACACCGGCTGAAAAAGGGCAGCACTTTTGTGTGCCACAGCTGGCGCTGCGTGTACAAGGCGAGTTGCAACTGTTTGACGACCCGGAGTTGCTGGAATACCCGTGGGATTTGTCGCCTTACGATGCCACCCCCACTGTCGACGATTGGAGCGCGCTGGGTGCAGGGTTGAAAGTCAAAGAAGGCGGTTTGCTGGACATTCACGACAACGGCAAGCTTGTTTCCACATTTTTACCGGAGTTGCAACGCGATTTAGGACTGGCTTACCAGCCCGAGCATTGGGATGAAGTCCGTTTGGCCACTTGGTTGTGCCACAACTTGCCCGAGCCGTCCTTGACACATGCCAGCAAGCGGGCGTTTGTGGCCGCGTGGTTGATGCACTTGTTGGAGCATGACGGGTTCACGCTGGCACGCGCCAATTTGCAAAAATTCATGATCCGCAGTTTGCTTGAAAAGCGCATCCGGCAATTGCGACAGCAGGCTGTGGCCCAAGCCTTTCAGCAAGCACTGTTTGGCGATGAAGCGGCGCAGCGGATGGCATTGACGGACGACAACGCTTTTGACTTTCAGAACCAGATGTACGCGCCCAGCCGAGACTACGACGGCGAGCGTTTTGGTAGCTTCGACTTTAAGCGCCACTTTTATGGGCGCATGGGCGACTTTGACAGCAAAGAGGAATTTGAGTGTGCCTGCACGCTCGATATTCTGGCGCAACAAGGTCGCATCCAGTTTTGGGTACGCAACTTGGTGAACCGAGGGGGTGGTTCGTTCTTTTTGCAGAAAGCCAATGGCCGTTTTTACCCGGATTTTCTGTGCCAGTTGCCCGACATCGACGGTCGGCCTGGCCCGGTCTTGATAGTGGAATACAAGGGCGCAGACCGTTGGAAGGAAGCCAGTGATGACCGGGTGATTGGTGGCTTGTGGGCCAATTTGTCGCAGGGGCGTTGCCGGTTTGTGATGGTGAAAAACAAGCGTTGGGACTGGATTGAGGAGCAGCTGTAATGGCCATTGAAACCGACGATTTTGCCCGCGCACCCGCCAAGCGCATGGTGGCGGCGGTGCCGGAATCGCCGCGCGAAGAGGCGCTGGAACGTGCCTTGCGGCCCAAGGGACTGGACGAGTACGTGGGTCAGGCCAAGGTGCGCGAGCAGCTGGAGATTTTCATTGGCGCGGCCAAGAAGCGCCACGAGGCGTTGGACCACGTGCTGCTGTTTGGCCCGCCGGGGCTGGGCAAGACCACGCTGAGCCACATCATTGCGCATGAGCTGGGCGTGAACCTGCGCCAGACCAGTGGCCCCGTGCTGGAAAAGCCCAAGGACTTGGCCGCGTTGCTCACCAACCTGGAGCCCAACGACGTGCTGTTCATCGACGAAATCCACCGCCTCAGTCCGGTGGTGGAGGAAATCCTGTACCCCGCGCTGGAGGACTACCAGATCGACATCATGATCGGCGAAGGGCCGGCGGCGCGCAGCATCAAGCTCGATTTGCAGCCCTTTACGCTGGTGGGGGCCACCACCCGTGCCGGCATGTTGACGAACCCCTTGCGCGACCGCTTTGGCATTGTGGGGCGGCTGGAGTTCTACACCCCGGCGGAGCTGGCGCACATCGTCAGGCGCAGCGCAGGCTTGTTGCAGACCCCCATGCAGGCCGATGCGGCGCTGGAGGTGGCGCGCCGTTCGCGTGGCACCCCGCGCATTGCCAACCGCTTGTTGCGCCGGGTGCGCGATTACGCCGAGGTCAAGGGCGATGGCACCATCACGGTGGAGATGGCGCAGCGCGCGCTGGCCATGCTGGATGTAGACCCGCTGGGCTTTGACCTGATGGACCGCAAGCTGCTGGAAGCGGTGATCCACAAGTTTGACGGTGGCCCGGTGGGGCTGGACAACATTGCAGCCAGCATAGGTGAGGAGGCGGGCACGATCGAGGACGTGATCGAGCCCTACCTGATTCAGCAAGGTTATTTGCAGCGCACCCCACGCGGGCGGGTGGCCACGCTGGCGGCTTGGCGGCATCTGGGCTTGGAAGCGCCGTCGGTGGAGCCGGGTTTGTTCAGCCCGGGCGCAGCGGGCTAAATTTGGCTGCAGTCTGGCCGATATGAAACGATAAGCGCGTCCTCAGGGCGCATTTTCTTGTGGGTCTGGCCGCTGGCGGGCCGTTTCAGCGCCAGACCTTGCACCATGTTTCTCAACTCCATCTCAGGCCCCGGCACGTGGTACTTGCCCAGCGCAGAGCACCTGCGCGTGGCGGGCAGCCACTCGCCTTACGCGGCGCAGGTGCAGGCCGAGCTGATGGGCAAGATCGTGTTCGAGGGCAAGGTGGACGAAGTGGCCTCTGTGGCCGAGGTGGCCATCCGTGCCCGCGCCAACGGCAGCGTGGAGGGCTTCAACCTGACGCGCTCCAGCGGCTCCGAGGCCTGGGACCAGGCCGTGCTGCGTGCGGTGCAGGGCACCACCCACCTGCCGCAGGCCGACAAGGGCAAGATGCCGAGCACCGTGATTGTGCAGCTGCGCCCGCAGTAGCGCCTGGCCCGCAGGCCAGCCGACCAACGGCGCCTTGTAACCCTTGCCGCCGTTCCCGCTTTGGCCGATGATGGGGCCACTATGCGCATTACCTCCTCTGCCTTGCAATTGGCCCAGCAACACAGCGCCAGCTCCAGCACGCAGGTGCAGGAGCGGTTGTCGGTGTGGCAGGATCGGGACGCGGCACGCCCCGCCACCGCCCGTATCGGCGCTGGTGCCGGTACTTCGGCGGGTGCGACGGTGCAGGTGCGCGCCGAGCTGTCGCAGACCACGGCGCGCTCGGGCGTGTTGCTGCAGTTGTCCGACGCCGCGCGCCAGGCCCGTGCGCAAGACGTGCCCAGGCTGGCGCTGGGGCGGCCTGCCGTGCTGGCGGGCCAGGTTCCGGCGGCCCATGGGGCCAAGGCCGATGCGGTGGATCAGACCAGCGCCACCGCCGCCACCACCGACGAGGAAGACGCGGTCGAGCCGCGCTTGCTGATGCTGGCCCGCATGGTGGAGGCCATGACCGGCTTCAAGGTGCGCGTGACGGTGGCCGACACCGGGCGCGGCAGCGGCGCTTCTGCCCACGGCGAGGTGCCACCGCAGGCGGCGGGCGGCGCAGCGGCCCAGGGCCAGTCCGAGGCCCCGCAGCGCGTGGGCTGGGGCCTGGAATACGACCGCGTGGTGGTGCGCCATGAAAGCGAGCGCAGCACCTTTGTGGCGCGGGGCCGTGTGCAGACCGCCGACGGCCGCACGCTGGACCTGGCGGTGGGCCTGCAGATGGAGCGCAGCCACAGCGAGCGCGAATCGGTGTCGGTGCGCGCGGGCGATGCGGTGATGAAAGACCCGCTGGTGCTGCACTTTGACGGCGCCTTACCCGCACTGACCGACACGCGCTTTGCGTTCGACATCGACGCCGACGGCCAGACCGAGAACATCCCGTTTGTGGGCCAAGGCAGCGGTTTTCTGGTGCTGGACCGCAACCGCAATGGCCGTGCGGACGATGGCAGCGAACTCTTTGGCGCCGTCAGTGGCAACGGCTTTGCCGAACTGGCCGCGTGGGACGACGACGGCAACGGCTGGATCGACGAGGCCGACTCGGTGTTTGCCGAATTGCGCTTGTGGCAAAAAGATGCAAGCGGGCAAGACCAGTGGCGCACCCTGGCGCAGGCCGATGTGGGCGCGGTGTCGGTGCAGGCGGCGGCTACGCCGTTCAGCTTGCGCAACGACCAGAACGCCACGCTGGGCCAGGTGCGCGCCAGCAGTGTCTATCTGCGTGAAAGCACCGGCCAGGCCGGGGTGGTGCAACAGATCGACGTGGCGGTGTAGCCCGCCTTGGGCCCAGACGGGGCGTCAGGCGGTGCTGGTGTCGTCGCGGGCGGCCTCGGGGGCGTCGCTCAGGTGGGCCACGTCGCCCCAGCCGATCAGTGAGGTACCTTGCGGCGTCCACAGCAGGCGGTTGATGGCGGCGTTGCCCAATTGCCAGGTGCGTGGGGCTTGCAAGTCCAATTGCGTGGCAATGCGGTACAGCACGTCCAGCACGCCACCGTGCGCCACCAGCACAATTTGTTCGCCGATGTGCCGGGCCGCCAGTTCGTTCAGTGCTTGTTCAATGCGTGCGCGCAGTTGCAGCAGAGTTTCGCCGCCAGTGGGGGCAAAGTCGGGCACGCGCTGGCGCCAGGCTTGGGCTTCGGCGGGCCAGCCGGTTTCCAGTTCGGCCCAGGTCTTGCCCTCGAAGTGGCCAAAGCTGCGTTCGCGCAACTGGCGGTGGGTGTGGACCGGGCGCTGCACGGCCTGGCCTATGGCCTGCGCGGTGTGGTGGGCGCGCTGCAGGTCGCTGCTGTAGATGGCGGCCACGGGCTCGTCGCGCAGGGCGTGGGCCACGCGCTGGGCTTGCCAGCGGCCGGTGGCGTTGAGCGCAATGTCAAGGTGGCCTTGCAGCCGCGTGTCTTTGTTCCAGGCCGTTTCGCCGTGGCGGATGGCCACGATGCGGGTAAATTGCACTTGCTGCTCCTGTGGGGTGGCATTTGGGGGCGGGCACGCATCAGGACGGGCCGCTTGTGCCTAGAATGGTAGCCATTTGCACAACATCAGGGGCGGTGGTTGCCGCGCCGGTTTGGCCAGAGGACACCAGATACATGAGCTCCATTCAACAAGACATCGACGAACGCACCAACCTGACCGGCTCCAACAAGTTTGAGATGCTGCTGTTTCGCCTGGGCGACACCGCTGGCAGCGACCGCTCGGAGCTGTTTGGCATCAACGTGTTCAAGATCCGCGAGATCGTGGCCATGCCGCCTGTGACGGCGATGGCGGGTTCGCCGCCCAACGTGCTGGGCGTGGTCAACCTGCGTGGTCAGGTGATTCCGGTGATCGATTTGCCCGCCGTGGTGGGCTGCGTGCCCAAGACCGGGCTCAACATCATGCTGGTGACGGAGTACGCGCGCAGCACGCAGGCCTTTGCCGCCGAGTCGGTGGAAGACATTGTGCGCCTGGATTGGAACCAGATCCTGTCCGCCGACAACTCGGTGGCCAGCGGCATGGTGACCAGCATTGCCCGCTTGGATGGCAACGACAGCAGCACCACCCGCTTGGCACAAATTTTGGACGTGGAGTCCATCCTGAGCAATGTGTTGCCCACCGATGCCGCTCCTGTGACCGAGGACTTGGTGGGCCCAGCGGTACGCATCAAAACCGGCAGCGTGGTGCTGGCGGCGGACGACTCGTTTGTGGCCCGCAGCCTGATTGAGCGCGAATTGCAGGTGCTGGAGCTGCCCTACCTCATGACCAAGACCGGCCAGGAAGCGTGGGACAAGCTGCAAAGCATTGCCGCCGACTGCCAGAGCAAGGGCATTCCGGTGCAGGACAAGGTGGCGCTGGTGTTGACCGACCTGGAAATGCCCGAGATGGACGGTTTCACGTTCACGCGCAACATCAAAAAAGACCCGCGCATGCGCGGCATTCCGGTGGTGATCCACTCCTCGCTGACGGGCGATGCCAACGAAAACCACGTCCGCACCGCTGGGGCCGACGCCTACGTGGCCAAGTTTGCCGCTGAAGAGTTGGCCACCGCGCTGCGCAGCGTGTTGGCCAAGTACGACGCCCACCGCGCGTCGGGCGGCTGAGCGGCGGTGCCTGGGCGTCAGTCGGCGCCGGGCATCAGCTGGATGATCTGCTCCCCCGGCAGCGTGGCCGGGGTCAGTGGCAGTTCTTCCTCGTCGAAGGCGGTGTCGCCGTTGGCATCGGCCACGCCGGTGGTTTTCAGGGTCTCGAACGGGAACAGCTGGCGGTCCATCAGGTGGCTTGGCACCACGTTTTGCAGTGCCGTCAGCATGTTGTTGATGCGGCCCGGAAAGCGTTTGTCCCAGTCCTGCAGCATGGCTTTCATGTTCTGGCGCTGCAGGTTTTCCTGGCTGCCGCACAGCGTGCAGGGGATGATGGGGAACTGGCGCACCTGCGCCCAGCGGATCAGGTCTTTCTCGGGCACGTAGGCCAGCGGGCGGATCACCATGAATTCGCCGTTGTCGCTCACCAGCTTGGCGGGCATGCCCTTGAGCTTGGCGCCAAAGAACATGTTGAGCAGCAGGGTTTGCAGGATGTCGTCGCGGTGGTGGCCCAGCGCAATTTTGTTGCAGCCCAGCTCTTTGGCCACTTTGTACAAGATGCCCCGGCGCAAGCGGCTGCACAGGCTGCACATGGTCTTGCCTTCGGGAATCACTTTTTTGACCACGCTGTACGTGTCTTGCGTTTCGATGTGGAACTTGATACCCAGTTGGCTGAGGTAGTTGGGCAGCACCTCGGCCGGAAAGCCGGGCTGTTTTTGGTCCAGGTTGACGGCAATCAGCTCAAAGTGGATGGGCGCACGCTGTTGCAACTTCATCAGAATGTCGAGCAGGGCGTAGCTGTCTTTGCCGCCGCTGAGGCAGACCATCACGCGGTCGCCGTCCTCGATCATGTTGTAGTCGGCAATGGCCTGGCCCATCTCGCGGCACAGGCGCTTTTCGAGCTTGTGATCCTCGCGCTCGATCTTGGCGCTGTTCTTGGGGGCGGGGGTGTCGGTGGCGGCAGGGGTGGCGGTGCTGTTCATGGGGTCAATAGGGTCGATGGGGTCGTGTATCAGGCGGAAAAGAAAGGGGTCACCACTGGCCGCTTTCCATGCGGATGGCCACTTCGCAGTCGGCAAAAATTTCGAGCTTGGCAATCTTGACGCGCACGCCAATCACGCCGGGCAACTGCATCAGCCGGTGCGCGAGTTTGCCAATCAGTGTCTCCAGCAAGTTGACGTGTTCGGCGGTGCATTCGTCGATGATGATCTGGCGCACGTGGCGGTAGTCCAGCACGTGGTCGATGTCGTCGTTGTGCGGCAGCAGTGGTTGGGTGCCTTGGTTGAGTTCGGCATCCACTTGTATGGGCTGCGGGCTGGTTTTTTCGTGGTCGAGGATGCCCAGATTGGCCACAAAGCGCAACCCGGTCAGGGTTAGCGTTTGGGTACCAGCTTGGGGGGCGAGGTTGGGTTTCATGGCGGGGTGCAGGCTCAGGGCTGGGCGTTGAAGTCGGGCTTGAGGCGGAACACTTCCACGCCCACGGTTTCGCAGTCGGGGTACACGTCGGGCTTGCTGGTCGAGAGGCGTACCGCACGCACACCGGGGTGGGCCAGCAGGCGCGCGGCCAAGTCGTCGCACAGGGTTTCTTGCAATTCGATGTGGCCTTGCGCCAGCCGGGCCACCACTTCGGCGCGGACGAAATCGTAATCGACCACTTCGTGCAACTGGTCGGCGCTGGGGGTGGATTGCGCGAGTGGCACCCACAGTTCCACGTTGATCCACAGGCGCTGCGTCACGTTTTTTTCAAACGCGTGTGCGCCGATGTGGGCGTGGACTTCGTGGTTCTTCAGGAACAGTTTGCGGCAGTGCAGCCGCAGGTCGTCCATCAGCGACAGGTGCAGGGGCGGGGTCACGTCGTTCATATGGAGGCTTCTACGGTGGGATGAGAGGGCAGGGTATCGGCAACGAACATCACGTCGCGTTCCAGCGGCACCAGGTGCTGGCCGCTGTCCACGGGCAGCGTGCAGCCGGTGATGGAGCGCGTCTGTGCCAGAAACAGGCAGGTGCGCGCCACGTCTTGCGGGTCGGTGGGACGGCGCAGCAGGTTGACGCGGCTGGCGCGGTCGAAGTTCTCTTGCGTCTGTGGCCCGCTGAGGTACAGCAGCCCCGGCGCCACGCCGCATACGCGCACCCGGGGCGCCAGTGCTTGCGCTTGCAGGGCCACCGCGCGTTCCAGTGCCAGCTTGGTCACGGTGTACGAGAAGTAGTCCGGGTTCAGGTTGAACACCTTTTGGTCCAGGATGTGGATGACGCTGGCGTTGCGCTGGTCGATGCGGCTGTCGGCGGGCAGGGCGGCGGCCATCAGGCGCGACAGGTGCAGCGGCGCAATCAGGTTCACCTCCAGCTGCTGGCGCGCCAGTTCGGGGTTGAAGCTGGCGCCGGTGTCGGGCTCGAACGCCGAGGCGTTGTTGATGAGGCAGTCCAGCGGGCCACCGGCCAGCACCTCTTGCATCAGCGCCTGGCGGCCCGCTTCGGTGGTCAGGTCGCCTGAAAGGGTCTCGATCTGGTGGCCCTGTGCGGTCAGGTTCAGGCGCAGCGCGTGGGCAGCGGCCTCAGAGGCGCGGTATTGGCACACCACCTGGCAACCCGCTTGGGCAAAGGTGGTGGCAATGGCGGCCCCCAGGCGCACGCCGCCGCCGGTGACGAGCACACGGGGCCGACGCGCCGGGGTAGAGGAGGAAGCAAGGGTCATGGTGGAGGGGCACAATTAAAAAAATGGCAAGGCGCAGAAGCAACCAGAATGCGGCGGGGCCGACGCAGGCCCGCGTGGGCACTGGGCAGGCGTGCAGGTGGGTTTATGATGGCGCGCGCCCGCTGGCCGCTGTGGCTGTGCGCGGCGTGCGTTCACCCCACCGGGCAGCTGCCCCAGACCACCTTGGCCCCCTCCAGTTCATCTTCTACCTTGCAAGCCCATATTGTCCGCGAGCTGCACGCTGCGGGCGGCTGGGTGCCGTTTGACCGTTTCATGGCACTGGCTTTGTACACGCCCGGTCTGGGCTATTACGCCAACGACTTGGTCAAATTTGGGGCCATGCCCGACAGTGGCAGCGACTTTGTGACCGCGCCCGAGCTCTCGCCCTGGTTTGGCCGCACGCTGGCGCGCCAGATTGGGCAGGCGCTCCAAGCCACCAGCACGCACGAGGTATGGGAGTTTGGCGCAGGCACCGGCGCACTGGCGCAGCAGGTGCTGCAACAGCTGGCGCACGATGGCTTGACCGAGGTGCGTTACCACATCGTGGACGTGTCGGGCACCTTGCGCGCGCGCCAGCAGGCCACGCTGGCCGCATTTGCCGACCGTGTGACGTGGGAAGACCGCTTGCCCGAGCGTCTGGAAGGTGTGCTGGTGGGCAACGAGGTGCTGGACGCGATGCCAGTGCAACTGCTGTACCGCCGCCAAGGCGTGTGGCACGAACGCGGCGTGGCATTGGCCAATGCAGCCTATCCAGCTGATGACACCCCCGCCGAAGCCAGCCCCTTCGTCTGGCAAGACCGCCCCACCGAGCTGCGCCCGCCCATCGCCATCGACGGCCCGCAGGACTATCTGACCGAGATCCACCCGCAGGCCGAAGCCTTTGTGCGCACGCTGGCCGAACGCTGGACGCGCGGGGCGGCGTTCTTCATCGACTACGGCTTTCCTGAGGCCGAGTACTACCACCCACAGCGCCACATGGGCACCTTGATGTGCCACCGCGCGCACCGCAGCGACGACGACCCGCTGGCCGATGTGGGCGACAAGGACATCACCGCCCACGTCAACTTTACCGGCGTGGCGTTGGCGGCGCAGGACGCGGGCCTGCAAGTGCTGGGCTACGCCAGCCAGGGGCGTTTTCTCATCAACGCGGGTTTGCTGGAACTGGCGCACGACGCACCGCTGGCCGAGCGCGCCCACCTGGCCAAGCTGGTGAACGAGCACGAAATGGGCGAATTCTTCAAAGTGCTGGCTTTTGCGCCCATGCCAAGCGCCGACGGTTGGGTGCCGCTGGGCTTTGTGCGCGGTGACCGTACGCATACACTTTGATTGTTCAAGATGGTGCATACTGGCAACGCCCGCATGGGCTTGACAGGCTAAGCAGGCGAAGCGCGCAGCGAAGTGTGTTGTGTGAGAGTTATAGAACGGCGGTTTCAAATCTGAAATGCAACACCCGGCGGTTTCAAAACTGAAGTGCAACACCCCTTGATGCCTTGATACTTATTTTTTAAAAAATGGCAGCAACCTACTCATCTCCAAATAGAATGGTTTGGGAGTATTTTGAAGCTCTCAGGCGTTTGTGCAGGCGCGTTCAGGAGTGTAAGAACGCAAATGAAATACGGCAAGATGCCGCGCTATGCGTGATCTTGGCAGTTAACGGTGTCGAGGTGTTTCTGAATATTTATTTCAGAATTCTCGTGCCAGAGAGAATGTTTGAAAGTTCTTATGAAAGAATCGTGCAAGATTTAAAGTCAAAAGTTGGGATTGATATAAAAATTCGTGATTGGCCACATGTAGTTTTTGGGTCGAAAATTAATTTCGGGTCTGGCATTGGTCAAAAATTTACTGAACTAAAAAACAAAAGAAATAAGCTAACTCATTTTTCTAGCTCTCATGAAACTATCAAAATTCCTGGTGTGATTATAAATGGCGTTGCAGATACATCAGCGTATGATTCCATGAGCAAAGAAATGGCAATTGCTGCACTGAATATCGCTGAGGATTTTATTTGCGAAGTGTTTCGCATAAGGGGAATTAGTGAAAATGAAATTTATCATGCGCTTCATGAGTGGACAGGCAAAGTACCAAGTCGAATATAATCCTAACAAAAAATCTATCTGAATAATTCGTCGCTTGCGCTCTTAGTAATCGGCTAATTTTGTGTGTCAGTAGATTTATTCATCTACGAAAAAATATGAGCAATACAGTATTTAGTTTATTTTCCGGCGCAGGTGGTTGTTCGCTTGGATTTAAGCAGGCTGGGTATTCTATTTTGTATGCGAACGATATTGATGAGTTTGCAGGAAAATCATATTCAGACAATTTTCCCGAAGCTGCATTTGATTGGGAAGATATTAATAAATTGGATTTCAAATCAATTTTGTTAAAATGCAGAATAAAAGAAGGCGAGCTTGATATATTAGTTGGCGGGCCTCCTTGCCAGGGATTTTCAACGGCTGGTGCTCGGTTTTGGGAAGATCCAAGAAATGAACTGCTGAAAAGCTATGTGAGGGCGTTGGGAGCAATAAAACCAAAATGGTTTCTTATGGAGAATGTCGAAGGCCTTTTGACCGCAAAAAATGGAAAATATCTGTTTGAAGCAGCTAAAGCGTTTATTGCTTTAGGATATAAAATTAGGATTGAAAAAATATATGCTCATGAATTTGGTGTCCCTCAAAGAAGAAAAAGAGTTTTAATAGTTGGAAACAGATTAGGTAAAGACTTCAACTTTCCAAAACCAGCAATTAAATTAAGCGGAAAAATATTCCGAAATTCGGATGTGACATTGGCACACGTAATAGGGGGGCTTCCTAATGCAGCTTCATCGAAGGATATTGTGCTGCCTTATATAGCACCACCAGAGGATCAGTTTGAGGCCTATTTAAGAGGCACTTCTGGTGTGATTAAAGAGCATTTTTGTCCACCAATGAGCGAAATTCAACTTCAAAGAATTATGGCACTATCTCCCGGTCAAACTATGAAAGATATGCCGGAGCATTTACAGCATGAATCTTTCAAGAAAAGAGCAAATAGGAGAGTAATGGATGGAACTCCTACGGAGAAAAGAGGAGGGTCTCCTTCTGGTCTAAAAAGGCTCATTATCAACGAACCATGCCTGACAATAACCGGTGCTGCCACGAGAGAGTTTATACATCCAACGTATCACAGACCACTAACCATCAGGGAGTGCGCGAGAATTCAAACATTTCCTGATGATTTTAACTTTCATGGAAGTGCCTCCGATAAAATTCAGCAAATTGGAAATGCAATACCTCCAATTATTGCTAAAATATTTGCTGAGCATATTCGTGACGACTACGGATTTGATGGAAATATTTCTGGTGATGGCGGTCTAATTGGATATTCTGTTACAAAAGCGAATGCAATGAGTCCATCTCTTAAAAAAACGTGTGCCTTGCTCGATAGTTTAACCATAAATTCACCCCAAAGAAAAATTGCAATATGAAAACTTTATTTATTAGAAATTTATACGCGAAGTGCAAAATGCATGGTAGTGGCGATGCACAAGTTGTTCTATCAGATGGGGAGCTGTACGCACTAATTGTTGTTGCTCTTGATAATCTTGGCTGGTTGGAAGATGGTCTACATACTAAAAATATTAATATCCCAAGGAAGAATTACTATGAAATTTCTTTGGATTGGTTTGAACAAATAAATATTGCTGTTTCAGCATCTGATATTGAGGAAACGCTTGAAAAAGCGAAAGACAAAGAAGAAGATTTTGTTTTGTTTATCGAAAACCTTGCGGCACTTCATAGAAGAAGAGTCAAATATAGAAGAATTTTGTCCTCTCAGCCAATGCCAACAATGGATCAAATTGGTCCGCGTGTCCTGCTAGAGTTTGGTGCTTGCGACTCTAAATTATTAGCAAATTGGATGACATGGAGGAAGTGGATTTACGATATTGATAACAGAGCAGCTCAAGAAACTGGTTACGTGTTTGAACCAATAATTGCAAGCTGTCTTGGTGGGGAATCTGTGGGTGCGAGAAATTCTCCAGTAAAACGCGTTGATGAATCTGGATGCCAAACCGCTAATGGAAGGCAAATTGACTGCTATGTTCCATCATTAAATACAGCCTATGAAATAAAACTTCGGGTAACAATTGCGGCTAGTGGTCAAGGTCGTTTTGGAGAAGAGCTATCATTTCCCGCTGAGTGCAAAGCTGCTGGAATCAAGCCCGTTTTACTTGTCTTAGACCCGACCCCATCAACTCGACTTGATGAATTATCACGAAAGTTCATTGATTGCGATGGTGAGTTTTATCAAGGCGAAGATGCGTGGAATTACATGGAGGAGAAATCCGGTGATGTTGTTTCAGTTTTTATTGAAAAATACATCCGTCCGGCGATCTCGGAAATTGAAGACATTCAGCTTACAACGCTGGAGCAAGTAACTTTATCTTGGGAAGAGCAGCAAATTATCATCTCTGGTTCAGAGGCTTTCTATCAAATTAAAAGATAAAATACTATAAAAATTTGTTCTGGCGAATGCGCTAAAGCGCGCCGCTAAACTCAAACGTTATGCTCCGCTGGTTGATCGTCATTGCGCTGGCGCTGTTGCTCGTAAATGGGCTGAGTGCGCTTTTGCAAAAAATCGGGCTGGGCCAATTGCCGGGTGATTTCCGCTTTCACGCTTTTGGGCGCGATTGGTTCATTCCGCTGGCCAGCACGGTGCTGTTGAGCTTTGTGGTGGGGTTGATCCAGCAGTTGCTTTGAACGCCGTGCGGGCAGGGTCAAAATACCCAATGCGGTATCTATTGAAAACCCGCTGCACCCACCCCAACATGCAGGCATCACCCGCCTTGGAGTACCTGCCATGTCCACCCCCGATCCGCTGCACCTTGTCTGCCCGCACTGTCTGGCCACCAACCGCGTGGCCGCCCAGCACCTGCACAGCGCGCCCGATTGCGGCAAGTGCCACCGCCCGCTGTTCACGGCCCACCCGCTGGCGGTGGACGAGGCCAGCTTCGACAAGCACCTTGCGCGCAGCGACGTGCCGTTGCTGGTGGATTTCTGGGCCCCGTGGTGTGGCCCATGCCGCATGATGGCTCCCGCTTTCGAGGCCGCTGCCGCGCAGTTGGAGCCTCAGATGCGGTTGCTCAAAGTCAACACCGAGGAGCAGCAGGCCTTGGCCGCGCGGTTCCAGATTCGCAGCATCCCCACGTTGGCGTTGTTCCACCACGGGCGCGAGGTTGCACGTCAACCCGGTGCCATGCGGCAGGCCGACATTGTGCGTTGGGCGCACGCGGCACTGGCGGGGCAGCGCGGCGGCTGAATGGGTTTCAGCGGGCCGCTGTGTGGGCCAGCGTGTTGAGCGCCTGTGCCACCGCCGTGGTGCGGGCCGCTTCAATCGCCTGCGCAATCAGCAGGCCGGTCTTGCGCGGGTCGGTGCTGCGGGCTTGCACCTCGGCGGCAATCGGCGCGGTTTCGACCGCCAGCGCCGCGTCCAGCGCGCGTTGCAGTCGGGTGGCTGGCGGGTAGGCATCGTTGGCGTGGCCCAGCCGGCCCCGTGCGTCGCATTCACAGGCCAGCAGCACTTCGGCAAAGCGCGCCGGGCGGCGGATGGCATCGCAACGCTCCAGCAGCCGCAGCGTGGCGGGGGCTGAGAGGTGGGCGCTCTGGTGGATGTGGCCGTGTTCGCGCGCCACCACCTCGGCCAGTTCGCGGCAGTCGCGTGGCACGCGCCAGTGGTCGCACAGCTCGCGCAACAGCTTCACGCTGCGGGCTTCGTGCCCGATGTGGCGCGGCAGCACGTCGGCAGGGGTGTTGCCTTTGCCCAAATCGTGGCACAGGCAGGCCAGCCGCACCGTCAGCGGCGCTTGCAGGCGGGCGGCCATGTCCAACACCAGTTGCAGGTGGAGGCCTGTGTCCACCTCGGGGTGGTGTTCGGCGCGTTGCGGCACCCCCCACAACTTGTCCACGCTGGGCAGCAGCACCGCCAGCGCGCCACAGCCGCGCAGCACCTCCAGCATGCGCGAGGGGCGCTGTTCCATCAGCCCACGCGACAGCTCTTGCCACACGCGCTCGGGCACCAAGTGATCCACCTCGCCATGCGCCACCATCTGCTGCATCAGGGCTTGCGTTTCGGGGGCGATGGTGAAATCGGGCCAGCGTGCCGCAAAGCGTGCCATGCGCAAGATGCGCACCGGGTCTTCGTGGAAGGCTTCGGTGACGTGGCGCAGCACTTTGGCCTGCAAGTCGCGCTGGCCGCCGTAAGGGTCGATCAGGTCGCCGTGCAGTGGGTCAAAACAACCGTCGCTGTCCAGCGCCTCGGCGGGGATGGCCATGGCGTTGATGGTCAGGTCGCGCCGCGCCAGGTCTTGCTCGATGGTGACGTCGGCCTCGGCGTAGAAGTCAAAGCCGTGGTAGCCGCGTGCGGTCTTGCGCTCGGTGCGCGCCAGCGCGTATTCCTCGCGCGTGTGCGGGTGCAGGAAGACCGGAAAGTCCCGCCCCACCGGAATGAAACCCTGCGCGTGCAGCACCTGTGGCGAGGCCCCCACCACCACCCAGTCGCGGTCGGCGTGGACGCTGCCGTCGGGCAGGCGGTGCGCGGTGTGAAAGTGGCCCAGCAGGCCGTCGCGCACGGCGCCGCCCACCAGGTAGGTGCAAAAGTCCGCCATGCCGCTCAGGCGTACTTTTCTAAGATGCGGGTGGAGCGTTCCACTTCTTGTACCAAGTCGCCGTCGGTGTTGGACACCGCTTCCAACATCGAACACGCCATCATGCGGTAAAAGGCTTTGTCCATCGCTTTGCGGGCGGCCGACATTTGTTGCGCCACTTCTTCGCAACTGCGCCCGCTTTCGATCATGTCGGTCAGGGCGCGCACCTGGCCCTCAATGCGGCGCAGCCGGTTGATGATGTCGCGTTGGTGCTCACTGCGGTGTACCGTGGTGGCGCTGGCGGGGCGGGTGGCAACATCGGTCACTGGCTGGGCGGGGTGGGGCATGGTGAATTCAAAAAGGGACAGCAATGGGGCCTGCGTGGTACAGGCCCCTTTGGTTAAAAGGCGCACAACGGCCAAGACCGCCGAAGTGCGAAGTATCGGGCTTTAGCGGCCCGCGCGCAAACGCGCTTGCAACAACGGATCGGCCCGGCCTTGCAAGTCCAAGTACTGTGCGGCGGTGGGCTCCAGCGCGGCGGGGGTGATGTCGAAGGCTTCCAGGCCCGGCAACTGGCCATTGGCCACGTTGTCGCGCATCAGCGAGCACACGTTGTCGGTGCTCATCAGCGGCTCGCCCGGCATGATTTCCATCAGGCCGGCTTGCAGCCAGCCCAGTGCCAGCGGCATACCAATGACGGGGCGCGGGTGTTCCGAGAGTTTGCCCGCCATCTGCACCAGTTCGCGCAAGGTGAACACTTGCGAGCCACCCAGTTCATAGGTTTGGCCCATGGTGTGTTCGGGGTCTTGCAGGCAGCGCAGCACGGTTTTGGCCACGTCGCCCACCCACACGGGTTGGAATTTCACATCGGCCCCGGCCAATGGCACCACGGGCAGGCAGCGTTGCAGGCGCGCAAACAGGTTCATGAACTTGTCTTCGGCCCCAAAAATCACGCTGGGGCGCAGGATGGTCAGTTGCAGGCCGGCCCCTTGCAGTGCCGCCTCGCCCGCGCCTTTGCTTTGCAGGTAGTTGGACGGGCCGTTCACGTCCGCCCCAATCGCACTGATGTGAACCAGCCGTTGCACGCCCGTGGCCTGCATGGCGCGGGCCAGCTTTTGCGGCAGTTCTACATGCAGTTTGTCAAAATTTTTGCGGCTGCCGTGCAACGCGGCCACCAAGTTCACCACCGCATCGTGGCCGGGCAACAGGCGTTGCAGCGTGGCTTCGTCGTGGACATTGGCTTCCAGCACATCCACCATGGGCAGCATTTGCACATGCTGTGCATTGATGGCGCGCCGTGTGGGCACGGTCACGCGGATACCTGCACGGGTGAGCTGTTCGCACACATGGCGACCGACAAAGCCGGTACCGCCGAGAACCAGAACTTTTTTCATGGGGAGACTCCAGGGTGTAATGAAGAAGGAAAACGGATCAACCCGCCAACGGGGGGTGGTTCAGGGCAGATCGCGTTGCACAGCAGGGGCCTGGGCCGCACGCGGCCCAATGGTGCCCAGCCGCGTGCTGGGTTTTTGCGGCTGTCCGGTCAGGCGCACCGAGTAGTTGAGCGTGTTGGCCAGCACGTTTTTCACGTAGTCGCGCGTTTCGGTGAACGGGATATTTTCAACCCAGACCGCGCCCTCCAGCACAGGGCCGTTGCGCCAGTTGCGCGGGCGGCCCGGTCCGGCGTTGTAGGCGGCGGCGGCCATGGGCATGGAGCCCTCCACGTCGTCCAGCGCAAACTTGAGGTAGGCGGTGCCGATGCGGATGTTGGTGTCGCGCTGCGTGATGTCCGACGCCTTGAAGTCGCTCAGCCCGATGCGCCTGGCCGTCCAGGCGGCGGTGGCGGGCATCACTTGCATCAGCCCCGAGGCGCCCACGCCGGAGCGCGCGTCCATCACAAAGCGGCTCTCCTGCCGGATCAGGCCATAGACGTAGGCCGGGTCGAGGTTGACCTCCTGCGCGCGGCGCGCCACCAGGTCGTGGAACGGGGTGGGGTAGCGTTGCAGGTGGTCGATGCTGGCCCGGGTGCGCTCGCTGGTGTTGATGCAGCGGTCCCACACTTCGTGCTGGCAGGCCAGGTCGGCCGCGGCCAGCAGCTCGCGCTCGTTCATGCCGCCGGGGGTGTGCAGGTTGGTGGCGTAGTTCCACTCGCGCACGCCTTCGGCGCGCAGCCCGATGCGGATGGCGTGCAGCGCGCGTTGCAGCGACGGGTTGTGTTGTGCGCTGGCGCTTTCCTGTGCGCTCAGCGGTGCGGGGGCGGGCGGCAGTGTCACCAGCTGGCCCAGGGCCTCCAGCGCCAGCTGTTCGTAAAAGCCCTTGCTGCCCGCGATGCGCTGGTACAGCGTTTGCGCTTGGGCCTGCTGGGCCGCGTCGCTGGGGTAGAGCGCCTGCAGCGCGCGAGCGCGCCAGTAAGTCCAGGCCGGTTCTTGCTGCTGGGCCAGGCCCATGGCCGCAATGGCGGCCGCCACCTGGGACCAGGCGCTCGCGCGCAGGGCGGCGCGGGTTTTCCAGGCCAGCTGGTCGTCGCTCAGGCGGGCGTCGTCGGTGTGGGCAAAGTGATCCAGCGCCTGGGGGTGGAGGTTGAGCGCCGCGCGCTTGCCAATCACGCCCCAGACCCAGCCCAGTTCCTCGTCGGTGAGCTGGGCGCGCCAGCGCAGGCGGCTGGCGTGCTCGGCGGCGGCGGCCTCGTCGCGGGTGGCCAGGCGCACCAGCGCCAGCGTCACCAGCTCCTTGGTGCGGGGGCGCAGCGCGGTGATCTTGTCGTCCAGGTAGCGTTGCGGGTTGGCGTAGATCTCCTGCAACACGGGCAGCGAGGCGCTGTCCACCAGCTCCACCGCCTGCGTGGCGGCGCGCTGGCGGCCATTTTCCAGCGCCAGCCTGGCGCGCTGCCACGCCACCGCCGGGGCCATCTGGCCGCTTTGCAGCAGCTCGCGCGCGGCGCTGGCGCAGCCCTGGTCGATGTCTTTTTGCGCCAGCCAGCGTTCGGCCACCTGGGCCGCCACGTTGGCGGGGCGGGGCTGTGCCAGCAGCAGGGCGTAGCACTGCACCTCGCGGTCGTCGTTCATGCGGAACAGGGGCAGCTCGGCGGCAAAGGTGGCCCAGTCGGCGCGCTTGCCCAGCAGCAGCAGCCAGTCGTTGCGCAGGCGGTCCTCGTAGTAGCTGCCCGCGTAGCGCGCCAGAAAGGCGCGGATCTCGTCGGGGCTGGCCTGCTCCAGCCGGGTTTTCAGGGCCCAGTACGCCGCCAGCGGCTCCAGCGGGTGGCCTTGCACCTGGGGCAGCAGCTCCTGCAGGCGCAGCGCGTCGTTCTTGCGCACGGCCTCGCGCATTTGCAGCAGCACGGCGTCACCCGTGGCGTGGCTGGCGCTGGCAGCGCCCATGATGACGCTGCCAACGACGCTACCGCTGACGCTGGCCCCCACGGGTGGGCTGGCGTGGGGGATTTCTGCCAGTGTCGGCAGCGCCAACGCCGTCATAATGGTCAACAATTGTCGCTGCATGATGGTTGTAATACGCATAGCCCGGAATTATGGACAACAAACCCCCTGCCACCGCACCCGATGCGGTTCCACGCAAAGCTTTATGGCGTCAACAACTGGTGGCAGAGCGGCTGCGCCTGCCCGACCGGCTCGCCCGCGCCGAGGCCCTGCAGCGCGTGCTGCGCGTCTGGCTGGTCGATCGGCCCGACGTGGTGATTGGTGCCTACTGGCCCATCAAGGGCGAATTCGACCCGCTGCCCGCGCTGTTCCGCTGGCAAGAGGCGGGCATGGAAGCCGACGCGCGCCACGCCAGCCAGCGCCGCCGCATCGGCCTGCCCGTCATCAACAAGATCGACCGCACCCTGAGTTTCTACACCTGGTACCCAGGCTGCCCGATGGAGGAAGACGCCTACGGCATCCCCAAGCCCAAGGACACCGAACTTATCCAGCCCACGCTGCTGTTTGTGCCTTGCGTGGGCTATGGCCCCGGCGGCTACCGGCTGGGCTACGGCGGCGGCTTCTACGACCGCACGCTGGCGCAGCTGCAACCCAAGCCCTTCACGGTCGGGCTGGGCTACACCCACGGCTTCTTGCCCGACCTGGAGCCCGAGCCGCACGACGTGCCGCTGGACGCCATCCTGAACGACAACGGCGTGGTCTGGCCGCTGGAATGACCCTTTTTGTGCCAGGGTTGGAATTCAATAATGTGTAACTCGTTTTGTTTAGGTAGAATTCCAGACGTCAAGACCTTATCCCCCCGCAACCCCGGAGACACACCATGAGCAAAGCCTTTGCCAGCCAGGCCGACCTGGAAGAAAAAAAAATCACTTTTGAGCAACTCAGCGCCCACTGCTGGGCCTATACCGCCGAAGGCGACCCGAACTCGGGCGTCATCATTGGCGACAAGTACATCATGGTCAGCGACGCCACCGCCACCCCGGCCATGGCGCGCGACCTGATCGCCAAGATCCGCACCGTGTCCGACAAGCCCATCAAGTACGTGCTGCTGACCCACTACCACGCCGTGCGCGTGCTGGGTGCCAGTGCCTACGTGGACGAGGGCGCGACCGAAATCATCGCCAGCCGTGGCACCTACGAACTCATCGTTGAGCGCGGCGCACAAGACATGAAGAGCGAGATGGAACGCTTTCCGCGTCTGTTCCGTGGTGCCGACAGCATCCCCGGCCTGACTTGGCCGACGATGGTGGTGGGCGATGGCCAACCGGGCCGTCAAGGCACGCTGGAAATTGACCTGGGTGGTGTCAAAGTGCAGATTTGGCATCCGGGCGCGGGCCACACCCGTGGCGACACCATTGCCTGGGTGGAAGAAGAAAAAGTGCTGTTCAGCGGCGACTTGGTTGAGTACGAAGCAGGCGTGTACACCGGCGACGCACAACTCGAAGAATGGCCCGCCACTTTGGAAGCTCTGCGCGACCTCAACGCCGAATTCATCGTGCCGGGCCGTGGCGAAGCCATGAAAGGCAACGACAACGTGAACAAGGCGCTGGACTACACCCAGCGCTGGGTGAGCACCCTGTTCCAGGCCGGCAAGGAAGCCGTGGCCGCCAACATGGACCTGAAAGCCGCCATGGCCCACACCCGCAAGAGCATGGACCCCGTCTTCGGCCACGTGTTCATCTACGAACACTGCCTGCCGTTCGACGTGACCCGCGCCTACGACGAGGCCAGCGGCATCAAGAACCCGCGCATCTGGACCGCCGAGCGCGACAAGGACATGTGGAACGCGCTGCAGTCCTGATGGCGGGAGCGTGGTGGTTCAGCGGCTGGTGCGTTGCGCCAGCCACATCCCCGCCAGCATGGCGGGTACAAACCACCACACGTCGCTGCCACCGGTAAACAGCGACGCCAGCGCCGGGCCGGGGCAATAACCGGCCAAGCCCCAGCCAATGCCAAACAGCGCCGCACCCGTGAGCAGGCGCGCGTCCAGCTCGGTGCGGGTGGGCAGTTCAAACCTCGGTGCCAGCCACGGCTTGCGCTGCGGGTGCTGCGGATCGGCGGGCGTGATCCAGAACGCCATCAGCGTCACCAGCACCGCGCCGCCCATCACAAACCCCAGGCTCGGATCCCACGCGCCCGGAAATTCCCCTTGCGCCATGCCCGCCAGGTTCAAAAAGCCCAGCACCTTGCCCGGCTGCGTCATACCCGACACCACAAGCCCCAGCGCAAACAGCACCCCGGCCACCAGCGCCAGCAGCAGCACCGCCACGCCCGGCGTATTGTTGGCAGGTTGATTCGGATTCAGCGTCGTTGTTGTCATCAAAGCTGCGCGGGAAACCTCGGCATTCATGCCGGGGAGGCAGAGCGCGTCGTGCCCTAGCACGACCCTTACCCGCATCCTTTTTCGTTATGCCCTGTAGTTGAAGAAATAGCCATAGCCGTCGGCGCGCTGCACCAAGTGGCAATACTTGTGTGAGATGCCTTGCACCAATTCGCCGCTGGTGCGAATGTTGAAGCTGCCGCTCGCGCGTACCGCTACACGACCAACATAGTTGCCGACTTTCTTGCCGGAAGTGACGTGAGCCCGCACCATGTCACCAGTCCCAAAGCCTTTGACGCGCTTGGTTCGCATCAAGTAGCCTCTCGGGAAGCCGTACTGATCCAGGCGTGTGCGCTGGTAGCTGCCTCGCCCCGTACACGTGATCGTCAACGTCGGTTGTTGGCTGTGGGTCACGGTTGTTCCTACTACACCCACGCAAACCGCATCTAAGGCATGGGTTTTTTGCAACCCCAAGCGAACTCGGTTGTATTTTGTTTGACCGCCTGAAGCCAGTTCGACCGGCAAGCCAGTGTCTTTGAGCGCATTGGCCAAGGCCCACCGGGTGGTGTTGACGGCAGCGGCATCTTTCAAGGGACGTTTGGCTTGCGCTAGGACGCTCGCCAGCCGTTGCGGCTCTTTAGCTAGAAACTCTTGCACCGGCCTAGCTGCCTTGCGCTCGTTGCACGGTCGGCACGCCAAGGTCAAGTTGCTGATGCGGTTAGTTCCACCTCGGGCCTTTGGCTGGATGTGCTCTACCTGCAATGGCACCTCAGTGGCGCAACAATAAGCACACTTGCGGCCCCACTTCTCCAGCAGGTATTCACGTACTTCGTAACCTGCCAGCGTGCCTTGCTGGTACTCTACGCCAGCAATCTCGGAATTGGCAAGCGCTTGCATATTGAAACGCACCAGCTCCGAAGAGATGGCCACGACAGGCGTCCAGCGCCGCAAACGTTCGACCCAAGCCACGGTGGTATCCACTCTATGCCGCAGTGACGGTGGCAACCAACCTTGCGGCTTGCGCCGGTTCAAGAACCTAGGAGCTCGGTAGCGCAAATTGCCGCGACGACACCTGCGCATACGGCTGCGCGCACTCAATGCTTCTGAAATCTGACGCCCACGGTGCACCAGCTCCATCAGGTTTAGGACAGCGGCTTCCCGCTGAATCTCACCCGTGGTGACATCAATGCGCTCCGCGTCACGCACCAATGCCAAGCCCGTGGTTTTGCTGCCTGGGTCCAACTTCACGCGCACCGGCTGCAGCGTACAGTCCGCCACCTGTCGGTCAACCAGGCGTATGACCATCGGCACGACGCGATGCACCCGGGCACGACCACGCTCGAGCAACAATCTCGCACGCTTTTCGCTGCAAGGCATTAAAGGTTTACCGCTGCGATCCAATACCAATACAGCCACGACATCTCCTACACACTGTGAACAGCACAGCTACCGGCTGGATACAGCTTTGCCCTTACGGGCCTTGTGACAGATACCTTGCGGCATCGCTCCCCTCGACCATGTTGTCAGCCAGCTTGGCACCTGAGTGCCTATCGCAGCCCGGTTCGTACGTACCCGACGCTTGTCTGCTGCTGCGACTTTCAGAGCTCAGAGCTGAGGAAGCACTCCGAGGTGAGTCTTGTACTTACTGGCAACGTAGTAGCTTTTCGACTACTCGGTCTGATCAATCTCAGGCTTCAAGCAATTAATGCCCAAGCCTCGTCCTTTAGGACGGGGTGATTGACTACAGTTGTCCCATCACAAACACGGTGGCAAACGCGGTGGCCATGAACGTCAGCACCGCCACCAGCGAACGCACGGAGCGCCGCCCCAGCCCGCACACGCCGTGGCCACTGGTGCAACCCGAGCCCCGCACCGTACCGTAGCCCACCAGCAGCCCCGCCGCCAGCAGCAGCAGCGGCGAACGCTCGGGCAGCGTCGGCGGCTCCAGCCACAGCCCGAACAGCGTGCCGCCCGCCACCAGCCCGACCAGAAACGCCCAGCGCCAGCGCACCGCTGGCGTCTGCGGGCCCATTACCCCGCAGGCAATGCCGCTGATGCCAGTGACCCGCCCCAGCCCGGCCAGCACCAGCCAGCTGGCCAGTCCAATCAACCCGCCACCCACGGCGGCCTGTACATAAGGGTGCATCACACGCTCCTTGCATTAACAAACAAACCCATACCAGTATTTTCGCACCAACCGGCCGTTTTGCCTCTTTGGTGTAAAAATGCCAAGGTTCACCCGTTCAACACCCCTTGGCCCTTCACCTGCGAGGTTCCCGCCCATGTTGCCCATCCAGCTGTTCGATCCCGACTCCAGCACCTACACCTACATTCTGTTCGACGACGTGACGCGTGAGGCCCTGCTGATCGACCCGGTGGACACCCAGCTCCAGCGCGACCTGGCCACCCTGCGCCAGTACGGCCTCAAGCTGCTGTGGACGGTGGAAACCCACGCCCACGCCGACCACATCACCAGCGCGGCAGTGCTGGCCGAACACACCGGCGCGCGCACCGCCGCCCCGGCGGCTTGCGGCATCGGCAACGCCTCGGTGCAACTGCAGCACGGTGACACCTTGGCCTTTGGCCGCCACCAGCTGCGCGCCCTGGCCACGCCCGGGCACACGGCGGGCAGCATGTCCTTCACCTGGGACGACGGCGAACAGCGCCACGCCTTCACCGGCGACACCCTGCTCATCAACGGCTGTGGCCGCACAGACTTCCAATCCGGCAGTGCGCAGGCCATGTACCACAGCCTGACGCAAGTGCTGTTGGCCTTGCCTGACGACACCCTGGTCTGGCCCGGCCACGACTACCAGGGCCGCAGCCACTCCAGCATCGGGCAAGAAAAAGCCACCAACGCCCGCGTGGCGGGCAAGACCGAGGCCGAGTTCGTTGCCATCATGGCCGGGCTGCAACTGCCTCGGCCGCGCCGCATCGACGAAGCGGTGCCCGCCAACCTCAGCTCCGGCCTGCGTCACGACGTGGACGGTGCCTTGCTGATGCAACCGCGTCCCGCCACCGGCTACGCGGGCGATGTGTCGGCACCACTGGCTTGGCAATGGGTGCAGGCGGGCGAAGCGGTGTTGGTGGACGTACGCACCGATGCCGAACGTGCCTGGGTCGGCTTTGTGCCCGGTGCCCTCAACGCCGCTTGGAAGCAATGGCCCGGCATGCAGGCCAACCCCAACTTTGATGCCGAAGTGCAACAAGCCGCTGCCCACGGCCAGAAACTGCTGATGCTGTGCCGCAGCGGCGTGCGCTCCGTGGCCGCCGCCCAACGCGCCACCGAACTTGGCCTGACCGCTTACAACATCCTCGAAGGCTTTGAAGGCGACCCCGATGCCAACGGCCAGCGTGGTCACTTGGGTGGCTGGCGATTCCACGGACTGCCGTGGCGCCAGAACTGAGGCCGAAGCCGACTATCATCCACGTCCATGAGCTTTCTTGCCCTGGACGTTGGAAACACGCGCCTCAAATGGTCGCTGTACGAAGCCCCCCGCGCCGATGCCCCCTTGCTGGCGCACGGGGTGCAGTTTCTGGAAAACATTGAATCGCTGGCCGAAGGCGACTGGCGCCGCCTGCCCGCGCCGCAATGGATACTGGGCTGCACCGTGGCGGGTGACGCCGTCAAGCGCCGGGTGCAGGAGCAGCTTGAAGTCTGGGACGTACACCCACGCTGGGTCGTCTCCAGTGCCACCGAGGCGGGCCTGACCAACGGCTACGACCACCCCTCGCGCCTGGGCTCCGACCGCTGGGTGGCCATGATTGGCGCCCGCCAACGCCTGCTGGCGCGCGGTGATGGCCACAAGCCCTGCGTGGTGGTGATGGTGGGTACCGCCGTCACGGTCGAGGCCATCGACGCCGACGGCAAGTTCCTGGGGGGCATCATCCTGCCTGGCCATGGCATCATGCTGCGCGCGCTGGAATCTGGCACCGCTGGCCTGCACGTGCCCACCGGCAACGTGTGCAACTTTCCCACCAACACCAGCGATGCACTGACCAGTGGCGGCACCTTTGCCATTGCCGGTGCCGTTCACCGCATGGTGGACAACCTGCGCCAACATACCGGCCAAGAGCCTGTGTGCATCATGACCGGCGGTGCGGGCTGGAAAATGGCCCCCAGCATGACCGTGCCGTTCGAGCTGGTGGATGGCTTGATCTTCGACGGCCTGTTGGCCATTGCCGCACACCGGTTGGCGCAGCAACCAGCTTAAAGCGGTGGCGTTGCTGGTTCAGGCGGCAGGCTGCTGTAACCAGCGCCGCGCCAGTTCCACCCAATACGTGCCCCCGATGGGCAGCAGCCGGTCGTTGAAGTCGTAGCGCGGGTTGTGCAGCGTGCAGGGGCCAGCATCGTGGCCACCCCCGGCGTAACCGGCGCGGTGTGCGCCTTCGCCGTTGCCCAGGAACACATACGCCCCCGGCTTGGCTTGCAACATGTAGGCAAAATCTTCGGCGCCCATCGTGGGTTCTTGCGCCAGCACGCGCTCCGGGCCCACCAAGTCCAGCATTACCTGCCGCGCAAAAGCGGCTTCGGCGGCGCTGTTGACGGTAGGCGGGTAGTTGCGTTCAAACTCAAACGTGCAGCTGGCCCCAAACGCGGCGCAGGTGTGCTGTGCGATATCGCGCATGCGTTGCTCCACCATGTCCAGCACCGCCACACTGAAGGTGCGCACCGTGCCCTGGATCTCGCACACATCGGGCACCACGTTGGTGGCCTCGCCGGTGTGGATCATCGTCACCGACACCACCGCCGCTTCCACCGGCTTGGTGTTGCGGCTCACTACTGTTTGCAGCGCCAGCACCAGCTGGCACGCCACCGGCACCGGGTCGATGGTGTTGTGTGGCATGGCAGCGTGCCCGCCCTTGCCCCGAATGGTGATCTTGAACTCGTTGCTCGACGCCATCACCGGCCCGGCACTCACGGCAAACGTGCCTTCGGGCAACCCCGGCCAGTTGTGCAACCCAAACACCGCTTCCATCGGAAAGCGCTCGAACAGCCCATCGTCCATCATGCGTTTTGCTCCGCCACCACCTTCCTCTGCGGGCTGGAAGATCAGGTACACCGTTCCATCGAAATCGCGTTGCTGTGCCAGCGCCTGGGCCGCGCCCAGCAGCATGGCGGTGTGGCCATCGTGGCCGCAGCCGTGCATCTTGCCGGGGTGTTGGCTGGCGTGGGCAAAGGTGTTGAGTTCCGTCATCGGCAGCGCGTCCATATCGGCGCGCAGGCCGACCGCACGGCCACAGGCTCCGCCATCGCGGCCATGCACCACCGCCACCACGCCGGTCTGGCCCAGTCCGCAGCGCGCTTCAATGCCCCATTGCGCCAATTGGCGCACCACCACATCGGCGGTGCGCACCTCCTCAAAACACAGCTCGGGGTGGGCGTGCAAGTCGCGTCGCAGGGCGGTCAGCGTGTCCGTGGCACGCAACAGGGTCTCGTTCAATTGCATGGCTTGTCCCTTGTCGTCGTCGCAAAACCCCATGTTAGCCAACTTGAACGGCCCTTGCATCACGGATAATCAAAAGATTTTCGACACAACAAGGGTGAACAACATGATTCTGGTGACAGGCGGTGCAGGCTTTATCGGCAGTAATTTCGTGCTTGACTGGCTGGCCCAGTCGGGTGAGGCCATCGTCAACCTCGACAAGCTGACCTACGCCGGCAACTTGGAAAATCTGGCTTCCCTGCAAGACAACCCCAACCACATCTTTGTGCAAGGCGATCTGGGCGACAGCGCGTTGGTGGCGCAACTGCTGGCACAGCATCGCCCGCGCGCTGTGGTCAACTTTGCGGCCGAAAGCCATGTGGACCGCTCCATCCACGGCCCGGAAGACTTCATCCAGACCAACATCGTCGGCACCTTCCGTTTGCTGGAGGCTGTGCGCGCCTACTGGCTGGCGCTGCCCGAGGCCGACAAGACCGCTTTCCGCTTCCTGCACGTCAGCACCGACGAAGTCTATGGTTCCCTGACCAAGGACGATCCGCCCTTCGCTGAGGACAACCGCTACGAGCCCAACAGCCCTTACTCGGCCAGCAAGGCGGCCAGTGACCACCTGGTGCGTGCCTGGCACCACACCTACGGCCTGCCGGTGGTCACCACCAACTGCTCCAACAACTACGGCCCCTACCACTTCCCCGAAAAACTCATCCCGCTGATGATCGTTAACGCGCTGGCAGGCAAACCGTTGCCGGTGTACGGTGATGGCCAGCAAATCCGCGACTGGCTCTACGTCAAAGACCATTGCAGCGCCATCCGCCGTGTGCTGGAGGCGGGCACCTTGGGCGAAACCTACAACATTGGCGGCTGGAACGAAAAACCCAACCTCGAGATCGTCCACACCGTTTGCGCCTTGCTCGATGAACTGCGCCCCAAGGCCGACGGCAGTTCCTACGCCACCCAGATCACCTACGTGACCGACCGCCCCGGCCACGACCGCCGCTACGCCATCGATGCGCGCAAGATCGAGCGCGAACTGGGCTGGAAACCCGCTGAGACCTTCGAAACCGGCATCCGCAAGACCGTCGAGTGGTATCTCGCTAATTCGGACTGGGTGGCTCATGTACAAAACGGCAGCTACCGCGATTGGGTCAGCAAGCAATACGCCGGGAGCGTGGCATGAGCGACACTGGCACAGGCTCGTCTACCTTACCGCGCCCGTTGCCTCGCATCCTGCTGCTGGGCAAAAACGGGCAAGTCGGCTGGGAGCTGCAACGCAGCTTGGCCCCGTTGGGCGAGGTCATTGCCCTGGACCGCCACGGCACACCGCACCCCACCGATGCCAACGCACCTGCGCTGTGCGGTGACTTGACCGACCTTGATGGCCTGATCCGCACCGTGCAAGTGCTGCGCCCGGATGTCATCGTCAACGCCGCCGCCCACACCGCCGTGGACAAGGCAGAGAGCGAACCCGAACTCGCCCGTCGCCTCAACGCCGAAGCGCCGCAAGTTCTGGCCCAAGCAGCGCAGGCCGTGGGCGCTTGGCTGGTGCATTACAGCACCGATTACGTCTTTGATGGCAGCGGCAGCACCCCGTGGCAGGAAACCGACCCCACTGGCCCGCTCAGCACCTATGGCCGCACCAAGCTGGAAGGTGAACAAGCCATTCAAGCCAGCGGTTGTCGCCATCTCATCTTTCGCACCAGTTGGGTGTATGCCGCGCGCGGCGGCAACTTTGCCAAGACCATGTTGCGCTTGGCCGCCGAACGCGAACGCCTCACCGTCATCAACGACCAATTCGGTGCCCCCACCGGTGCCGACCTCATCGCCGACGTGACCGCCCACGCCATCCGCCACGTGCTGCACACCGGCCAAGGGCAGGGCGTGTACCATTTGGCCGCTGCGGGCGAAACCACCTGGCACGGCTACGCCAGCCACGTCATCGCCGCCGCCCGCACCCTCAAGCCCGAGCTGACCCTCAAGGTCAACACCATCGACCCCGTGCCCACCAGCGCCTTCCCGACCCCGGCGCAACGCCCGCACAACTCGCGCCTCGACACCACCCAGCTCCGGCACACCTTTGGCTTGACACTGCCCCCGTGGCAACAGGGTGTGCAGCGCATGTTGGCTGAGGTATTGTGAGTGGCGCAATGCCCATTGCAACATCCTGTTTCCTGATGCATTGTGTAATAATAAGTCATACTTTTACCGAAAGGGGTTTTTATGATCAAGCAAATTCTGGCTTCTTTGGCTGTTCTGGCCATGGCAACCGCTCCTCTGGCCCATGCCCAAACTGAAACGGGTGGTTCAGCTGCCGCAGCGGGCGCTGGTGCGCCGGCAGGCGCTGGTGTAGCTGCTGGTGCCGCCGCTGGTGCCGTAACCGCTACCACCGTCGCTCTGGCTGTGGTTGCTGTAGCTGCTGTGGCTGCTGTGGCTAGTGATGGTTCTAGTGGTACCACGGGCACTACCGGTACCACAGGTACTACCGGTACGAATTAATCTGTGCTGTTGAGGCACAAGACCATCGTTTCGATGGTCTTTTTTTCGTCTGTCAGTGTGCTGCTGGTGGCTTGTCAAAGCCGTTTTCAGTTGTTGGAGCTCTGGCAGGCTAATCGCGCTGAAGCTGTCAAACAGTTTCCCACGTTTGAAACGGGTTTAAACCCCAGCATGCGTTATCTGGTGGCGCACGTCTCAGACGGTCCACTGGCACTGCTGGCGTTGTCGCATCAACATGTACCGACGCAAGGACTGCTTGAGACTTGGGTGGGAGCCAACCATCAGGTTATTCAAACCATGAATGTGGTGCCGCACGCTACGCACGGATTGCCCAACGATTTGTTGCCCCAAAAGCTTTCTCAGCCAGTGCCTGTTTCTGTTGAGTGGCAACAAGTTCCAGAGCAGGCACGTCCAGCATTGCCAAGCCAAGCCGCACCTTGGGGGCAATTGGATTGGTACAAAATTCCTGGCGTTGTCCCGTCTTACTTTGCTGTTGCGCAGCACCGAGGCGCGACACAGCCAGTTTACGCCTACCGTTGCTGGTCGCCTGATGTCTGTCTGCACACCTACCGCTGGCCCATGGATTACACCTTGCCTGCCAGCTGACCATGTCTGAGTTTGTATTGCCCTCTCGCACTGCGGTGTGTGTTGCCTGTTGTTTGGTGTGTTCGGCACCGGCCTTGGCCCAATCCGTGCCACCACAGCCTGCCACCGTCGGCGAATGGTTGCTCAACGCCAGCAGCAGTGATGCGTTGGTCGAGCCGCCTGTGGCGCATTGGTTGGTGCCACAGCAGCGTCGGCCCCAAGCGCAGCTCAAGCAACAAGCTTTGGATGCTGCCGCAACGGCCTACAGCAATGACTGGCTGGCTTGGTGGTTGTCTTTGCCTGTGACGGGTCGTACCCCGCTGGCTTCTTCCAACCCGCTGGCGCTCATAGGTTCCTTGCGTGACGATCCGCCGCTGGAGCTGGATCAGACCCTCAAAACGTATCCTAATGTGCAACAAGTGGCGGTGGTGTTGCCCGATGGCCAAGTGTGTGCTGTACCTTGGGTGGACAAGGCTTACGCCCAATCCTATGTGCAAGCTTGCTTTTCCTTGCCATCACACATTTCTCATGTCGGCTTGGCGCAGCCCGACATGACCACCCATGTGGTGGGCGTTCAGCCCTACAGCGAACACAGCCAGCCCCATCCTCAGCCCGGTAGCTGGGTGGTAGTACCTGCCGGTGCAGACCATCCTACGCTGTACACGTTGCCCGCCCAGTTGCAGTGGTTGGCGACGTTGCCACCGTTTGAATATCTGGTGGAGCATCACCCTGCGCCTGCTCCAATAGCGGTAGCGCGTGAGGTCGATGTGACCATCCCGCAACGTCCTATGTCCGATTTGGCCATTTCTGCCAGCGACTGGGGCGAAACAGGTTTGCTGCAAACGCCTACCGCTCGCATGGCCGAAGCGGGCAACGCACGCTTTACGTTGTCACACGTGTCCCCGTACACCCGTGGCACCATCATGTTGCAGCCATTTGATTGGCTGGAGGCTGGGTTTCGCTACACCAACATCGCTAACCGCTTGTATGGCCCCAAAGATTTTTCTGGCGATCAAGATTTCAAAGACAAATCCATTGATCTAAAACTTAAGCTGTTGCCCGAGTCCGGTGCATGGCAGCCACAGGTGGCACTGGGTATCCGTGACATTGGCGGTACGGGACTTTTCTCTTCGGAATATTTGGTGGCCAGCAAGCGCTGGGGCAACTTGGACACTTCCTTGGGGCTCGCTTGGGGCAACATGGGTTCACGTGCCAATTTGCGCAACCCCTTGTCGGGACTGCTGGGCAGCGATTGGAACCACCGGCCTACTGGCGTAGGTGGCGATGTAGGGGGTGAGATTGGCACCAAAGCCTTTTTCAAGGGGTCGGTGGCGCTGTTTGGTGGTGTGCAGTACCAAGCCTCGCCACAATGGTTGCTGAAGGCCGAAATTGATGGCAACAACTACCAATCGGAGCCATTGAACAACCCGCAAAAAACATCTTCCCCCATCAATTTTGGGGTTACATGGCGTTACAGCCCCTATGTTGATGTGGGAGTCGGATGGGAGCGTGGTCAGCGTCTTGGCCTGTCACTGACGTTGCACACAGGCCCTCAGCCTTTTGGGCGTATGTACATGCCTAAGACGCTGGACACGCCTTTACCACGCTTGACAATTGATCCTCCTGTCCAAGCGTCTGCTACCGATACCCTTCGCCGCACGTTGGAAGGGGTATCTGCTTGGACGGTACTGGACATTCAAGAAAATCAGCCTCTGATTCGGGTCACATTGCAGACCGAATTTGCGGCCTATACCCAAGAGCGAATCGATCGCATGGTGGCGGTATTGCACGCACATTTGCCCGCAGCGTTCCAGAAAATAGAATTCCGTTTGCAGGACAGAGGATTAAATTTGGTTACGGTAGACGTAGACCGTGCTGAGTGGTTGCGTGGCCGTGTGTACCCTGTGCCAGAAGAAACCCGTCTGCCCGCGCAAACCATACGCCCCTCTGACAGCAGCCTCAGTGAGGAAGCTTCCAGCATATCTGCGCAACCTCACCGTTTGGAATGGTCGCCTTACTATGCACAGAGTCTGGGGGGGCCCGATGGTTTTATCCTGTTCCAGACGGGTGTCCGTGCTTACGCTGAATACAGTTGGTCGCAACAAACTTGGTTAGCTGGTCAGCTGAACCTGCGCTTGCTGGACAACTATGACCAGTTTAAGTTTGGTGGTTTTAGCGAATTACCGCGTGTCCGTACCCATGTCAAAGACTATGTGACCACGTCCCGTGTCAATCTGCCATTGGCCCAACTGACCACGGTGGCAGATTTGGGGGATGGGCATTACAGCAGTGTGTACGGTGGCTTGCTGGAGTCCATGTTTGCAGGGGTAGGGGCAGAGTGGTACTACCGCCCATGGAATTCAAGTTGGTCGGTCGGAACGGACATCAACCATGTGCAACAACGTGATTTTGCACAGGACTTTGGTTTGCGGGATTACCGTACTACCACTGGGCACGCCACCTTGTATTGGGACACCGGCTGGTCTGGGTTGCAAACCCAAATTTCCGCAGGTCGCTATTTGGCGGGTGATGCTGGCATAACGATTGACCTCAGCCGCAGATTCGACAACGGTGTCAGCGTAGGTGCGTGGGCCACCAAGACCAATATTTCCGCACAGCAATTTGGCGAAGGCAGTTTTGACAAGGGCATTTACGTCCGAATTCCCTTCGATCTGATGTTTCCGCGTTCTACAGGTGGTATGGCCAACTTGATCTGGTCACCCTTGACACGTGATGGTGGTGCCAGATTGTCCCGCCGTTTTCCTTTGCACGACATCGTCCGTTTGCGCGATCCATCCGCTTGGCGATTGCAGCCAGCTCTGGATTCGCGTTTGCGTTCCGGAGAAATGCCTGCCACCACAGGCGCTATGCACTCCAGTCACTGGGTCAGTCCCAAAGACACAGCATCAGATTTGTGGCGCTCAGCCCAAGAAACGCCTGTTTCAGCGTGGTTGGGCATGGCGGGTGCGGTCGGGCTCAGTGCTGCGTTGGATCGACCAGCCCGGCGTTGGGCTGATCAGCATACCGACGGTCACTGGAGTCGCGCCGCCACTGTGAGCAACGCTATTCCCGCTGTTTTGGGTGTCACCAACCTCGCGTTGGCCACAGGTGTGGTGGGGGAGGCTTCTTCCTTGGTCGCACAGCGCGCACTGCATGCAGGAGTTTATGCCCTAGCGGGCAGTATGGCATTGAAGACCTTGGCCCAACGTGATCGGCCTAACGGACGATCTGGCGCTTTTTCCTCCAACCACATGGCGGTTGCCATGGCGTTGGTCACGCCTTGGGCGGAATACAACGATTCCCCTTGGTTGTATGGGCTTGCAGCGGCTACAGCCTATGGTCGCGTTCAGAGCCGGGAGCATTGGGTGTCTGATACGGTGACTGGTGGATTGCTGGGTTATGTAATTGGACGTTGGGTGGGGGCTCCAAGCACAGCGCCACGTACCGATCGTCAACTGTTTGTTCAGGACAGACACGTTGGTGTCCAGTGGCATTATTGAGTTGAAAACTTTTTTACAGAACACTGTTCAGATTTACATTGAAAATGAAAAAAACAACTAGTGCATGTATTGCATCTGCAATCGTCAGCGTTTTTGTAACCGCTCATGCGCAAAATTCGGCTGCGGGCTACATGTCGCCTGCTGTTCCGGGCGAGTCTGCCGTGGGTTTAACAGGCTTTGCTGCGGCTTCGGCACCTTTGCCAACCGACGGGTTGGCCGCGATGGCGCAGCAATCGCTGAAAAACAATGGTATTGGTGCCAATATTCAGTCTGACAGCACCACAGCGTTGACATCCCCTGCGGCACGCGTTGTTAAGCCTCAAGAGCCAAGTCAGTTTGAACTGTTTGTAAAAAATGCTACAGGAAAGCGTTTGCCTATCTACGGCGCAGAGCTGTTTGAAACGCCACAAACTTTTTCCCCCGTTACCAACGTTCCGGCACCAGTCAATTATGTGCTGGCACCAGGTGATGAAGTACAGTTGCAAGTATGGGGCGCAACCAACCTGAACTTGAATTTAACCATAGATCGACAAGGTCAAGTGATGGTGCCCAGAGTAGGGCCCTTGTCTCTGGTTGGTGTACAAGCTGGTCAATTGGACGGTGTCTTTAAAGCCCATTTGACCAAGGTGCTGGCCAACGTAGAAGTTGCAGCGCATGTGTCCAAACTGCGCAGTATTCAAGTGTATGTGGTTGGCCATGCGGCACAACCCGGTGTTTACACGCTCAGCAGTTTGAGTACTTTGGTCAATGCCTTGTTTGCCAGTGGCGGCCCCGGCAACAAAGGCAGCATGCGCCAGATTCAATTGAAGCGTGGTGGGAAAACCGTTTCTCAGCTCGATTTGTACGATTTTATTGGTGCAGGGAACGCTCAGACCGATGTTGCATTGCAAACAGGTGACGTAATTGTCATTCCTCCCGTCGGACCACGTGTGGCCATTCATGGTGCTTTTGACCATGCTGCCATCTACGAACTCAAGCCTGCTGAAACTACACTGAAAGATATTCTGGCCAAAGGTGGTGGCGTACCTGTTTTAGCCACAAGTCAGAAAGCGCTGTTGGAACGCGTGGTGCCTTCGGCTCAACCGCCGCGTCAAGTTGCGGACTTGGCACTCAATGATATCGGGTTATCAACCGCATTGAAAGATGGTGATATCGTCACTTTGTTGGGTATCAGTCCTGAATTTTCCAATGCTGTCACACTTCAAGGCAGTGTAGATACGCCATCTCGGCATGCTTATAAAAATGGTATGCGCGTCAGTGATCTGATACCTGATGTTGAGGCTTTGATTGTCAAAGATTACTATAACAAAAAAAATTCCCGTGTACAGGTTGATGACAGAAAAAAAACCATCTCCGAAAATAAAAATTTTGTAGCCAAAAATGTTGACAGGATAGATGTAGATGATGTAAATAAAAAAATAAAAAACGACTTAGAGTCCATCAATTGGAGTTATGCTTCTATTGAGCGATTAAATAGAAAAACCCTTGAAAATCAATTAATCTCATTCAACTTGGGTAAGGCGGTATTGGAGCGTGACTCTAACCATGATATTGAATTGCAGCCGGGCGATGTGGTAACCGTATTTAGTACCAAAGATATCCAGCTGCCGATGGACAAGCAGTTGCGTATGGTCAAGGTGGAGGGGGAGGTGGCTGCGCCTGGGTTGTACCCGTTGTTGCCCGGCGAGACTTTGCCCCAGTTGTTGCGACGAATTGGTGGATTGACACCTCAAGCGTACGTGTATGGCATGGAATTTACCCGCGAAAGTGTGCGCAAGCAGCAGCAGGAAAATTTGAACAAAATTATTTCTAAACTTGAACAAACCCTCACGGCACAGGTTGGATCTGAGGCAGCCTCTTTGTCTGGAGAGTTGGGTAGTAAAGCTCTCGCAAATTTTGAATTGCAGAAGCAATCCACCCAACAACAAATCAGTCGCCTTAGAAATTTTCAAAGCAATGGCCGTGTCGCTCTTGAGCTGAATACCCAAGATCAGAGTTTGGCAGCCTTGCCGACCATGCCGTTGGAAGATGGTGACCGTATTGTGGTACCTGCATTGCCCAGCTTTGTTTCTGCTTATGGCGCTATCAACAACGAAAATGCCTTGGTGTACCGCTCAGGCCGTACGGTGTCCGATGTGTTGAATGCTGTTGGGCCAACCTCCGATGCGGATCTGGATCAGACGTTTGTACTTCGGGCAGACGGTACAGTGGTTACAGCAAACAGTCAGAATAGCTGGTTTGGGCGTGGTTTGAATGGATTGCGTTTGATGCCTGGTGATACCGTGGTTGTGCCACCTAAAACGCCTTCAATTTCTACTTTTGACAAAACTTTGGGTTATGCTAAAGACATTACTCAAATTTTCAGCAATTTAGGTCTTGGCGTTGCTGCAATTCGTTCTATTCAAAACAATTGATGCGGGATGGCTTTGTTGCACAAACACC
>NZ_NWBQ01000109.1 GCF_002837135.1 Macromonas bipunctata | reverse complement strand
CCGACCGCAACGCCGACTACCGTGCGGCACTGCTGGGGCTACGGCCTCGGGGGTAAATGCGATTGCCCTGGCCAGCAGCCGGGGCGAGCTGGATCGCGAGGAAATCTACTTCCTGACCGACGCCATGGTGGCCAGTGGCCGCCACCTGGACTGGCGCGAACGGCTGGTGGTGGACAAGCACTGCATCGGCGGCGTGCCTGGCAACCGCACTTCCATGCTGGTGGTGCCGATTGCCGCTGCGCACGGGCTGGTGTGCCCCAAGACCTCGTCGCGCGCCATCACCTCGCCCGCAGGCACCGCCGACACGATGGAGGTGCTGGCCAACGTGGAGCTGCCGCTGGAGCGCCTGAGCGACATCGTGCGCGACCACCGCGCCTGCCTGGCCTGGGGTGGCACCGCCGACCTCTCGCCCGCCGACGATGTGCTGATCTCGGTCGAGCGCCCGCTGTCGCTGGATTCGCCGGGGCAAATGATTGCGTCCATCCTGAGCAAGAAAATCGCCGCCGGCTCCAACCACCTGGTGTTGGACATCCCGATTGGCCCCACCGCCAAGGTGCGCTCCATGCCCGAGGCGCAGCGCCTGCGCCGCCTGTTCGAGTACGTGGCCGACCGGCTCAAGCTCTCGCTGGATGTGGTCATCACCGATGGCCGTCAGCCAATTGGCAATGGCATTGGCCCAGTGCTGGAGGCGCGCGATGTGATGCGCGTGCTGGAAAACCACCCGCTGGCGCCGCAGGACTTGCGCCAAAAAGCCCTGCGGCTGGCGGGCCGCTTGCTCGAGTGCGACCCCGACATCCGGGGTGGCGACGGCTTTGCCATTGCGCGCGACATCCTCGACTCGGGCCGCGCGCTGGAGAAAATGCAGGCCATCATCCAAGCCCAGGGCGCCAAGCCGTTCGACCACGAACACCCCCAGCTCGGTGCGCTCAGTTTTGAGGTGCGCGCACCGCAGGCCGGTTTTGTCACCGGCATCGACAACCTGCAGATCGCCCGCATTGCGCGCCTGGCCGGGGCGCCCAAGGTGCAGGGCGCGGGGGTCGATCTGGCGCGCAAATTGGGTGAACCGGTGGCAGCGGGTGAGCTGCTGTACGTGGTATACGCCGCCTTCCCGTCCGACCTCGACTTTGCCCGCCAGGCCAGTGACAAAGCCAGCGGCTACACCCTGGGCCCCGCCACCGACGTGCCGCACGTGTACGTCGAATTCTGAACCGCTCTGAACCCGCTGCCCAGGCCACCCACCATGACGCCATTCCCTTTCGCCCCGCCAGTTGCTTGGGCGGCTTCGTCTGCCGCACCTGCTGTACCGACTTTGTCCGTCATGCCCTTCACCTCCCCGACTGCTGCCGAGTTGGCGACATCTCCCGCCACCGTGGCGCTGCTGTATTTCGACGACGAAGCCGTATCCGCACAGCGTCTGGCGCAGGCTTGGAACAGCATTTACGCCTTGGCAACCGGCATCACCCTGCAGCCCCAGCTGGTGCAGCGCCACCGTTTTCCCGATGGTGAATTCAAGCTGCGCCTGCCCACGCCCTTGCCGCCCCGCGTGGTGCTGTGGCGCAACCTGCACCAGCCCAACGAGAAGCTGGTGGAGCTGCTGCTGGCCGCCCGCACCGCCCGTGAGCTGGGCGCGCAGCACCTCACGCTCATCACCCCCTACCTGGGCTACATGCGCCAAGACATGGCCTTTGCCCCCGGCGAGGCCGTGAGCCAGCGCATCGTCGGCACCTTTCTGGCCAGTCTGTTCGATGCGCTGATCACGGTGGATCCGCACCTGCACCGCGTGGCCACCCTGGTCGAGGCCGTGCCGGTGGCGCAGCCGCTGGTCGTCAGCGGTGCCCCGGCACTGGCCGATTGGATCCACCAGCAGCGGCCCGGTGCGCTGCTGATTGGCCCGGACGAAGAGGCCGAGCAATGGGTGGCGCAGGCCGCAGCGCGGCATGGCAATGCCAGCGGCGTCTGCCGCAAGGTGCGCCACGGCGACCACGATGTCAGCATCGCCTTGCCCGCTGGGCTGGACGTGCAAGGCCGCGCCGTGGTGGTGCTGGACGACGTCATCAGCACCGGCCACACGGTGGCGCAGGCGGCGCGCCTGTTGCTGGCGGCGGGGGCAGCGTCGGTCGATGTGGCCGTGACCCACGCCCTGCTGGCACCCGGCGCTCCAGCGTTGTTGCAAGCGGTAGGTGTGGCCCACCTGTGGAGCACCGACTGCATCCCGCACGCGTCCAGCATGGTGCCGATGGCCGCACCGCTGGCGCACGCATTGGCGCAGCTGCTGGCCGCCAACGCTGCCATTCCCCCTTGATGTCGCTGCCCCGCACGTTGCCCTGAAGAGCCGATAGGGCAGGGCGGTGCAACCCGGGTGGCGGTTGAGCGGAGGCTCAGTCGGTCAATGCGGGCAAGCCATGCCGTGCCCGCGCGCGCAGGCAGGCGTCGCTGCCTTCCTCGAACTCCCGGCACGGCGACGGGCGCCATTCGTAAATGCCGCAGCCCACGCGCTCGCCCACCTGGCCGGTCAAGGCGGCGCAGCGCACGGGCCAATGGTCGGTGCCGCGCATGCGTGCGGTGCTGCTATTGACTTCCACCGCCAGCCCCATGGGCACGGTGCCGCCCGCGTCTTCCAATTCATAGCTGGAAAAATCGACCCGGCACCACGAGCAACAAGCGCCACAGCTTTGACATGCACTCATGGTCGTCCTTTCGGGGGCTTACGCCATCGGTTGGTGGCCCAGCAGCAGGTACTCCATCAGCGCCTTTTGCACGTGCATGCGGTTCTCGGCCTCGTCCCACACCACGCTTTGCGGCCCGTCGATGACTTCGGCCAGCACTTCCTCGCCCCGGTGCGCGGGCAGGCAGTGCATGAACAGCGCGTCCGGTTGCGCTGCCGCCATCATGGCGGGCGTGACGCACCACTCGGCAAAGGCCTGGCGCCGCACCTCGTTCTCGGCCTCGTAGCCCATGCTGGTCCACACGTCGGTGGTGACCAGATCGGCGCCCCGGCACGCGTCCAGCGGGTGGTCAAACACCTGCCAGCAGTCCGCGCAGTCCACCCCGGCAATCTCGGCGTTGACGCCGTAGCCGCTGGGGGTGCTGACGTGAACCTTGAAGCCCAGCAGCGCCGCCGCCTGCAGCCACGTGTTGGCCATGTTGTTGCCATCGCCCACCCAGGCCACGGTCTTGCCGCGCAGCGCGTTGGGGTTAATGCGGCCTTGCGCGTCGGTGCCCCGGTGTTCCAGCCACGTGAACAGGTCGGCCAAAATTTGGCACGGATGGAACTCGTTGGTCAGGCCATTGATCACCGGCACGCGCGAGTGCGAGGCAAAGCGTTCGATCTTGTCCTGCCCGAAGGTGCGGATCATCACGATGTCGGTCATGCGGCTGATGACGCGTGCGCTGTCCTCGATCGGCTCGGCTCGGCCCAGTTGGCTGTCGCCCGTCGTCAGATGGACTACGCTGCCGCCCAGCTGGTACATGCCCGCCTCGAAGCTGACGCGGGTGCGTGTGCTGGCCTTCTCGAAGATCATGGCCAGCGTGCGGTCGCTCAGCGTGTGGTGCTTCTGGTAGGTCTTGAACTTGCGCTTGATGAGCGCGGCACGCTCAAACAGGTACGCGTACTCGTCGGCCGTGAAGTCCTTGAACTGCAGGTAATGCTTGAGTGTGGTCATGGTTGGGATTCTGCCAAAAACGCCTGCACCAGCGGCACCAGCTTGGCCAAGATTTCATCGGCCTCGGCTTGCGTGAGGGTCAGCGGCGGCACCAGGCGGATCACGCTGTCGGCGGTCACGCTCATCAGCAGGCCCGCGTTGGCGGCGCGCTCCAGCAGCACACCGCAGGGGCGCGTCAGCTCGATGCCCAGCATCAGGCCCTTGCCGCGCACTTCCTTCACGCCGGGCAGCTGGCCCAGATCGCGCTTCAGCGCGCTCTTGAGGTAAGCGCCCACTTGCGCGGCATTCTCGAGCAAATTCTCTTCTTCCATGATGCGGATGGTCTCCACCCCGGCACGCATCGACAGCGGGTTGCCGCCAAAAGTGGAACCGTGGTTGCCCGGCTGAAAAATATTGGCGGCCTTGGGGCCGGCCACCACCGCACCCACCGGCACGCCCGAGCCCAGGCCCTTGGCCAAGGGCATCACGTCCGGCAGAATGCCCGTCCACTGGTGCGCAAACCACTTGCCGGTGCGGCCCATGCCACATTGCACCTCGTCAATCATCATCAGCCAGTCGCGCTCGTCGCACAGGGTGCGCAGCTCCTGCATGTAGGTCGCGTTCATCGGGTGGATGCCACCTTCGCCCTGGATGGCTTCAAAAAACACGGCCACCACGTTGGGGTTGTTGGCGGTGGCGGCCTTGATGGCCTTGATGTCGTTGAGCGGCACGCGGATGAAGCCTTCCACCAGCGGCCCAAACCCGGCCTGCACCTTGGGGTTGCCGGTGGCGCTCAGGGTGGCAATCGAGCGGCCATGAAACGCCTTCTCATACACCACCACCTCGGGTTTCTCGATACCTTTGTCGTGGCCAAATTTGCGGGCCAACTTCAGCGCGGCCTCGTTGGCTTCCAGCCCGGTGGAGCAGAAAAACACGTTCGTCATGCCAGAGCGTTCCACCAGCAGCTGTGCCAGCGTCTCTTGTAGCGGCACATGGTAGTAGTTGCTGCAATGGATCATCTGGCCCACCTGCTCCTGCAGCGCCGCCACCAGCTTGGGGTGGGCGTGGCCCAGCGTATTGACGGCAATGCCGCCCAGGCCGTCCAGGTATTCCTTGCCGTTGACATCCCACACACGGCAACCCTGGCCGTGCGACAAGGCGATGGGCAAACGGCCATACGTGTTCATCACATGCGGCGAGGCGGGGGCGGTGTGCGAAGCGGTCATGTCAAGCGACTCCTGTGTCAATGCAAGCGTTGCATTCTAGTGGCCTTGGGTGACATCTTTTTACACGCTTCATTGACCCGCGGTGGTGTTTGGGCCCCACATGGCGGGGTGAAACACAGACAATAGCGCCCAAATGCGAGGGTCTATGCTGGTTTAGCTGGGTTTGTGGGGTGGTTTTGCCGTGTCGTTGGGGCTGGCTGGGTGGCCGCGTGGGGCGGCACGCCCACCGCTATGCGTCCGATGCGCCGCAGCGTTTTCACGCCGGTGCGGTGCCGCGTCTGGGCGGTGTGGGCATGCTGGCGGGCTGGTTGGTGGTGTTGTGGGCCTGGTGGGGTTGGCAAGCGCTGGTGCCGGGGGCTGTGCCGTGGTTGAGCCTGTACCAGGCCGCCGGCTGGAGCGCGGTGGTGCTGGTGGTCGTCATTGTGGGCGTGCTGGAGGACGTGACCCAGCGCGTGCCCGTGCGCTGGCGCCTGCTGTGCAGCGCGCTCGCCGCCGCGCTGGCGGTGGCTTGGCTTGACGCGCAAGTGCCGCGCCTGGGTTGGCTCTGGCTGGACGCTTACTGGCAACAGGTGCCGCTGCTGGGCATGGGGCTGGCGCTGCTGGCCATGGCGGGCTTGCCGCACGCTTTCAACCTGATCGACGGCTACAACGGGTTGGCGGCGTCGGTGGCGGTGCTGATTGCGCTGGGGCTGGCCTACGTGGCGTGGCAGGTGCAGGACTGGGAGTTGGTGTACCTGATGCTGGCGCTGGTGGCCGTCACGCTGGGCTTTCTGCTGTGGAACTACCCGCACGGCAAGGTGTTTGCGGGCGATGGCGGGGCCTACCTGTGGGGCATCGTGATTGCGGTGGCCAGCGTGCTGCTGGTGCGCCGCCACCCCGAGGTCTCACCCTGGTGCGTGATGCTGCTGCTGGTGTACCCGGTCTGGGAGACGCTGTTTTCCGTCTACCGTAAGGTCAGCCGGGGCGATTCGCCCGGCAAGGCCGACGCGCTGCACCTGCACCAGCTGGTGCACCGCCGCCTGGTGCCCCCGGTGCCGCATCCTGACCCGGCGCGCAGCATGCGCGCGCGCAACAACCGCACTACGCCCTACCTGGTGGCGCTGGCCCTGCTGTCGGTGCTGCCAGCGGCGCTGTGGTGGCGCCAGACCCCGGTGCTGGTGGCAGGTTGCGTGCTGTTCGTACTGGTGTATGTCGTTTCCTATGTGGCCATCGTGCGCTTCAAGATTCCCCCTTGGCTGCAGCTGGTGCTGCTGCGCAGGTAGCCGGTTGCGGCGGGTGGGCCAGGTGTGCGCCGCCCATCCGCGCACAGCGCGCCAACTCTTGTATAAGATAGAATCAGGAGCGCGCCAGCCGTCCCGGTTCACGGCGCGCTTTTTTTATTGACAGGGCAGTCGCTATGGCCATTTCCCCCTCCGCCAAAGAAGTCTTGATCCAAGGCGTGACCTCCAACGGCAAAACGTTTCGCCCCAGCGACTGGGTCGAGCGGCTGGCGGGTGTGATGAGCCAGTTCCGCCCGGGCGGCGCTGCTCCTGGTGCGCACCTCACGTATTCGCCGTGGTGCATTCCCACCGTGATGGGTGGCACCAAGTGCGTGGTGCTGCACACCGACCTGCGCGACTTCGACGCCATGGCCTGGAACTTCGTCATCAACTTTGCCCGCGACAACGACCTGCAAGTGGTGGAAGCCTGCCTGTTGCCCGACGCGCCGCCCGCAACCGGTACAGCGCACAAAAAAGCCGTCTAGACGACGGCTTTTTTTTGACCCAGACTGAGCGGCAAGCCTCGGGGTTCAGCCCGAGGTTCGAGCGATCAGGCCGGGACGGCCTGTTGTCTTTTGTGTAGCCGACCCGTATCATCGTCGGCGTGAACACCACCACCAAAACCCTCCAGTTGCGCATCAAGGACAAGCACGCGCGCGTGCTGCGTCAGATGGCGCGCGAGGTCAATCAGGTGTGGAACCACATCAACG
>NZ_NWBQ01000108.1 GCF_002837135.1 Macromonas bipunctata | reverse complement strand
AGCTGCAGCTGGCCCATCTCGCCGCTCTTGTCCACGGTGACAAACTGCGACAAGTCACCCCCGGCGATGCGGTTGGCGGTCTGGACCACCTCGCCAATCGGGCGGATGACGAGGGCCCACGCCCCCAGCATGGCGCTGCCCGCGCCCGCCAGCGCCGCCAGCCCCACCGCCCAGCCCGGAGCCTGGGCCCAGCCCGCCACAGCGGGCAAGGCGGCCGCCCACAGCGACAGCAGGCCCAGCTTGCCGTGCAGTTGCGGGCGCAAGGCACGCCCCAGCGCGGCCAGACCGCCGGTGCGGCGCACCTGGCCGTGGTGCAGCACATGGATGCGGCGCCCGGCGGCGGCCTCGGCGCGCATGGTGGCGTAGAGCTGTTCGTAGGCCTGCACCTCTTCGGGCTGGGGCTTGGTGCGCACCGAGAAGTAGCCCACCACCTGGTCGCCCTTGCGCATGGGCGAGGCGTTGGCGCGCACCCAGTAGTAGTCGCCGTTCTTGCGCCGGTTCTTGACCAGCGCGCTCCAGGGCAGACCGTCCTCGTGGATGGTCTTCCACATATCCCTGAAGGCCTCCTCGGGCATGTCGGGGTGGCGCACCAGGTTGTGGGGCTGGCCCAGCAGTTCCTCGCGCGCAAAGCCGCTGACCGAGATAAAGTTGCTGTTGCAGTAGGTGATGCGTCCCTTCAGATCGGTGACGGAGATCAGCGTCTGGTCGGCGGGAAAGTCGTACCCGTTCTGGGTAACCGGCAGGTTGGTGCGCATGGGGGTAGCAGGTGGGTCAGGAGCGTCGGCGGTATCGGCAACCAGGTGACGTGCGGTGGGGCTATTCTCGTACTTTTTTGTTCAAGTCCACACCTGCGGGCCGGTGTTTTGGCGCCGAAAAACCGCACATTTGACCCACCTTATCAAACCCAGCACATCGCTTAGAAGGTGGTCCAATCGCCTTGCGCCGAGGGCTCGACCCGCACCGGCTGCGCCCCGGCCCGGGCGGCGGGAGCTGGTGTGCGCGCAGCACTGCGGGGCGCCACAGGAGCGGCAGCGGCGGCCTTGGGCGCCGACGCGGGGCCACCACCTTGGACGTGCTGTTGCAGCTCGTGCAGCAGCAGCATGGTCTGCTGGCCGGCCTGGTGAAAGGAGGCACCGGGCTCCAGCGTGCGCTGGGCCTGCTCAAAGTGCTGCTGGTTGATCAGGTCGCCCACCTTGCCCGCCTCCTGGTGGAAGGCGCGGTGCTGCTGCACCAGCGCGCTGAAGGCGGGCACCGTGCCCCAGCGGCCCTTGGCGGGGCCGTGCAGCCACTGGCCCAGCTTGCAGCAGTCGTCGCGGCGCAGGGTGTCCACGTCCACCTTGAGGCGGCGCTGGATGGCGTTGCGCAGCGTGATGCGCCACTGCTGGTGCACGGCGCGGGCCTGCCCGAAGTCGAGCTCGGCCGGGTCGCTGCCGGTTTTCTCGACGCTGCTGGCGGCGCTGCGGCGCAGCTCCACGGCGTCGGTCTCGGCCAGCGTGGTGTCGTTGTCGGCCAGGCGGAACACGCGGATGC
>NZ_NWBQ01000107.1 GCF_002837135.1 Macromonas bipunctata | reverse complement strand
GATGGCCAGCGGGTGGCCCAAGAGTTGTTTATGGACGACCGCCTGTGGCTGTCATGCTCAGCGGAGAGCCCTTTGCGATCGGCATCCTGTGCATCAAGGAAATCATCGAATACAGCGGGCTGACCGAAGTGCCGATGATGCCTGCGTGCATCCGGGGCGTGATCAACCTGCGCGGGGCGGTGGTGCCGGTGCTGGACTTGTCGGTGCGCTTTGGCAAGCCGCCCAGCCCCATCACCAAGAAGACGTGCATCGTGATCGTGGAAGTGCGCAACGGCGAGGACAGCCACGACATGGGCGTGGTGGTGGATGCGGTCAACGCGGTGCTGGAGATCCCGCGCGGCGAGATCGAACCGGCGCCGACCTTTGGCGCCAAGATCCGCACCGACTTCATCGAGGGCATGGGCAAGGTGGGCGGGCACTTCGTGATCCTGCTCAACGTGAATCAGGTGCTGTCGATCGACGAGATCGGCGCGCTGGCGCGCGTGGCGGCGCAGGCCGAACCGTTGCTGGCCGACGCCACCGCCTGATTGGCCGACCGACCCCATCGCCTGCCGCCCGCGGCTCCGCCCGAACCTTCTTCCGACCCCCATACCGCCCCCGGCACCGCCGTCGGGGCGTTGCCTTGCCCGTGAACCCCAGCCCTTCCATCACCGACGCCGAATTCGCGCAGTTCCAGCAGTTCATTTTTGACCAGGCGGGTATCACGCTGCCATCGTCCAAGAAGTCGCTGGTCAGCGGGCGGCTGGCCAAGCGGCTGCGCCTGCACCAGCTGGAGCGTTACGGCGACTACCTGGCGCTGCTGCGCCAGCCCGCGCACGCGCACGAGCTGCAGGTGGCCACCGATTTGCTGACCACCAACGAGACCTACTTCTTCCGCGAGCCCAAGCACTTCGACTTCCTGCGCCAGCAGGCGCTGGCGGCGCGGGGTCGGGCGCAGATGTTCCGCGTCTGGAGCGCGGCCAGCTCCAGCGGCGAGGAGGCCTACAGCGTGGCCATGGTGCTGGCCGACTGCCTGGGTGATGCCACGCCGTGGGAGGTGCTGGGCACCGACATCAGCACCCGCGTGCTGCGCGGCGCCCAGCGTGCCCAGTACCCCATGACGCGCGCGCGCGACATCGCGCCCGCCTACCTGCGCCGCTTTTGCCTGCGCGGCACCGACGAGTACGAGGGCACGCTGCTCATCGAGCGCGGCTTGCGCCAGCACGTGCACTTTCGCCAGGTCAACCTCAACGAGCCGCTGCCGGTGCTGGGACATTTTGACGTGGTGTTCCTGCGCAACGTGATGATCTACTTCAGCGACGACACCAAGCGCCACGTGGTGGCGCGCGTGGTCTCGACCCTGCGCCCGGGCGGGCACCTGCTGATCGGGCACGCCGAGACGCTCAACGACATCACCGACGCGGTGCAGCCGCTGGCGCCGTCGGTGTACCGCAAGCCGGTGTGATGCGATGGTGCGCCTGCCCGATCTGATCGACATCTTCCTGCAGCCCGGCGAGTACTTTGTGGCCGATGCGGGCTACCAGATCCGCACCATGCTGGGCTCGTGCGTGTCCATCACGCTGTGGCACCCCAAGGCGCGCATTGGGGCCATGTCGCACTTTTTGCTGCCGTCGCGCCACCTGGGCGAGTACCGCAGCCCGCTGGACCTGGCCACAGCGACGCGCCCGCGGCTGGCGCACCTGGAGCACCTGCCACCGTGCTCGGCCCACCACCGCTTGGGCGAGGGCGCCCCGCAGGCGCTGGACGCGCGCTACGCCGACGAGGCGCTGTGGCTGATGCTGCGCGAGCTGTCGCAGCAGGGCGTGCCAGCGCGGGAGTGCCAGGCCAAGGTGTTTGGCGGCGGCAACATGTTTCCGGGCCAGTTCCGCGCCGGGGCCCTGCACATAGGCCGGCGCAACGGCGAGGCGGCGCGCGCGTTGCTGCAGGCGCACGGCATCCCCATCATGTCGGAGAGCCTGTTTGGGGCTGGGCACCGGCAAATTATTTTTGATGTGAGCACCGGCGACGTGTGGTCGCACCAGGTGCGGCCCACGCCACCGCCCGCGCCCCCTGTGCCGACCGCACCGCGCCGCTGAGTTCAGCGCCCGCTGGCGCCCTGGTCTGCCTGCTTGGCGTCGTGCTTGGCCTGCGCGGCGGCGTGGGCCACTTCCGCCGCGCTGCGGTAGGCGCCGGGGGGCACCGGCACCGGGCCAATCGACAGCGTGGTACACGGAAAGAAGCGTTGCACGCCGTGGCGGTCCTCGCCGTGGATGCCCCCGGCCAGCCGCGCCGGTTCGTCGAACAGCGCCAGCGCCTGCTGGGCAAACTCGCGGATGATGCGTTCGCAGCGCTGCTGCCAGTCCTCGCTCTGGAACAGGATGATGAAGTCGTCGCCCCCCACGTGACCGATAAAGTCGCGCTGCGGGTCGCAGTGCTGCACGCACAGGCGCGCCACCAGCCGGATCATCTCGTCGCCGCGCCAGTAGCCGTACTGGTCGTTGAAGGGCTTGAAGTGGTTGAGATCGGCGTAGCAGGCCACAAAGCCGGTCTGGTGCGCCAGCAGCCGCTCGATGTGCTGGTTGATGGGGATGTTGCCCGGCAGGAACGTGAGCGGGTTGGCGTGGCGCGCGGCCTCCAGCCGCACCTCGGTCAGCGTGCGGCCCAGCTGGTCGCCGGTGCCCAGCCCGATGTAGCGTCCTTGCGCGGTGATGATGAAGCCGTCCTTGAGGTAGCGCTGGTCGTGCGAGGTGAACACGCGCAGCAGCTCGTCCAGGTTGTAGTGCTGCTCGATCAGGCACGGCGCGCGGTTGGCAAAGATCATGCACGGCTTGCGCCCGTGCAGCTCGCGGAAGTACAGCGTGGCGTAGTGGTTCATGAACTGTTCGCGGTTGATGAGCGCCAGCGGGCGCTCGCCCGCCACCACCGCCAGCGCGTGCAGCGTGGGGTATTGCAGGAACAGCTCGTACACCTCGTTGTTGGTGGTGCTGATGTGGACGGTGGGGGCCCACACCACTTGCAGGCTGCCGGTGCTGCTGCCGCCGTTGCCGCTGCTGGCCTGGGGCTCGGGCGTGGCGCTGGGCGTTGCGCTGGGTGTGGCACCGGCGGTGCCGGGGGCGCTGGCGGCGTTGTCCGCCACGCTGGCCGGGCCGGGTGGTGGCGGTGGGGCGGCGCTGGGGCGCTCGTGCAGCACGCCCAGGGCGTGGTTGTGCAGCTGGAGCGTGGGGCGCACGGCGGGCTTGCCCAGCAGGTAGCCCTGGCCGTACGACAGCTCCAGGTCGCGCAGCAGGCGCAGGTCGGCCGCGTTTTCGATGCCCTTGGCAATCAGCTGCGCGCCAAACACCTGCGCCAGTCCCTGCAGGGCCTGCAGCGTCTGCAGCTTGTCGGAGTAGCGCGTCAGGTCGTGGCAGAAGTAGGGGCTGACCTTGACGTACAGCGGGCGCAGCTCCGACCACAGGCGCAGGCTGGAGCGCCCGTCGCCAAAATCGTCCAGCGCCAGCTGTATGCCCGCGCCGCGCAGCTGCTGGCCCACGTGCAGCAGCTGGGCAAAGTCGCGCACGCGCTCCTCTTCGGTGATCTCCAGCACCAGCTGCTGCGGGTTGATGCCGTGCAGCCGCACCTCGTCCACCACGTTGTGCACGCCGTGCTGCTCGCAGGCGTGTACCAGCGCGTCGGCGCTGATGTTGATGAACAGCCGCCCGCTCTCGCCGGTCTGGCCCCACTGCTTGAGCGCCTGGCACAGGCAGAACAGGTCGAACTCGCGCACCAGCCCCTTGCGCGTGGCCAGGCGTAACAGCAGCTCCGGGCGCAGGTAGATCGAATCCTTGGGGCCGCGGATCAGCGCCTCGTGCGCCCACACCGTGCCCTGGCGCAAGTCGCCAATGGGCTGGAACACGTAGCGCAGAGCGTCGTCGCGCATCAGGCCTTCGAGCACACCTTCGTCGAGCATGCCGCCCAGCGGGGCGGCGTCCTTGCGGGACAGGTGGGTGGGCTGGATCGAGTGGCTTTTCTTCATGGCGGCGCAGCGGGGGTGAAAGGCGCAATCTACGGCGCCACTGTGACCGGCGTGTTGCAACCGCGTGACCACGGCCACTGACACACAAACTACACCAAGCTGCCACGCATCCGTTACGTTGAAGCCCTAGCCCGGATATTTCACCGTAGTCCGTAGAAACGAGGACGGCATTGCCCTTGAAATGCCCGAACATCGAGGTATCGAATCTGGATGAGAGGACGGGCAATGCCGAAACCAAACTGTACACTGCAAACAACTGCCGATGAGGTTGGCGTGATTGATTTTGGCCGACTGGGCCGCCGCAAGATCGAGGGCCGCTTCGATGGCGGCAGCATGACCAGCGATGCCGGGGTGATGCTGCTGGCCGAAGTGGACCGCAGGCTGGGCT
>NZ_NWBQ01000106.1 GCF_002837135.1 Macromonas bipunctata | reverse complement strand
CTGGCGCCCTCGGCCTGCCTGCCCGCACCAGTACCAATAATGGCAAAAGTGCAGCCACGGCCAAACCTGTATCGGTGGCCACCCCGAAGCCAAGACAACGCGACGCAAACGGGCGATTCCTGTCCAAGCAAGACCAAGATTCAGCGGTTGATGGTAGCGGCGCGTATAGCCAAAAAGACGGCCCCGGCGTACCCGGCCTGTTGTCCGATTTGCCGGGCCGTATCGCATCGGCCATCAAGGAAACCGCATCCGGCACCGACGAAGCCGACCCCGCCATCAAGGCCATGCAAGAGGTGGCGCAGCCTATGGCGCGCGGCTATCAAGTCCTGTTTGGCGGGCGGGATGAGCGGCGCAAGGAAAGCTGGTACAGACGCATCTTTGGCGAGATCAAACTGTTCCGCAAGGACGAATCAATCAGCGACAAGGACACCAACAAGCGCCTGAAGTCCATCGAAGAAAAACCCACTGAAGGCGAAGGTGGTGGCGGATTCTTGGGCCTGATACTGGCCATCCTTGCCCCCATCATTGGGTTGGTCAAGGGGGTAATGAATGCGCTGGGGATTGGTGCGGCGGGCAAAGGTTTGGCGGGCCTTTTGGGCAAGGCGCTGGGCGGTGGTGCAGCTATCGGCGCCGGTGGCTTGAAAGGCCCGCTATCCACTGGAAAAACCGCGCCGGGCGGTGCCATTGATGTTCCAGGCGGCGGCAAGAGCGGCGGCGGCATGCTGGGTGGGGCCAAAGGCTTTCTGTCCAAAATTCCGCTGATAGGTTTGGCTGTTGCAGCCGTGGGGGCAGCAGCCAGCATCTACAGCAGCGAGTCCGACACCGAGACCACGCGCAAGGAAAAAGACGAAAACGCGGGCCGCTCCATTGGTGGGCTGGCTGGCATGTTGTCGGGCGGCGCGCTGGGTGCGGCAATGGGCACGGCACTGGGGCCAGTCGGCACCGTCATCGGCGGCGTGGTGGGCGCGTTTTTGGGCGACCAGGCGGGCCAGATCATCGGCACCTACGTGGGTGGCTGGGTCAACGATTTGCGCTCCTACGACCTGACCGGCAAGATGGCAGCGGCGTGGGACTTTGTGGTGACGGGCATCAACGACACCGTGGCCAGCATGGGCAAGGGCTGGCAAGGGTTTGTGGACAGTGCCAAGTCCAAATGGGAGTCGTTTGTAGAGCGCGCCACATCGGGCTGGGACACGATTGCAAGCCTGTTCAAGAGCGCCTATGAAGCCCTGAAAAACTTGCCCGTCATCGGCACGGCCATCAAAGCGGCTGAGGCGCTGGCCAGCAAAGCAGCGGCGGCCACAAAAGCGGTGGTTGAATTCGTCAAACCAGCGGTGACGGCGGTCAAGGAAGGCGCGAAAAAATCAGGCCAAACCGTGGCTACGGTGGCCACCAACACCGTGCAAGGCGCCAAGGGCGCGGGGCAGAAAGCCATTGATGCGGTGCAGCGCGGTGCCACATGGGCGGGTGAGAACACCACCATTGGCAAGGGTGCCAAGGCCGTCGTTAAAAGCGCATCCGACACTGCGGAAAAGTACGCGCCAGCGGTAGAGCGTGCCTACAACGTCACAGCGTCCAAAGCCGGTTCTGTGCTGGAAAAAATCATGCCCAAAGGCTACCGGCACAAAGCCATGTTTGACGGCATTAAAGGTGGGGACGACCTGACCAAGTACGGCACCTATACCGATGCAGAAGCCGCGCAAATCCGCAACCTCAAATCCAGTGGGGCAAATACATCGGCCAACTTGAAAAGCGGAATGTCACTGGAAGTGCAAGACAAGATTGCAGCGCAAGCGAGAAAAGCGGGCCTTGACCCCGTGATGATGCAAAAGATGGCGGCAATGGAAAGCGGCGGCAACCCCAACGCTATCAGCAGCACGGGTGCCATTGGCATTTACCAATTTGTTGGGCAAACAGCATCGGGTGTTGGCATCAAAGACCGCTTTGATGTCGATCAAAACATCGAAGGCGGCATGAAACTGACCCTGCAAAACAAGGCCATGTTGGAAGGCGAGAAATTGCCCGTCACAGCCGAAAACCTCTACATGATGCACCAACTGGGGCCGCGCGCTGCAATGGAGGTAATTCGTGGTGCGAAACAAGGCAAAGCCAAATCTGAGCTTTCATCCGGCACACAAAAGGCCATGAATCTCAACTACGGCGCAAAAAGCAAGACCGCAGCCGACTACATTGCCACCAACAAAAATGCGCTTGATGCGCGTTACGCCGCCGTCACAAAAAACACTGGCAGCGTCAGTGCCACCGCTGTGGCTCAATCTGCTGCACCATCACAAAAAGCAGCAACAGGTGGCGCGGTTCAGGCCGGTTCACCGTCCCCGGTAATGTCTGGCGCAGCGCCCACCTATTCGGCTATGGCCTCGCTACCGCCGGTGGCCGCTACAAACGTCAGTCTGCCCACGCCGCCCACAGTGCGACCGCCGGTGCAACCGCAAACCGTGTCCGAGTCGGTGCCGGTGCCTGTTCCGCTGTCGGGTGGCGCCAACAGCCGCCCGATACAGGTCAGCGTTGAACCCGGATATTTCACCGCAGTCCACCCCGTCGTCTCTTTTGTCACTTTGATGCCTG
>NZ_NWBQ01000105.1 GCF_002837135.1 Macromonas bipunctata | reverse complement strand
ACTTTTGATGGTCAACTTACGACGGTGCCGACGCAATATGCTGAACAGCACTTCCAGAATCGGGTAGGCACAGGCCAGCAAGCTGGCCCAAGGCGATATGCCAGGGTTGCGCATGGGCAACAACACGGCAATCCAGCCCAAGCAAAAACCTATCAGGTAGGCACCACCATCGCCCAAAAAAATCTTGCCCAAGGGAAAATTGACCAGCCAAAACCCGGCAATTACGCTGACCAGCACCATACAGACCACCATCAAAGTGGGGTCACCCACCCGATGAGCGCAAACCCCCAGTGCCGCTAAGCAGATCATGACCACACCGGCGGCCAAGCCGTTGAAGCCATCAATGATGTTGACGGCGTTGGCCACGCCGCCAATGGCAAAAGCTGTGAACAACACGGAAACAGGCATCCACGTCAACAGCGCATCCAAGCCCCAAACATTGACCCGATCCAGGCTGATCCCGGTGAACCACCAAGCCAAGATGCCGCTGGCAATGGTGGCCAACAGCCGTTCGCGCACCCCCACCTTTTTAGTCAAATCCTCGACAAAACCAAATACAAATGCCGGCAAGCTGGCCCACAACATCGGCATCAGCACAGCCTTCACATCGGCAGACAAGAACCAGCTGCTGGTGAACAGCCCCAGCACAATCGCAATGCCCGCCACCCTAGGCGTGGGGTGCGTGTGGAATTTCTGTACGCCGTGGCTACCGTCTATCGACCAGCGGGCGTGCCAGCGCTGTGTCAGCACCAGTGCCACACACCCCAGACAAGTGACCAAAGCACCGACCAGCAGCGCATCGTAAGGGAACGTCAAAAAAAGCTCCTTGGGGCTGGCCTCAAGCCTTGTACCCATTGGGATTGGTGGACTGCCAGCGCCAAGCATCGCGCATCATATCTGACAGGCCGCGCTGGGCTTTCCAACCCAATTCACATTCCGCCCTAGTAGGATCGGCGTAGCAAGTGGCGATATCACCGGGACGACGAGATACCACACGGTACGGCACCAACCGGCCGCCGACGGCTTCAAAAGCGCGAATCATAGCCAAAACACTGTGTCCGTGACCAGTACCCAAGTTCCACACGTGGGCACCCGTGCGGGTTTGCAAAGCCTCAAGAGCGCGTAAATACCGCCAGATGCAGAGGAATCGCTGCCACATTGTTTATTATTTCAATCGTTGCCAAAAAACTGACCGAGCTTGCTGAAGTTCTTCATCACCAGCGCACTGCACGCCGGAAGCAGCCCGAAGTCGGAGCGTCGTAGTGCGTCGTAGTCCTCCCGGGTCTTACGGATGATGTTCTTCAGCGATCGGTTGCTAGCGCCACCGATACGCATTTTGACCAGCACCTCAGACAGATGCACTGCCTTGAAGCCCGTCTGGGTAAACAGTTGCAGCACACTGAAATAGTCAGCGGCGATACGGTAGTTGATATCGAAGCCGCCGATGCACTGATACCACTCGCGGCGCACGTACAGTGTGGGGTGCGGCGGCATCCAACCCCGGCGTAGGATGCGCGACTCAAACGGACAGGAGGCCCAATGCCGTACTACCTGCGAAGTGTCTTCCTTGCGCACGTACTGCAGATCTCCGTACACGGCGCAGACCGACGAATCTTCGAACGCACGTGCTACCTTGGCCAACACATCAGCGTGCGCATAGAGGTCATCAGCATGCAGAAAACCCACCACATCGCCACTGGCACGGGCGATACCCTTGTTGAGCGCGTCGTAGATGCCCTTGTCAGGCTCACTAACCAACGTGCCGATTTGCTGGCTGTACTTTTGCAACAGCGCCACAGTGCCGTCCTTACTGCCGCCATCGATCACCACATGCTCGCGGTTCGGCCAGCTTTGCTCAGCCACCGACTGCAGGCAGCTTTCAATCGTACCAACGCAATTCCAAGTAGCAGTAACGATCGAGATTAGAGGTTGTTTTGGTGGATAGCTGTAATTCACAATATCGTCTTAAAAATTATTAAATTTAATATTTAATATTTCAACTATCGCGTACAGCTGCATAGACCTTGCACGTCTCGGCAAAAGTACGATCCCACGAGAACAAGGCGGCGCGCTGTAGCCCAAGCTGGCGGTAATGCTCACGATAGCCCGACTGATTGAGCCGATTGATAGCCTCCCGCAGAGCTTCGGGACTGGCATCTGGCAACAACTGGGCAGCATCGCCAGCCACCTCTGGAATCGACGAACTGTTCATGGCCACCACTGGGCAGCCTGCTCGCATCGCTTCCAGCACAGGAATACCAAAACCTTCATAGGCGCTCGGATAGGCAAGACAGAACGCATTGTTGTAAAACTGGTTGAGTTGCGCATCTGATACACCCATGTGATGCACAAAGCGATCCCCAAGCTGGCGCTGCACCAGTTCCGACTCCTGAGAGGTTAACGCTCCGCCACCAATGCAGACCAGATCCAAATCACGCAAAACCGCCATCGCCTGCACCAGCGGCATAAAATTCTTGTATGCGCTGCGCGCGCCGACAAACAGCACATAAGGCCGTACTGCGCCCATGCTGACTGCCCCCGGCACCAACGGATGAAAGGCACTGCTCACACCGTTAAGTTGGGCACAATAAGTTTTTTCAAAAGTCGAGTTGGTATTTTTCGCCAAAGTTATCAAATACATGCTTGATGTCGCGTTCCAGCGCTTCCTTGGT
>NZ_NWBQ01000104.1 GCF_002837135.1 Macromonas bipunctata | reverse complement strand
CCCGGCCCGGGGCCCGACATCCGCGCCTACGCGCTCAACGCGGCCTCGCGCGCGCTGCTGCAGTCGGTGCGCGCCTGGCCCGACGCGCCACCGGGCGCCCCCACCGGCGCCCCCCCCAGCGTCACCCCCGTGCAACACATGTGGGTGGCCGAAGGCGATGCCAGCGTGCGCTTTGACGCCCACGCCAGCGGCGCGCAGGCGCTGTCGTGGATCGTGGACGTGCCTGCGCTGGAGCAGCGCCTGGCCCAGGCCCTGCACTACCAGCCCGGCATCACCGTCTTGCACGAACGCCCACCCGCCGCGCTGACGGTGGTGTGCGAGGGCAAACGCAGCACCAGCCGCGATACGCTGGGCTTTACCTTCGACGTGCGCCCCTACCCGCACACCGCCATCGCGGCGCGCCTGCACTGCGAGCGCCCGCACGGCGGCGTGGCCCGGCAATGGTTCATCGACGGTGCCGTGCTGGCCCTGCTGCCGCTGGACGGCCCCGGCGGGCACAGCGTGGCGCTGGTGTGGTCGGTGGCACCAGAGCGCGCGCGCCAGCTGCTGGCCCTGCCCGCCCCCGCGCTGGCAGCGGAAGTGGCCCAGGCCTGCGGCCACGCCCTGGGCGCCATGCAACTGCAAGGGCCCGCTGCGGGCTGGCCTCTGGAACTCTCGCGCGCCCGGCACTGGGTGCAGCCCGGCGTGGCGCTGGCCGGTGACGCCGCGCACGCCCTGCACCCGCTGGCGGGCCAGGGCCTCAACGTCGGGCTGGCCGACGTGGCCACGCTGGCCCGGGTGCTGCACGAACGCGAATACTGGCGCGAGCTGGGCGACCTCAAACTGCTGCGCCGCTACGAACGTGCCCGCCAGGCCGACCTCAACGCCATGGGCTGGGCCACCGACGGCCTGTTTGGCCTGTTCCAGCACAGCGACAGCCGCATCCAGGCGCTGCGCCGCTGGGGCCTGCGCGGCTTTGACCGCCTCGCTCCCCTCAAACACTGGGTCACCCAACAGGCCGCCGGCCACACCACCACCGCATGACACACCTTCTCCGCCCCCGGCTGCGCGCCGCTGCCCTTGCCCCGCTTGCTGCGGCCCTGTTGGGCCTGCTGGGTATCACCGCCCACGCGCAAGAAGCCACCATCCGTAAAAACCTGAGCGAACGCCTGCCCAACCTGCCCAAAATCGAAGAAGTGCGCAAAAGCGCCATGCCCGGCCTGTACGAAGTGCGCGTCAACCACAGCGAACTGCTCTACACCGATGCGCAAGGCGACTTTGTGCTGCAAGGCGAACTCATCAACACCCAGACCCGCAGCAACCTGACCGAAGAGCGGCAAAACAAGCTCAGCGCAGTGGACTTCCAGCAACTGCCCCTCAAAGACGCGTTCACCATCGTGCGCGGCAACGGCCAGCGCAAGCTCGCCATCTTCGAGGATCCCAACTGCGGCTTTTGCAAGCGGTTCGAGAAAGACCTGACCAAAATCAGCAACGTCACGCTGCACATCTTCCTCTACCCCATCCTGGGGCAGGATTCGACTACCAAGTCCCAGCACATCTGGTGCGCCAAGAACCCCGGCAAGGCGTTCGAGGACTGGATGCTGCGCAACATCACGCCCCCCAGCGCCAGCTGTGACACCAGCGCGCTGCAGCGCAACGTAGCCTTCGGGCGCAAGTACCGCATCACCGGCACCCCCACCAGCTTCTTGGTCGATGGCACCCGCGTGCCCGGTGCGCTGGGCGCCGACAAGCTCGAAGCCCTGCTCAACGCCGCACACTGACCGCCCCACGCCCTTTCTTTCCTCCACCACACCCCACCCTGCCGTGAACCGCGACCACCACCTGCTCATCGAACGCCTGGGCCACGCCGGGCTGATCCCGTTTGCCCTGCTGGCCCTGCTGGTGTGGCTGGTGGACGCCGAACTGCGCCCCTGGGCCGCCCAGGCCATGGCGGCCTACGCCGCGCTCATCGCCTCGTTCCTGGGCGGCGTCCACTGGGGTGCCATCTGGGGCCGCAACGGCGTGTCCGAGGTCTCGCCCATCTGGTGGGGCATCACGCCCAGCCTGCTGGCCTGGCCCGGCGTGCTCATGCCCCCCAGCGCAGGCCTTGCCTGGCTGGGGCTGGTGCTGGTGGGCTGCTACGTGTTCGACCGCAAGCTCTACCCCGCGCTGGGCCTGCAACACTGGCTGACGCTGCGTTTTCGCCTCTCCAGCGGCGCCGCCCTGAGCTGCTGGCTCGCCGCTGGCGCCCTGTGAGCACAACCCCGACCCCATGACCACCTCCCACACCGCCCCCGCAGCCCCCGCCAGCCCCGCCGCCGTGCGCTACCGGGTGGAAGTACTCAACCCGCACGCGCACCTGTTCGGCGTCACGCTCGAAATCGACCAGCCCGCGCGCCAGCAACGCTTCAGCCTGCCGGTGTGGATCCCGGGCAGCTACCTGGTGCGCGAATTTGCGCAGCACCTGCAACACCTGCGCGCCGAATGCGGCGGCCAACCGCTGGCGCTGCAACAACTCAACAAGAACACCTGGGAAGCCCGCCCGCGCGTGCCCCACCCCCGCCTCTGCGACGACGCCGCCGCCGACACGCCGGCCCCCATCACCACCCTGACCCTGCGTTACGAGGTCTACGCCTTCGACGCTTCGGTGCGTACCGCTTACCTCGACCCACAACGCGGCTTTTTCAACCCCACCAGCCTGTGCCTACGCGTCCACGGCCACGACCACCTGCCGCACCGACTCAGCGTGGCGGGCCATCCGCACACCCACGGCTGGCAAGTGGCCACCGGCCTGCCCGCGCTGGCCACCGACGCGCACGGCTTTGGCAGCTACGTGGCCACCGACTACGACGAACTCGCCGACAGCCCGTTCGAGCTCGGTGCCTTCTGGAGTGGCCAATTCGAAGTGCGCGGTATCCCGCACCGCTTCGTCGTCAGCGGCGCGCCTCCCTGTTTTGATGGCGCACGCCTGCTGGCCGACACGCAGAAAATCTGCGCCGCCCAAATCGACTTCTGGCACGGCCCGGACGACACCCCACCCTTTGGCCAGTATGTGTTCCTGCTGCACACCACACAGGACGGCTATGGCGGGCTGGAACACCGCAACTCCACCGCCCTCATCTGCCAGCGCAGCGACCTGCCCCGCACCGCTGCAGCCTCTGGTGCCACACCACCTGCCAACAGCGCCAAACCCAGCGACGGTTACACCACCCTGCTCGGCCTTATCAGCCACGAATACTTCCACACCTGGAACGTCAAGCGCCTGCGCCCGGCCGAACTGGCGCGCTACGACTACGAACGCGAAAACCACACCGAACTGCTGTGGTTCTTTGAAGGCTTCACCAGCTACTACGACGACCTGTTCCTGCTGCGCACAGGCCTGATCGACACCACCGCCTACCTGCCACTGCTGGCCAAAACCATCAACCAGGTGCTGCAAACCCCGGGCCGACACGTGCAAAGCGTGGCCCAAGCCAGCTTTGATGCCTGGACCAAGTACTACCGTGTGCAGGAAAACACCCCCAACGCCACCGTCAGCTACTACACCAAGGGCGCGCTGATCGCCCTGTGCCTGGACCTGACACTGCGCGCCGAAGGCCACACCACGCTCGATGCCGTCATGCGCCAGCTCTACCAGCGCTGCAACGCTGGCCCCATGACCGAAGCCCACCTGCTGGCCACCCTGAAAGAACTGGGCCAGCGCAGCTTTGCGCTGGAAGTGGCCGACTGGGTACACGGCACCACCGACCTGCCACTGGCCGACCTGCTGCCCACCCACGGCGTGCGCTGGAACGAAGAACCGGCTCCCACCGCGCAACGCCTGGGGCTGCGCGTGACCGAGGCCAACGGCCTGCACATCAAAAACGTGCTGCGTGGCAGTGCCGCCGAAACCGCAGGTCTGGCCGCTGGCGACGAATGGCTGGCCGTGGAACTGCCCACCACAGACGACGGCGGCACGCATCCCGCCAACGCATGGCGTGTCAAAAAGCTCGACGATGTGGCCTCCTACACCCAAGGCCACACCACCTGCACCGCCATCGTTGCGCGCGATGGCCGTCTGCTGCGCTGCCCGCTGGCCTGGCCCGCCGCCGGCGTGCAAATCAAGCTCGAACGCGACACCAGTGCCCCAGCCCAGACCGGCTGGCTGCCCACGTCCTGATATGCTTGACATCTTCCCCGTCCTAGCGGACGGCGATTCCTGCTGCCAGACGGCGATGCCCCGCCGCGAGAATGTTGCGCGCCGCGTTTACGTCGCGGTCGTGTACCGCTCCGCATTCGCTGCACGTCCATTCCCTTATTCGCAAACCCGCCCTACCTTTCGGACTGCTGGCGGGTATCACCCCGCAGCACGAGCAAGTCTGGGTTGTGTACGCTTCGTTGACTTCTTCAAACACCACACCGGCCTGACGGCTCTTGTTGCCCAACATGGTTTTGAGCATGGCCCAGCCCGCGTCCAGCGTGCTTTTGGCCATACGGGTTTTGACCAGCTTGGCGCTGGCCACGTCGCCCACGAAGATGGCGGCGTTGTTGCGCACCACCTCGGTGCTGAATTTGTG
>NZ_NWBQ01000103.1 GCF_002837135.1 Macromonas bipunctata | reverse complement strand
GGTGGTGCTGGACTTCGATGCCACCGACAACCCGCTGCACGGTCAGCAGGAGGGCCGCTTCTTCCACGGCTACTACGACAGCTACTGCTACTTGCCGCTGTACGTGTTTTGCGGCCAGCAACTGCTGTGCGCCTACCTGGGGTCGTCTCAGAAAACGGAATTTAAAGCACGTTAAGGCGTGGGATGGCATTGGAGATGGGGTGTGCTGAAGCTTGCCGGTGTCAGAGTGGAGTACACCCCAATTTGGCGTCAGGCTGTATAGTACAGAAACGTCAGGATAGAATGGTTTTTCGAATTGATTGACACAAATTTCCGAAAGTCATAGAGTTCATCCTGACACATCGACCTCGGGAGGGTATCGTGCATGGTCAGCGCATCGGTTACGTTCGCGTTAGCAGCTTCGACCAGAACCCAGAACGGCAACTCGAACAGGTCGAGGTGGACAAGGTGTTCACCGACATGGCATCGGGTAAGGACATCCGGCGTCCCGAGCTGGAACGACTGCTGGCCTTCGTGCGTGAGGGTGACACGGTGGTGGTGCACAGCATGGATCGCTTAGCCCGTAACCTCGACGATCTTCGCCATCTGGTTCAGGGCCTCACCCTGCGTGGTGTACGTATCGATTTTGTCAAGGAACGCCTAACCTTCACCGGTGAGGACTCACCGATGGCCAACTTGATGTTGTCGGTGATGGGGGCATTTGCTGAGTTTGAGCGTGCTTTAATCCATGAACGGCAGCGTGAAGGCATAGCGTTGGCCAAACAGCGTGGGGCTTATCGAGGCCGCAAGAGATCGTTAAACAGCGAGCAGGTCGCAAAATTGAAGCAGCGCGTCGCTGCAGGTGAGCAAAAAGCCTTGATTGCCCGCGACCTTGGTATCAGCCGTGAAACTTTGTACCAGTACCTGCACAATTCTTGAACATGCCACGTCGCTCAATGTTGTCCGGGGTGGAACGCGATAGCTTGCTGGCGTTGCCCAACACCCAAGAAGATCTGATTCGCTACTACACGTTGAGCGATACCGATCTGGCCATTATTCGCCAGCATCGTAAGCCCGAAAATCGGCTGGGCTTCGCGGTACAGCTTTGCTATATGCGCTATCCCAGTGTGATCCTCGGAGTGGACGACGAACTGTCTGCCCCTTTATTGCGTCTGGTTGCGGCGCAACTAAAAGTGCCTGTTGAAATCTGGAATATGTATGGCCAGCGCGAGCAAACACGACGTGAGCACCTGCTTGAACTACAAACGGTGTTCGGCTTCCAGCTTTTTACGACGACCAAACATTACCGGGTAGCAGTTCACAGCCTTGCTGACCTGGCTTGGCAAACCGACAAGGGCCTAGTGCTGGCGACTGCACTGGTTGAAGGGTTGCGCAGCAAAAGCGTTTTGTTGCCATCAATCGGCGTTATCGAGCGGATCTGTGCCGAGGCCATCACGCGCGCTAACCGGCAGATTTATGCCGCTCTGAGCGATCCGCTGACCGAGGATCATAGGCAGCGCCTCGACAAACTGCTCACACGCCGCGACAACGGCAAGATGACTTGGTTGGCCTGGCTGCGCCAGTCACCGCTCAAGCCCAATTCGCGCCACATGCTCGAACATATCGAGCGTCTGAAGGTTTGGCAGGCACTGGACTTGCCGCTTGGTATGGAGCGCCGGGTACACCAGAACCGGCTGCTCAAGATCGCCCGTGAGGGCGGTCAGATGACACCCGCCGACCTAGCGAGGTTCGAACCGCAGCGGCGCTACGCCACACTGGTAGCACTTGCCGTCGAGGGCATGGCCACTGTCACCGACGAGATCATCGACCTGAACGACCGCATTCTGGGCAAACTGTTCAATATGGCCAGGCACAAGCATCAGCAGCAGTTCCAGGCATCGGGCAAGGCGGTCAACGCCAAGGTCCGCCTGTACGGGCGCATCGGTCAGGTGCTCATCGATGCCAAGCAATCGGGTTGTGATCCGTTCGCCGCCATCGAAGCCATCATGCCCTGGGATGCCTTCGCCGAAAGCGTCACCGAGGCACAGAAGCTCGCACAGCCCGAGGAGTTTGATTTCCTACCCCGCATCGGCGAGAACTACGCCACCTTGCGCCGCTACGCGCCGCAATTCCTTGACGTGCTCAAGCTGCGCGCCGCCCCGGCCGCCAAGGGCGTGCTCGACGCCATCGAGGTGCTACGTGGCATGAACGCCGACAACGCCCGCAAGGTGCCCCAAGATGCGCCGACCGGCTTCATCAAGCCACGCTGGCACAAGATGGTGATAACCGATGCCGGCATTGAGCGGCGCTATTACGAGCTGTGCGCGTTGTCGGAGCTGAAGAATGCGCTGCGTTCGGGCGATATCTGGGTGCAAGGCTCGCGCCAGTTCAAGGATTTCGAGGACTACCTGGTTCCACCCGAGAAATTCGCTCACCTCAAGCAGTCCAGTCAACTGCCGCTGGCCGTGGCCATCAATTGTGAGCAGTACCTGCACGAGCGGCTGACGCTGCTGGAATCTCAGCTCGCCACGGTCAACCGCATGGCGGCGGCCAACGAACTGCCCGATGCCATCATCACCAATTCGGGCTTGAAGATCACGCCGCTGGATGCGGCGGTGCCCGAGACCGCGCAGGCGCTGATCGACCAGACCGCGATGAGCCTGCCGCACGTCAAGATCACCGAACTGCTGCTGGAGGTGGACGAGTGGACGGGCTTCACCCAACACTTTACGCACCTGAAGTCGGGTGACCTGGCCAAGGACAAGCCTCTGTTGCTGTCTGCCATTCTGGCCGATGCGATCAATTTGGGCCTGACCAAGATGGCCGAGTCCTGCCCTGGCACCACCGCCGCCAAGCTGTCCTGGCTACAGGCTTGGCATATCCGTGACGAGACGTACTCAACCGCTTTGGCCGAGCTGGTCAATGCCCAACTGCACCATCCCTTTGCCCAGCACTGGGGCGATGGCACCACATCGTCGTCGGATGGCCAGAACTTTCGTACCGGCAGCAAGGCCGCCAGCACCGGGCACATCAACCCGAAGTACGGCAGCAGTCCGGGGCGCACTTTCTACACCCACATCTCCGACCAGTACGCGCCCTTCCACACCAAGGTGGTCAACGTCGGCCTGCGCGACTCTACCTACGTGCTCGACGGCCTGCTCCACCATGAATCCGACTTGCGTATCGAGGAGCATTACACCGATACAGCCGGTTTCACCGATCATGTCTTTGCACTGATGCATCTACTGGGATTTCGCTTCGCGCCCCGGATCCGCGATCTGGGCGATACGAAGCTCTACATTCCGAAGGGCGAGATCATCTATGACACCATCAAGCCGCTGATCAGCAGTGACAAGCTCAACATCAAGGCTATTCGTACCCACTGGGATGAGATTTTGCGGTTGGCCACCTCGATCAAGCAGGGTACGGTGACGGCCTCGCTGATGCTCAGGAAGCTCGGCAGCTACCCGCGCCAGAACGGCCTGGCCGTGGCGCTGCGCGAGTTTGGACGCATCGAACGCACGTTGTTCATTTTGGACTGGTTGCAAAGCGTTGAGTTGCGCCGCCGTGTCCACGCCGGACTCAACAAGGGCGAGGCGCGCAATGCGCTGGCGCGTGCGGTGTTCTTCAACCGCCTGGGCGAAATCCGCGACCGCAGCTTTGAGCAGCAACGCTACCGGGCCAGCGGCCTCAATTTGGTGACCGCAGCCATCGTGCTGTGGAATACGGTCTACCTGGAGCGGGCCACGAAGGCCATCAACGACCACAGCCAGTCCGTCGATGGCACCCTGTTGCAATACTTGTCGCCCTTGGGCTGGGAGCATATCAACCTGACCGGCGACTATCTCTGGCGCAGCAATGCCAAGATCGGCTCAGGCAAGTTCAGACCCCTGCGCCCGATCCAAGCGGCTTAACGTGCTTTAAATTCCGAATTCTGAGACGACCCCTTTTACAGTTGATCCCGATGGCAATTTCTGCAAGGCTTGAAATTTACGGAACGCATAAAAATCACCTTTTCTGTCTTTCGAGAGTGGTTCATCCTCGTATTCAGTTGCAGATCGAAGAATCTGAGGAATGAACGGGATGGTTTCAGCAAGCAGGGGTCGATTTCCAGCCCATCCACGCAACTCTCCGCCACCCTTGCCAGTCATCAGGACATTGCCAGCAACCGTTTTAACGTAAGTCCCTTGGAGCTTTTCCTTGTAAAT
>NZ_NWBQ01000102.1 GCF_002837135.1 Macromonas bipunctata | reverse complement strand
AGCCCAGCCTGCGGTCCACTTCGGCCAGCAGCATCACCCCGGCGTCGCTGGTCATGCTGCCGCCATCGAAGCGGCCCTCGATCTTGCGTCGGCCCAGTCGGCCAAAATCAATCACGCCGACCTCATCGGCAGTTGTTTGCGGTGTACAGTTTGGTTTCGGCATTGCCCGTCCTCTCATCCAGATTCGATACCTCGATGTTCGGGCATTTCAAGGGCAATGCCGTCCTCGTTTCTACGGACTACGGTGAAATATCCGGGTTAGGTGGGTCTATTCTGGAAACAAAAAAACCGCCACTGGGGCGGTTTTTCCGTTCAGGCTATGGCCTTATCAGGCAGCGGGCACGTAGGGGTACTGCACCAGCACCGACTTGGCATCAAACTGGCCAGCCGCATCGGGCGCCAGAATGAAGGTCTTGCCGCTCACGTCGGCAACATCGGCGGCCACCGGAATATCGAACGACACGCCGTTGGCATCAATGTGGCGCACGGTCGCAAAGTTGAGCACCAGGCCATCTTTCGGGGCGTGGGTCAGCACGATCTTGTCGGCAGCCACAACCAGCGATTCGGTCTTGAACACGGCGCCGCCAACGCGAACGGCCTCGGTCACGTAGGTCTTGACGGCCAGTGCCGAAGCAATCTGCACGTCGGTGACGGCGGCCAGGGTGCCATCCACCACCAGCTCATCGGACTGGATAACCTTGTCCAAGTCGATAGCAGCGGTCACAGACACAAAGCCCACCTTCGCCTGTTCGGCATCGGTGAAGGCGTTGGTGTCGGGGTTCGACTCATACGAGGTCTTGATCGCCGTGGCACTGATGGAGTTTTCCAGGCTGTCTTGGTCGGACAACAGGGTGAAAGTGCTGGTCGAACCGGCGCCGTCGGTCACGGTAGCGGTGTGGTACAGCGCCCACTTGCCATCACCGTTGTCTTGCACCAGCACGCGGTCGCTGACGGTCAGGCCGGTCAGAGCGTCACGGCCCGCAATGGTGCCAACGGTGTAGTTGGTGCCCAGTGCCAGCTTCGCAGCTTCAATGGCGGCGTCACGGTCAATCACCTCTTGCGCAATGGCAGCAGCGCGGTCGGTGGCTTCGTCGTCAATAGCGGTTTGCAACAGGGCTTCAGCGGCGAGGGCACGGGTTTCCTCGTCGGCAATAGCGGTTTGCAGGGCCAGCTCGGCAGCTTCAGCGCGCAGTTTTTCGGCGGCGTCGGCATTTTGCAGGGCCAGCAGGTCGGCATTCAAGCCAAAGATGTGCTGTTTAGCACGCATCAAAACGGACATTTTCAAATCCTTATGGAACAGAGTTTTTGGAGGTCTGCACCAGATTTACGCCTTGGGGGGCGTGCAGGGTTTTGATAATGCGCCGTACCCCGTCAATCACCGGCTTGTACCGGGTTTTGTAGTCCCGGCAGGCATCTTGGAATGAATCATCGGGCATGTCGCAGGCCCAAATGTCCCCGTTTTTCCGTGTGCAAAAGTGGCCCATGTGCAGCAGGTAGGCCACCAGGGCGTAATCGCGGATGTGGTCTTTGTTTACCATGCTGTGTAACTCACCACGGCGTGCTTGCCGTCCAGTTCGTCGGAAACGCCAGAGAAAATGGCCGTGGTGCCCACCACCACAATGCCGGTGCGTTCTTCCACCAAATAATCGCGGCTCAACGTCAGTTCCCCGGCTGCGTTGAAGTCCTCTGGGGCCAAATCGGTGTAAACCAGTGCCAGCCCCCACACCACGTCCCCAACCGGCCTAGCCCGGATATTTCA
>NZ_NWBQ01000101.1 GCF_002837135.1 Macromonas bipunctata | reverse complement strand
TACAGTTTGGTTTCGGCATTGCCCGTCCTCTCATCCAGATTCGATACCTCGATGTTCGGGCATTTCAAGGGCAATGCCGTCCTCGTTTCTACGGATTGCGGTGAAATATCCGGGCTAGGTACTGATTCTGGAAACAAAAAAACCGCCTTGTGGGCGGTTTTTCCGTCGTTGCTTGCGTCTGTTTTTGTCAAACCACAGCGCCAAACAGCTCCATCTCTCCCAGTGAAATCATGGATTGGCCTGGTTGCTCCTTGAACTTGAAAAGCAGCTCATTCCCAACGGGTTTTGAGCCTAGCGCCACAAAGTCAACAATGCATCTATAAAAAGGATACGTGATTATTGGATCAACTGTGGCTCCAGCAAAAATCAATCCGTCAGATGTTGGGTTGGTCACAGTCGTCGGTGTAAACGTGACAGAAGATGCCACCAAAGCTCCATTCACAAAAAGCTCGAAAGATGCCGGATTCATATCCTGCTGGCTTCTTGGAAACAGCACAACCTTATCCAACTCAACAACTTCAGAAAAAACAATTTTTGCAAAAAATCCATTAACAGGGTCTTTGCCTACGACCCAACCGAAGCCATCAACTCCCCTGTCAAAAAGTGCATTAATGCCCCAACCAGGGCTACCTTGAAATGTAACTGGGCCATGAACATCAACAACTCCATGCCCCACATACGGGTTAATTGAATACTGACCGTATGTTACTCCATCACCGCCAATAGGTGTTGAATCAACAAGCAAACCTCTCAAGCCAGTTGAACCTGATGGCGCTGAATTTTTTATAAAGTTTGACAACATAATTATCCTTCAAGCCGGAAAACCGAACAACTCTAGCTCACTAATGTAAGCCCAAGACGAATTGCTTTTAATCACAATATCCAGGACTGAGCCAGTTTTGTCAAACTGAATCATATCTTAAAATTGACCAGCCCCAGAACGTAATACAGATTGAAAAATCATACTGTTTTACCAATGTAAATGCCGTAGGTGATGCCAAGCACATTGAACAGCGAGAACAGATTGGTTTTTGATGCGGCAATCGTAGGAGCCTTGTTGATCCACGTAACGCCTGCAAAAGTCAGCGTGAAAGTTGACACATCAACCAGCAGCGTGATGTTCTCACCGCTTTCCAGCGACGGGGTAACGGTGCAATCGCCGGTCAACGTCAATTTCTGAATAGAGCCATTGCCACCATCCAGCGCGACAGCAGCGGCATACGCAACCGAGTAGGGCGGCTCAATATAGCCCTTGCTCAGAATGGCGTGTTCCACAGTTTTGTTGGTCAGCGTTTCCGTACCTGCCAGCGTTGCAAAGTCGCCATCGGTCAAAGCCGTGTTGAATTCTGCAATCGTGCCAGTCAGGGAGTTGCTGGCCATGCTGATGGTTTTGTTGGTCAGCGTGGCGGTGGAGGTGGTACTGACGGTGGTGCCAGACGCCGGTGTAACGCTTGCCAGTGCAGCCGACAAGCCCGTGACATCGGCAATCGCAATGGTGTGGGTGTGAACGATGTCAGCGTATTCGGTATCGTGATCGTGCGAGGTCAGCGCGTAGCCACTGTGCGTGTGGGTGTCTGTAGCGAAGCCGGTGTGCGTGTGGGTGTCTGTAGCGAAGCCGGTGTGCGTGTGGGTGTCTGTAGCGAAGCCGGTGTGCGTGTGCGTGATCGCCGCGTAATCAGCATCGTGATCGTGCGAGGTCAGCGCGTAGCCACTGTGCGTGTGGTTGATGCCCGCGTAATCGCCCGTGTGGTTGTGAGTAGTCAGCGAATAGTTGCTGTGAGTGTGGGTATCGGTGGCAAAGCCCGTGTGCGTATGGGTATCGGTGGCAAAGCCGGTATGCGTGTGGGTCTTGTCAGCGTACTCGGTGTGGGTATGCACCATCGG
>NZ_NWBQ01000100.1 GCF_002837135.1 Macromonas bipunctata | reverse complement strand
TCCGAAGCGCAAGCCAAAGCGGCACTGCAAAAGACCACCGCCGAGCTGCAAAAAACCCAAGCCGACTTGCAAGCCCAACTGGCAGCGGAAACTCAGGCCAAACAAGCGGAAACGGCAGCGAAGGTCGAAGCCCTGAAGCAACGCGATGCCGAAGCGCAAGCCAAAGCGGCACTGCAAAAGCAGCTAGAAGAATTTGAGCAACGTCAGCCCTCCTTGGAGGCAGAAAACCAAGAACTGAGGCACCGTCAACAGCTTCAGCAAGATGAACTCTTCAAGGCTGAAGCTCAAATTGAGCTCATCAAAGACTTGTTGCTGCGTGATGCTGGGCTTTGAGGTAAAAGTATGCTGAATTCATTGCGCCATTGGCTGATCCGGTTGCTGGGTGGCGAAGCATCTGCTCTGGTCACGCAGCCCGAGCTGCCCGAACACCATACAGCAGATGCGTTGCATCTAGGTGTAGCCAATAATGCCGTGGATGCGGTGCCGCACGCCACTCATCTCGTTCCTTACGACGAAAACCTGCTTGAACGCGCCCGCACGCAATGGCAGTTTGGCGATTGGAACAGCTTGGCCCAGCTCGACCGCGATACCTTGCAGCACCACCCTGACCGTGCCAAGCTGGCACTGCTGGCGGCGGCGGGGCGGTTGCAAACCGGCAACAACAGCGAAGCCAAGGCTTACATTCGACTGGCCCAAGACTGGGGTGTCAGCAAAAAGATCATCAGCCAGATTTTGATCGCTGGCGTGCACAACAGCATTGCCTGTGCTGCAAGCATTGGTGGTCAGCAGCAACGTGCGCTGGAACATTTCGACCGGGCCATCATGATTGGCACGCCCGGTTCGGATCAACGCCTGATTACCCAAGCCCGCATCAATGAACAGCATAGGCAACTGGGGTTGCCCACCTTGACGCTGGCCACTGCCTCAGCAACACCAGCTTTTGCCAAGCGTCCGACTTTCAAGGTCACTACGCTGGCCACCCACAACTTGGGTGATGCTTGGGCAGGTAATACCGGCACCCCTTGCCACCATGGCATCCTGACGTACAACAACACCCAGTACATTGCCTTCTATGTCGATACTCACACTCTGCGGTTGGTGCAGCGTGACTTGGCGCGTGACACGCTAAAAACCTTCGATCTGCCCGGTGAGTACAACCTGCGCCATACCGACAACAGCATCAGCATGGGTATCGACCGCAAGGGTCATCTGCACATCAGTTACGGCCACCACGCCACGCAACTGCGTTATCGACGTTCGATCAATCCTAGCGATATAGGTGCGTGGACCGAAGAGTTGCCCATGACGGCTGCCGCTGAAGAAACGGTAATGTGCCCCGCCTTTATCCTACCGCGCCACGGTTTTCCACTGACGCTCTTGTACCGCGATGGCATACACGACAAAGGTACGGCACGCATCAAGACCTACGACGAAGCCACACAAACCTGGAACAACCACCCTCAGCCCATTCTGAGCGGATCGGAACAAGTCCCTTGGGCCAGCAATGCGTACTGGAGCCATCCTGCCGTTGGCACCGATGGATCGCTACATCTTTCCTTGGTATGGCGCACCCATAATCTGGGCGAAGAGCAGCACAACATCAACATCGGCTATGCCTGTTCATACGACAACGGGCTGACTTGGCAAACCTCACGCAAGCATCCCTACAAGCTACCGATTACCCCAGTGAATGCGCAAGCCATTCACTCCGCATCGACCGGCAGTAATTTGCTCAATCAAACCAGCATGTCGCTGGACAGCCACAACCACCCCCATATCGTTTTCTGTGTGAGTGACTCTGATGGCATTCCCCAATACCAGCACTTGTGGTTCGACGGTAAGGTGTGGCACCACCAAATTGTTTCCAGTCGCACTCAAGCCTTCAACCTGCAAGGCGGCAGCACGCTCCAAATTCCTATCAGCCGGCCAGAAATCGTCATCGACTGTCACGATGATGTTTACATCATCACGCAGGGCGATCACACAGGAAATCGAATGGTGGCGACATGTCTACCAGCGCCAAAATTTATTTATCAAACAGAAAATACCCTATCAATTTTTGATCAAGACGCAAAACTTTCTGATCTAATAATTGATCGAACAAACTGGAGTAAAAATGGCATATTAACGATGGTTTTTCAATTCGGTTCACAGCCGAATAATGATCTTTCGGTTTCTAATCAATTTGGCCCAATAATTCTAATTGAAAAAAAATTCAACCGCTTTCAGAAATCTATCTGCCTAAAAAATCCATATGAATAATTTGCACTCAAAAAATATCCTTGCTCAAGCAAACATTGCATTGCGAGAAAAAGAATACAAAAAAGCTATTAGCCTATATGAGGAGGCTATAAAAAAAATACCAGAATTAAAGAATTCAATTGCCGCTAATATTTATTTAGCAGAGAAAAGACTGAAACTTCAATGTGAAAAATCAGAAAAATTTTTGCCTAACTGTGAAAGCAAAGATAAACCAAACGACTTTTTGGAAAAAGTTGAGTGCAATAAATCTAAAATTGCCGTGCTCGTTCACGCTTTTTACCCAGATGTTTTTGAAAAAATAATCACAAAGCTTTCTAGAATAGGATGTGCGTTTGATTTATTTATTAGCTCGTCACCAGAAAATCAAGAGTGGGTACAATCCGCAGCAATACAAAAATTTCCAAATACAAATTTTCTGATCTTTGAAAATATTGGAATGGATATATACCCTTTTCTTGAGTCTGTGAAAATTCTATCAAAAAAAGGCTACGAGATTGTTTGTAAGGTGCATACTAAAAGGGGAGATGGCCCCTTAGGTGATGCATGGCAAAACATAATGCTTGATTCTCTGATAGGCTCAGAAAAAAGCTTTATGGAAGTTAAATCTTATTTTGAAAATGAACCAAACTTGGGAATGGCTGGCCCAGCAGGCACTTATCAATCAGCAAAGCGATTGATGCTTGAAAATAAAGAAAAAATCGAAAAACTTCACGGCGACATTTGGGGGGTAGGACTAAATAATGAAGACTGGGGATTTTTTTGTGGAACAATGTTTTGGGCCAGATTGTCTATTTTTGATAAACTTCAAAAAAATCTCTATAAATTCAAAAATAGCTTTGGTAGTAAATATAAAAAAGACGGGCTAATAGAGCATGCCTTGGAACGCATGTTTGGTCTACTTCCCGTTATTGAAAATAAATCCATAGGGCTTATTCATCGCGACAAAAATAAAAAATATAGTTGCCTGGAGATCGGGAACCCCCTTGATATAGTGGGGCACGCAGATATTAGAGATGTCCTAACTCAATACTCCCAACTAAGTTCAGATACCACCCTATTGAATGACTCCGAATTATTTGATGCTAATTATTACAAGCAAACACTCCCTTTATCACTAAGATTAAAAAACATCGACTTGGCGGAGCATTATCTATTGATTGGCAGTCATAAATCAAAACAGCCAAATGATTTTTTTTCTCCTTCAGATTACAGATTGCTCCACAAAGACGTTGTCAAAGCCAGAATTGACCCTTTCGTTCACTATATAAAATCTGGAGCAAGAGAAGGGAGACGAGTTTGGCTTAACGACACTAAAGAGAAGCAAAATACTGGATTTCGCTTTCGTGTTATTCAACAAGAAATAATAAACTGGAAAAAACTGAGTCTCGTTAATAAAAACAAACAACTGGTGTCAATAATTATTCCAGTTTACGGGCAGCCTGATCTGTTAGAAAAATGTATTGAATCCATATACAAAGTTAAAAGCAATATTAACTTTGAGGTTGTACTGGTAGATAATAGATATGATGAGTCTACAACAATTTGCATTAACAAAATCGCTTCAGAAAAAAAATCTGTCGTTGTTGTTAAAAACAATTTCAACTTAAACTTTTCTCTTGGCTGCAATGTTGGATTTCTAAAATCTAAAGGGTTTTACTCTATTTTCTTAAACTCTGACACAGAGGTTACCGACTATTGGATTGAAAATTTAATTTCACCATTGGCGCATGAATCTATTGTAGCTGTTCAACCAAAGCTAATTTACTCGGATGGGACTGTGCAGTGCATCGGAATGGTAACCTCTCCTTGGAGCGCTTTACCCTACCAACTTTATAATGGTGCAAGCGAAACAGATAAACATGTCAACTATGCTAGACAGTTTTATGTTGTATCAGCAGCGTGTATAGCAGTAAAATCTGAAAGTTTTATTCAAGTTGAAGGATTTGACCCTCTATATGTAAATGGATGGGAAGACGTAGATTTTTGTTTAAAGCTTACATCCGATAAAAACAAAAAATGCTGGTACACCCCTGATGCAACCGTGATTCATCACGAGAGCAAATCTCACGGACGCGGAAAATATGTTGAAGTAAATAGAAAGACATTTCTTGATAAGTGGAGGGGGGCTGTCCATGAGGATGCAGATAAAAGTTATTTAGCTGATGGTTTTCTCCCTGTACAATGGAAGCCAGATAACCTTGATTTTCTAGAAAAAGGGATTTCTATGTATTTCCCTGTTCTCGAAAAATATGACGCTCACCTCGGTTGCTCTTTACTTAAAAATACGAACAGCCCATTCGTTCTCAAAAATATTTCAGATATCTATTCAGAAAGGTCATTTCTTGATTTTTATATCAAGGGAAATTCTAATTTTTTTGAGGATGCGCCGACAGTTTTGCTCGCTGCACATTCTTCCTCGACAGAAATATTTGGAAGTGAGAGAAGTTTTATTGATTTATTGAGTGTGCTCAAATCGATTTCTTTGAATGTAATTGTAACACTTCCAGCTCGTCCAGGATTAGAATATTTAAAATTAATATTAGAACAGTGTTTTGAGGTTTGGGTTTTTTATTATGAACACTGGACTCAGAAGAAACCACATTCCAATCCGGTGATCAATCGATTTAAATATATAATAAAAAATCGCAACGTAGATTATGTGTATTCAAACACAATAATGAACAATGAGGCATCAATAGCTGCACATTCATCTGGTGTGCCACTAATTACTCACGTTCGCGAATTAATAAAAGACGATATAGCTCTTGAGAATTATATCGGAATGGATGCAGATGATATTGTAAATAAAATTGAAGAAAATTCTGATTGCATCGTTGCTAATTCAAAAACGACAGCAAATATGTTCTTCGACCACAAAAAAGTCATTGCTGCAAGAAATGTAGTGCAGTTTTCTGATTTTAATTTTGAAAACATCATCAATCCAAATAGAATATTCTTTGGGCTTATAAGTAGTAATATTCCAAAGAAAGGAATATATGATTTTTTTGAACTAGCTAAACGATGTGAAAAATTAGCGCCCAATGCTGTTTTTTCCCTAATAGGTCCTATCAATGACTATGTCAAAAAAATTATAAACGACTTTAATCCTGATGATTTCCCAAGGAACACTTTAATTTCTGGATATGCAAACAGTTCGCATTCTGCAATTTCTTCAGTTAATGTGGTATTGTCTCTATCAAATTTTTCGGAGTCTTTTGGTAGAACAATCGCCGAAGGTTTTGCTGCATCTAGGCCGGCAATCGGATATCAGCGCGGTGCTGTCCCAGAGTTAATTAAAAACAATTATAATGGATATCTAGTAAATCCGGGTGATATGAATGAGTTAGTTAATGCGGTAATTAAATTATCGAGCACTCCTCAATTAATTAAAGAGTTTGGAGCTAAAGGAAGAGAGCACGTCATGAAACACTGTTCTTTTCCTCAACTAAGGAAAGGAATTTTTATTTCTTTTTTGATTTCCTACCTATCAAAATACTCATCTAGCATCCGAGCCAGAAATCGCCTTCTCAAAACAGTGGAGACATGGTCGCAAAGTAATCTTGAAAACTACTACATTAATTTGGTAAGCGGTCTATTTAAAAATCTATGCGTTATTATTCCAATATATAATGCGTATGAAGAATTGCTAAATTGCTGGCATTCTGTTAAAGAAAAAAGCAAAGGAAAAAATATTAAATTTGTTTTAATAGATGACGGCAGTACCGATGCAAAGGTTAAAGAGTTTCTTTTTTCTATCTCAAGCCTAGAAAATGTTAAGATTTTATTTAACGAAGCCAACATTGGCTATACAAAAACGATTAACAAAGCAATTAATTTATGCGGCGATTCAGATGTAATACTCTTAAATAAGTTGGGCACAATAAGTTTTTTCAAAAGTCGAGTTGGTATTTTTCGCCAAAGTTATCAAATACATGCTTGATGTCGCGTTCCAGCGCTTCCTTGGTGCGGTGGCAGGCCTCCAGCCAGCGGTACTTCATGGTGTGCCAAAGCATTTCGATGCGGTTGAGCTCGGGGCTGTAGGCGGGCAGGAAGTACAGCGTCAGGCCGTTCTCCTCCTGCAGCACCTTCAGTGCCGATTGAATGGCCT
>NZ_NWBQ01000010.1 GCF_002837135.1 Macromonas bipunctata | reverse complement strand
AGCGGCGCGCCCGTACTTTGGCCCGCCCAAATACCTGTCGGGCTACGACCTGCAAAAGCTCACCGCTGGGTACAGCAAGTGCGAAGGGGTGGCAGTCGGCAGCGGCACTGTGCAACTGGTGTGCGTCGAGTACGCCACCCGGCGCAGACAGTTCAAGAAGACGCGGCTCAACTGGCGCGTGTCCAACCCCAAATCGTCCAAGTATTCATTGGGCTGGATTCCGTTCAAGATCGGGCACGCCAAGTACAAAGCGGGGCAAATCCACTTTGCCGGGCACCACTTCAGCCTGTGGGACAGCTACGGCTTGTCCCAGTACGAGCTGCGTTCCGGCTCCTTCAGCGAAGACAGCCGGGGCCGCTGGTACTTCAACGTCGCGGTGGAAGTGGAGTGCCAGCCCTCGCAAGGCACAGCAGCGGTCGGCATCGACTTGGGCCTGAAAGAATGCGCCACCCCCAGCGCGGGCAAAAAGCTGGAAGGGCGCTGGTACCGCCAGCACGAGCTGGAACTGGCCAAAGCGCAACGGGCGCGCAAAAAGAAGCGGGTCAAGGCGATCCACGCCAAGATCAAAAACCAGCGCAAGAACGACTTGCACAAATTCAGCACCGAGATGGTGCGACAAAACGCCGCCATCTTCGTGGGCGACGTGGCCAGCGCCAAGCTGGTCAAGACCACCATGGCCAAAAGCACGTTGGACGCGGGCTGGGCCATGCTGAAAACCATGTTGGAACAAAAGAGCCATCAGGCCGGTGTGGTGTTCGAGGTCGTGAACGAGGCGTATACAACCCAGACTTGCTCGTGCTGCGGGGTGATACCCGCCAGCAGTCCGAAAGGTAGGGCGGGTTTGCGAATAAGAGAATGGACGTGCAGCGAATGCGGAACGACGCACGATCGTGATGTAAACGCAGCACGAAACATTCTCGCGGCGGGGCATCGCCGTCTGGCAGCAGGAATCCCCGCTCTTTAGGGCGGGGAGGATGTCAAGTTGCCAATTTGCTGCACGCTTTGGTTTTGTTCGCCGCTGGCCGCACTGATTTGGCCCACCAGATCGGTCACGCGCTGAATGGCATCGACCACTTGCTCCATTGTGTGGCCGGCTTGGTCCACCAACGCGGTACCGGCGCTGACGCGCTCGACGCTGGCTTGGATCAGGGTGGTGATTTGTTTGGCCGCTTCAGCGCTGCGTTGGGCCAGGTTGCGCACCTCGGTGGCCACCACGGCAAAACCCCGGCCTTGCTCGCCCGCGCGTGCCGCTTCCACCGCAGCGTTGAGCGCCAGAATGTTGGTTTGGAACGCAATGCCGTCGATCACACTGATGATGTCGGCAATTTTTTGTGAGCTGTGGTTGATGTCGCGGATGGTGTGTACCACTTGGCCGACCACCTCGCCGCCTTCGCGGGCAATGCGCGAGGCGTTTTGGGCCAAGCGGTTGGCCTCTTGGGCGGTGTCGGTGTTGTGGTGAACCGTGTTGCCCAGTTGCGCCATGGCCTCGGTGGTCTCGCCCAAGGCGGTGGCTTGGTTTTCGGTGCGCACCGACAAGTCGAGGTTGCCTTGCGCAATTTGCACGCTGGCGCTGGCCACGCTGTCGGCGCCCTGGCGCACGTCCAGCACCACGCTGGCCAGGCGTTGTTGCATGTGGGCCAGTTGCGCCATCAGGCTGCCTGGCGCGGCGCGCCGGGTGTCCACCGTCACGGTCAGGTCGCCCTGTGCCACGCGGTTGACCATGTCAACGGCTTGCGCCGGATCTCCGCCCAGGGGGTGCAGCACCAGGCGGCTGAGGGCGTAGCTCAGCACCGCCGACACCACCACCACGCTCAGCAGGGCCAGCGCCACTGCCCCCAGCACCAGCTGGCGCACACCGGCTTCGATCTTGTCGTGCGGCACCTGTGCCATGAAGGCCCACGGCGTGCTGGCCTGCCCCACCTGAACGGGCACGTACAGTTGCGTCACGGTGCCCTGGTCGGCGTCCTCGGTTTCGATGCTGGTGGCTTGCCCAGCGCGGATGGCTTGTCGCACACCGTCCCATGCGCCACCTTGTTCCATGGCCTGGCCCACTTTGCTGGCGTCGGCGTGGCCGACGTAGGTGCCCTGGTTGGACACCAGGCTGGCGCGCCCTGTGTCAAACACCCGGATCTTGCCCACCATCTCTTGCAAGCTGGCCAGGGCAATGTCCACGCCCGCCACCCCCACAAATTTGCCTTGCACGATGATGGGCACGGTGACCCAGATTGAGCGGCAAGCCTCGGGGTTCAGCCCGAGGTTCGAGCGATCGGGCCGGGTCGGCCCGTAGTCGGTCGTGCCGTTGTGCTCTATGATAAACGCCGTGAACGCCACCAAAACCCTCCAGCTGC
>NZ_NWBQ01000001.1 GCF_002837135.1 Macromonas bipunctata | reverse complement strand
GGGGTAAATGCGATTGCCCTGCTTCTGGAGCGAAGAAGCCCAGATGTGGATCCTGTCGCGCTACGCCGACATCGTGTCCGCCGGCCAGGACTGGCAGACCTACTCCAGCGCCAGCGGCAACCTGATGACCGAACTGCCGGGCCGCGCCGGTGCCACCCTGGGCAGCTCCGACCCACCAAAGCACGACCGCCTGCGCGGCCTGATCCAGCACGCCTTCATGAAGCGCAACCTGATGGCGCTCGAAGAGCCTATCCGTGCCGTGGCGCAAGAGGTGTTCGGCCAGCTCAAGGGCGTGGACAACTTCGACTTCAAGGACACCTCGTCCAAGTTCACCGTCAAGGTGCTGATGGCCGCGCTGGGCCTGCCCATGGGCGCCGAGGCCATCGTGGACGAGAAGATCGTGCGCGACAACGCCGTGCTGATGGTGCAGTCCGACGCCCGCACCCGCACCAAGGGCCCCGAGCACATCGCCGCCTTCAACTGGATGAAGGACTACGCGGCCCAGGTCATCGCCATGCGCCGTGCCGAGCCGCGCGACGACTTGATCAGCAACTTTGCGCTGGCCGAGATCGACGGCGACCGCCTGGACGACAACGAAGTGCTGCTGACCACCACCACCCTCATCATGGCGGGTGTGGAGTCTCTGGGCGGCTTCATGATGATGTTCGCCTACAACCTGGCAACCTACCTCGACGCCCAGAAGGCCCTGGTGGCCGACCCGTCGCTGCTGCCCGACGCGATCGAGGAAAGCCTGCGCTTCAACACTTCGGCGCAACGCTTCCGCCGCCGCCTGATGAAGGATGTCGAGCTGCACGGCCAGACCATGAAGGAAGGCGACTTTGTGTGCTTGGCCTACGGCTCAGGCAACCGCGACGAACGCCAGTTCCCCAACCCCGACGTGTACGACATCACCCGCAAGCCGCGTGGCCACCTGGGCTTTGGTGGCGGCGTGCACGCCTGCCTGGGCACCGCCATCGCCCGCATGGCGGTCAAGATCGCGTTCGAGGAATTCCACAAGGTGGTGCCGCAGTACAAGCGCGTGGCCGACCAACTGCCGTGGATGCCGTCCTCAACCTTCCGCAGCCCGTTGGTGCTGGAACTGACGACCGCCGTCTGATCCGCCCGACGCTTGCGCCCTGCAGCTTTTACACTGTGGGGCGCAAGCGTTTGTGGTTTGCACTGCTGCCACGTCGGCAGCGTTTTCATTTACCGTTCAAGGAACCCGTCTCACCATGGCCAACATCACCTACGTCGAAGCCTCTGGCGAATCCACCACCGTCAACCTGCCCGACGGCTGGAACCTGATGCAAGGTGCCATCACCAACGGCATCGAAGGCATTCTGGGCGAATGCGGCGGCTCGTGCGCCTGCGCCACCTGCCACTGCTACGTGGACGAAGCCCGCTTGGGCGATCTGCCCCCGGCCAGCGAGTCCGAACTCGACATGCTGGAAAACGTGGCTTCCGAGCGCCGCCCCAACAGCCGCCTGGCCTGCCAGATCAAGTCCTCGCCGCTGCTCGAAGGCCTGATCCTCAACCTGCCCGCCACGCAGGAATAAGCCTAGGCTGTCAGCCCCCAGTCCCCAATTCACCACCACAGCAGCAGGAGACACCACCATGAGCAAAGCAGCAGCGGGTATCGTCATCATCGGCGCAGGACAAGCCGGCGTACAAACCGCCGAAGCCCTGCGCAGCAGCGGCTACGAAGGCAGCATCACCCTGCTGGGCGATGAGGCCGATGGCCCCTACCACCGCCCGCCGCTGTCCAAGGCCTGGCTGGCTGGCGACATGGAAGCGGCCCAACTGGTGATGCGCGCCCCCGAAATGCTGGCGCGCAAGCACATCGAGCTGCGCACTGGCGTGACCGTGACCGGCATCGACCGCGCGGCCCAGCGCGTGCTGCTGGCCGATGGCACCAGCCTGGCCTACAGCGGCCTGCTGCTGGCCACCGGCTCCACCCCGCGCCGCCTGCCGCTGCCGGGGGGCGACGCCGCTGGCGTGCTGGCCCTGCGCAGCAAAGCCGATGCCAATGCCATGGCAGAACGCATGGCGCTGTGCATCGAGAAAAACCTGCCCGTGGTGGTGGTGGGTGGTGGCTTCATCGGCCTGGAAGTGGCCGCCACCGCCCGCAAGAAGGGGCTGGCCGTGACCGTGCTGGAAGCCGCCCCGCGCCTGCTGGGCCGCGTGCTGGCTCCCAAACTGTCCGACTGGTACGCCGAACTGCACCGCAGCCACGGCGTGAACCTGGTGTTCGATGCCCGCATTGCCGCCCTGAACGTGGGCGCTGACGGTGCCGTGACCGGCGTGCAGATGGCCGACGGCACCGTACACCCCGCCGGGCTGGTGGTGGTGGGCATAGGTGTGAACGCCAACGACCAACTGGCCCTGGCCGCTGGCCTGGAATGCGACCGTGGCATTGTGGTGGATGGCTGTGGCCGCACCAGCGACCCCGCGATTGTGGCTGCTGGCGACTGCACCGCCCGCCGCCTGCCCGATGGCAGTCTGCTGCGCCTGGAATCGGTGCAAAACGCCACCGAACAGGGCAAATCCGCCGCCGCCGCCCTGCTGGGGCAGGATCGTCCCTTCACCGCCACGCCGTGGTTCTGGAGCGACCAGTACGACAAGAAACTGCAAATGGCGGGCTTGTCCACCGGTGCCGACCAGTGGGCGGTGCGTGGTGACATGGCCGCCAACAGCTTCAGCGTGTACCACTTCAAGGGTGAGCAACTGCTGGCCGTCGATTCCGTCAACGCCGCCAAGGAACACCTGCAAGCCCGCAAGCTGCTGGACGCTGGGGTTTCCCCCACCTTGGCACAAGCCGCCGATACCGGGTTCGATCTGGGCAGCTTGCTGGTGAAGTAACGCAACGTCAAGCCGCTTCAAACACCTCGGTGTCCACTTCGGTGTTGCCTTGGGTGTTGTAGCGGCTGCCCACCACGTTGCCTGAGTGGATGCAGGCGTCCAAGCGGGCCATCACGTCGGCGCTGAGTGACACATTGAGCGCACCCAAATCGTCCAGCAGATGCGCCTCGCTGGTGGTGCCCGGAATCGGCAGGATGTGCGGGGCTTTGTGCAACAGCCACGCCAGCGCCAGTTGTGCCATGGAACAACCCACCTCTTGCGCGATGGCACGGTAGCCGTCCAGCAGCGCCAAGTTGGCGGCATAGTTGCTGGGGGTGAAGCGTGGCATGGCGCGGCGGATGTCTTTCTCGTGCAAGGTGGCTACGTCGGTCAGTTCGCCGCACAAAAAGCCGCGCGCCACCGGGCTGAAGGCCACAAACGCGGTACCCAGTTCACGGCAAGCGTCCAGCACCGCGATTTCAGGGTTGCGTGTCCACAGCGAATACTCGGTTTGCAGTGCGGCAATCGGGTGTACGGCGTGGGCGCGGCGCAAGATGGGGGCCGACACTTCGCTCAAGCCAATCGCACGGATCTTGCCTTCGCGCACCAAGTCGGCCAGCGCGCCCACGCTGTCTTCAATCGGCACCTGCTTGTCCCAGCGGTGCAGGTAGTACAGGTCGATCACATCGGTTTGCAGGCGCTGCAACGCCGCCTCGCACGTGGCCTTGAGCGTGGCGGGGCGGCCATCGATGACACGCACTTTTTGCCCATCGCCTTTCACGTCCACGCCGGTCATGCCGCACTTGCTGGCCAGCGTGAAGCGGTGGCGGTGCTGGGCCAGCACTTTGCCCACCAACGTCTCGTTGGCACCAAAGCCGTACAGCGCGGCGGTGTCAAAGTGGGTCACGCCCGCGTCCAACGCCGTCAGCAGCACGCGCTCGCCTTGCTCGGCGGACACGGGCGCGCCATAGGCGTGGCTCAGGTTCATGCAGCCCAGCCCAATGGCTGAGACCTGAAACGGCCCCAACGCACGTTGCGGCAATGTGATATTTGCTTGGATACCCATTTTTGATCTCCAGAAAATTGAATTTCACTCACAACGGTGGGTACGCTCAATGGTAGAACGCATACGCCACCAGAATAGCCCCGACCAATCCAACCGCATCGGCAAACAGGCCGCACGCCAGCGCATAGCGGGTATGTCGGATGTTGACGCTGCCAAAATACACCGCCAGCACGTAGAACGTGGTCTCGGTGGAGCCTTGGATGATGGCTGCCAGTCGCCCTGCAAAGGAGTTGACACCGTGCGTCGTCATCACATCCACCATCAGACCACGGGCACCGCTGCCGCTCAGGGTTTTCATCAGGCCCACCGGCAAGGCGGGCACAAAGTCGGTGTTCAGGCCCACGGCACGCACCAGCGCCGCAATCGCATCGACCAGGTACGCCATGCAGCCGCTGCTGCGAAACAGTGCAATTGCCGCCAGCATGGCCACCAAATACGGAATGATCTGCACCGCCACGCCAAAACCTTCCTTCGCCCCTTCAATGAAAGCGCCATACACGTCGATGCGTCGCCACGCTCCCGCCGCCACCAAAGCGGCCACCAGCGACAACACCAGCCCGCTGCCCAACGCGCCCATGGCCTGTGCCATGCGCTCGGGCGGCAAGCTGTGCAAGCCACCGTACAGCAGCGCCATCAACGCCGCCAACCCCAACAAGCACCACCACACCGGGCCGCGCCACAGGGGCAGACGTTGCACCCACGCCACCACCAGCAAGCCCGCGCAAAACGAGATGAACGTCGCCATCAGCGTCGGCAAGAAGATGTCGGCACCGTTGAAGGCCGTCAGCCCCTGTTGCGCCGCCAAACTTTGCCGGATCGCGATCACCGAGGTCGGGATCAACGTGATGCCCGCTGTGTTGAGCACGAGGAACATGATCATCGGGTTGCTGGCGGTGTCGGGCTGTGGGTTGAGCGTTTGCAGATCGCGCATGGCCTGCAAGCCCAGCGGGGTGGCCGCGTTGTCCAGCCCCAACACATTGGCGCTGAAGTTCATGCTGATGCTGCCCACCGCCGGGTGCCCGGGCGGGATGTCCGGAAAGATGCGCGCAAACAGCGGTGCCAATTGGCGCGCCAACCACGCCATCACCCCGGCCTGTTCGCCTATCTTGAGCACGCCCAGCCACAGGCTCATCACGCCGACCAGCCCGATCGACACCTCAAACCCGGTCTTGGCACTGTCGAACAAAGCGGACAGCATCTGGCCAAAGACACCCCAATCGCCTTGCAGCCACTGCCACCAACCCACGGCCACGCCGAGCAAGACAAACACGATCCAGACAATATTGAGCATGGGCGCGGATGGTGCCACAAACCACAACGCCCACCGGGCCAGGGTGGGCGTTGCTGCGGGTGCCTACAAAGGCTCCGCCAAGATCAGGCGTTGAGCTGCTGCTCCAGCGCGTGCAGCACTTGGTAGCACGGCAACACTTTTTGCACGCTGCTGTTGGGCTCGCGGCCTTCGCGGATGGCGGCAAAGAACTCGCGGTCTTGCAGCTCGATGCCGTTCATGCTCACGGCCACCTTGGACACGTCGATCTGCTCTTCCTTGCCGGTGAACAGGTCGTCGTAGCGCGCAATGTAGGTGCCGGTGTCGCCGATGTAGCGGAAGTAGGTGCCCAACGGGCCATCGTTGTTGAACGACAGGCTCAGGGTACAAATGGCACCATTGGCGGCTTGGAGCTGGATCGACATGTCCATCGCAATCCCCAGCACCGGGTGGATGGGGCCTTGAATGGCATTGGCCTTCACAATCGGGCTGTTGGCCTGATAGGCAAACAGGTCAACGGTGTGGGCAGCGTGGTGCCACAGCAGGTGGTCGGTCCAGCTGCGGGCCTGGCCCAGCGCGTTGGTGTTGGTGCGGCGGAAGAAGTAGGTCTGCACATCCATTTGCTGGATGTTGAATTCACCGGCTTGCACCTTGTTGTGGATCCACTGGTGGCTGGGGTTGAAACGGCGGGTGTGTCCCACCATCGCCACCAAGCCCGTTTCCTGTTGCAGGCGGGCCACTTCTTCACCGGCCTTGAGTTCGTCGCACAGCGGAATTTCCACTTGCACGTGCTTGCCCGCTTGCAGGCAAGCGATGGACTGGCTGGCGTGCATCTGCGTGGGGGTACACAGAATCACGGCATCGACTTCCTTGATCTTCAAGGCATCGTCCAAGTCGGTGGTCACGTGCTTGATGCCATACTTGTCGGCCACTTCCTGGGTCTTGGCCAGATCGCGGCTGATGAGCGACACCACTTCCACGTCGGGAATGTTCTTGATACCGTCCAGGTGCTTGATGCCGAAAGCGCCGGCCCCGGCGAGAGCGACTTTGATGGTCATGAGGTTGACTCCGATAAAAAATTATTGGTTTTCCAGGATGACGTGGCCGACGGCGGTGTTGGACGCGGGCACGTGGTAGAAGCGGTGCACCAGCTTCGGGGCCGGGCCGCCAGCGACGTCGGCCATCGCGCCGCGTGCAATCAGCCACATCACCAGCTCGATGCCTTCGCTGCCGGCTTCGCGCACGTAGTCAATATGCGGGGTCTGGGCGCAGGCCGCCGGGTCGGCAATCATCTTGTCGAGCCAGGCGTTGTCCCACTCGCGGTTGATGAGGCCTGCGCGTGCGCCTTGCAACTGGTGGCTCATGCCGCCCGTGCCCCAAATGTGGACGTTCAGGTCTTCGTCAAACGACTCCACCGCCTTGCGGATGGCCTGACCCAACGCAAAACAACGCTGGCCACTCGGCACGGGGTACTGCACCACGTTGACGGCGAACGGGATCACCGGGCAGGGCCAGGCGTCCTTCTCTGGGTCGAGTTCGCCGCACATCAGGCTCAGCGGCACGGTCAAACCGTGATCCACGTCCATCTTGTTGACGATGGTGAGGTCAAAGTCCTGCTGGATCACGCTTTGCGCGATGTGGCTGGCCAGCTCCGGGTGGCCTTTGACCACCGGCACCGGACGCGGGCCCCAGCCTTCATCGGCGGGCTGGTACTCGGCAGCGGTGCCAATCGCAAAGGTTGGGATCAAATCCAAGCTGAACGCGGTGGCGTGGTCGTTGTAAACCAAGAAAATGACATCGGGCTTGTTGTCCTTCATCCACTGCTTGGAGAAGTCGTAGCCCGCAAAGACCGGCTTCCAGTAATCGTCTTGGGTCTTGCCCAAGTCCAGCGCAGCACCAATGGCAGGCACGTGGGAGGTGTAAACAGAGGCGGTGATTTTGGCCATGTTCGGGGTGTCCTTATGCGGTTTTGGCACCAGCGCCCTGGGGCTGGCGGTGCGGCTGGGCGTCGCCGTCCTCGCCCAGGTAGCGGTTGCCCTCGGCGCTGCGGCCACCGGCCAGCATCATGGCGCGGTACTCGTCTTCGGTCATGCCGGTCATGGAGCCCGCCATTTGCTGGAAGCTCTTGCCGTCGGTGGCACCGATCTTGGCCAGAAAGTAAATGTTGCCGCCGGTGCGCATGCACCAGTTCAGGTCGCGCGCCAGCACGGCCTGTTTCTGCTCTTCGGTCATCGGCCACTCATCCAGGTAGGCACGCTCGTCGGCCTTGAAGCGGTCGCGGTTCTCGGCCTTCATCAGGCTCATGCAGAACTGGTTGAGCCAGTAGCCTTTGCGGCTTTGCTCGGCATCAAAGATGATGGTGCCGGGCACGTCCTTGTAGGGTTTGTCCAATGCCATTCAGATCTCCTCGGGCCAGTACAGGCGCATCGGGTTGTCCACCAGCAACTTGCGTTGCAGTTCGGCGGTGGGCGCAATGTGCGGGATGAAGTCCACCAGCAGGCCGTCGTCGGGCATGTGGTCTTTCAGGTTGGGGTGCGGCCAGTCGGTGCCCCACAGCACGCGGTCGGGGAATTCTTCCACCACGCGGCGCGCAAACGGCACCACGTCGCGGTAAGCGGCTTGTTCGCCGTCCAGCGCCTTGGGGCCGGTCACGCTCAGACGCTCGGGGCAGCTGACCTTGCTCCACACGTTCTGGTGCTCGCGCATGAACTTGAGGAACAGCTCGAATTCGGGGCCGTCGATGGGCTTGCTCACGTCCGGGCGGCCCATGTGATCCACCACCACGGTGGTGGGCAGCGCGGTAAAGAAGTCCCACAACTCGGGCAGGTCCACCGCCTCGAAGTAGATGACCACGTGCCAGCCCAGCTTGGCGATGCGGCCCGCAATCTCCATCAGCTCGTCTTTGGGCGTGAAGTCCACCAGACGCTTGACGAAATTGAAACGTACGCCACGCACACCGGCATCGTGCAAAGCTTGCAGTTCCTCATCGGTGATGCTGCGCTTGACGGTGGCCACGCCACGCGCCTTGCCACCGCTGCTCAAACAGGCATCGACCATGGCGCGGTTGTCGGCACCGTGGCAGGTGGCCTGCACCACCACGTTGCGGGCAAAGCCCAGGTGGTCGCGCAGGGCGTACAGCTCATGCTTGGTCGCATCACACGGGGTGTACTTGCGCTCAGGCGCGTACGGAAACTCCGCACCCGGCCCAAACACGTGGCAATGCGCGTCCACCGCGCCCGCGGGCAGCTGGAATTTGGGCTTGCTGGGGCCGGTGTACCAGTCCAGCCAGCCCGCGGTTTTGGTGAAGTCACCAGAAGTCGGTTTGCTCATGGTGGCTCCTGTTAATCGATGTAGCGCAGACCAGCGGCGGCCAGCGGCTCGCGCATTTTGTACATGTCCAACCCCAACACGCCAGCGGCCAGTTTGGCGCGTTTTTCGCCCTCAAAGCTCTCGCGCTTTTGGGCCGCTTCCAGTGTTTGCACCGCCTTGGCGGCGGGCACGCAGACCACGCCATCGTCGTCGGCCACAATCACGTCGCCCGGTGTGACCAGCATCCCGGCGCACACCACCGGAATGTTGACCGAACCCAGTGTGGCTTTGATGGTGCCTTTGGCGCTGATGCCTTTGCTCCAAACCGGGAAGTTCATGCGCTGCAATTCCTTCACGTCGCGCACACCGGCATCAATGATGAGAGCGCGCGCACCACGGGCCTGGAAGCTGGTGGCCAGCAAGTCGCCAAAGAAGCCATCGCAGTTGTCGGCGGTCAGCGCGGCGACGACAACATCGCCGGGCTGAATTTGCTCCGCCACCACGTGCATCATCCAGTTGTCGCCGGGGTGCAGCAGCACCGTCACAGCGGTACCCGACACGTTCACGTCCTGCTGGATCGGGCGCATGTAAGGCTTCATCAGGCCGACGCGGCCCATGGCCTCGTGGACAGTGGCCGAGCCCAGCGCGGCCAGTTGGTCGGTCACCTCGCGGTCGGCGCGGGTGATGTTGCGGTAAACGACTCCAAGTTCGTACATGTTCGGCTTTCTGGTTGGAATTACAGGCCCTTGGCCTTGAGTGCAGCGTCCATGCGCGGGAACACGCGGCGGGCGTTGCCTTCGAACACCTTGTAGCGTTGTTCTTCGCTCAGGTTGGGCGTGGCGGCGACGTAACGCTTGGTGTCGTCGTAATAGTGGCCGGTTTCGGGGTCAATGCCGCGCACCGCGCCAATCATTTCGGACGCAAACAAAATGTTGTCCACGGGGATCACCTTGGTCAACAGGTCGATACCGGGCTGGTGGTACACGCAAGTGTCGAAGAACACGTTGTTGAGCAAATGATCTTGCAACAGCGGCTTTTTCATCTCTTGCGCCAGACCACGGAAGCGGCCCCAGTGGTACGGCACCGCGCCGCCGCCGTGCGGGATCAGGAACTTCAACGTCGGGAAGTCCTTGAACAGATCGCCTTGGATCAACTGCATGAACGCGGTGGTGTCCGCGTTGAGGTAGTGCGCGCCGGTGGTGTGGAAGCACGCGTTGCAGCTGGTGGAGACGTGAATCATCGCTGGGATGTCGTACTCCACCATTTTTTCGTAGATGGGGTACCAATGGCGGTCGGTCAGCGGCGGGCTGGTCCAGTGGCCGCCGGACGGGTCCGGGTTCAGGTTCAGGCCCACGAAGCCGTATTCCTTGATGCACTTTTCCAGCTCAGGAATGCAAGTGGCCGGATCCACACCCGGCGATTGCGGCAACATGGCCGCGCCGATGAAGTGCTCGGGGAACAGCTGGCTGACGCGGTAGCACAGCTCGTTGCAGATGGCAGCCCAGGTGGACGAGGTGTTGAAATCGCCAATATGGTGCGCCATGAAGCTGGCGCGCGGGCTGAACACCGTCAGGTCGCTGCCACGTTCCTTCATCAGCTTGAGCTGGTTGGCCTCGATGGTCTCGCGGATCTCGTCGTCGCTGATCTTCAGGCTCTTGGGATCGGGCGCTTTGCTCGGGTCTTTCAGTGCCGCGATTTGCAGGTCACGCCACGCGCCCAGCGCCGCCGGGGCGGTGGTGTAGTGACCGTGAACGTCAATGATGAGCGGTTTTTTCATCAATCTGCGCGGGAAACCCCGGCATTCATGCCGGGGAGGGATAGCACGGCTTGCATTGCAAGCCCCTGAACCCGCTCCTTTCTTGGTGGGCTATCTTCTGGGTGGATGGAATGATTTTCGTGTAGATTGTGCGCATGGACATCAAGCGCGCCTACCGCTTCAGGTTTTACCCAACGCCTGAGCAAGAAATCCTCTTGGCCCAGACGTTTGGTTGCGTGCGCTTTGTCTACAACCACATGCTGCGCCTGCGCAGCGAGGCGTGGGAACAGCGGCAGGAACGGATGGGCTACCACGACACATCTGCCGCGCTGACGTTGCTCAAAAAGCAACCGGAGTACGCTTGGCTCAACGACGTGTCCAGCGTGCCATTGCAGCAGGCGCTGCGCCACTTGCAAACAGCGTTCGGCAACTTTTTTGCGAAACGCGGGCGTTACCCGCAGTTCAAGCGCAAAAGCGGCCACCAGTCGGCGGAATACACCGCCAGCGCGTTCCGCTGGGACGGCACATCGCTCAAGTTGGCCAAAATGGCTGCACCGTTGGACATCCGTTGGTCGCGCCAGATTCCGCAGAGTGCGAAGGTAACGACCGTCACCGTATCGAAAGATGCGGCGGGCCGTTACTTCGTCAGCCTGCTGTGCGACGACGTGGTAAGCGCCAAATCCGAAGTGGCTCAGGTGGTTGGCATTGACTTGGGCTTGACTCATTTCGCCATCCTTTCCAACGGCGAAAAAATCCCAGCGCCCAACGCTTTCCGCAAGCACGAGAAGAAAATGGCGAAGTTGCAACGCAAGCTGGCCAAAAAGAAGAAAGGTTCCAAGAACCGTGCCAAGGCCAGAGCCAAAGTCGCCAAGCTGCACGCCAAGATTGCCGACATCCGCAAGGATTTCACGCACAAGCTCTCGACCCGGCTGATCCACGAAAACCAAGTGGTCGCCGTTGAGGCGCTGGGCGTCGGCAACATGAAGAAGAACCGCAAGCTCGCCAAGTCCATCGGTGATGCTGGCTGGGCCGAGTTCGTGCGCCAGCTCGAATACAAGGCCCGCTGGTATGGACGCGAGTTGGTCAAGATCGACCGCTGGCACCCGTCGTCCAAGCGTTGCAGCGACTGCGGGTACACGGCAGAAAAGATGCCCTTGAACGTGCGGCAATGGACGTGCCCCGAATGTGGTGCGAACCACGACCGGGACGTGAACGCCGCACGCAACATATTGGCCGCCGGACGGGCGGTGTCAGCCCGTGGAGAAGCTGTAAGTCCTGTGTCTCGTTGAGGCATGGGCGGGGTTCTGTGAAGCGGGAATCCTCGCCATTCATGGCGAGGAGGATGTCAAGGGACATTGCCTCCTGGGGCGAACAACAAAACTTGGACAGAAACGGAAAACGGGCTATTGGGGGATGCCACTTCAGGCGGGCTCCATGCCCTGGCGCCGCTTGGCGTCGGCGGCAGCGTCGGAACACAGGAAGGCCAGCAACCCGCGCACCGCATCGGGCTGGGCCGAGGTGACACACACCGCCGCCGAGAAGGTGGTGGTGATCTGGATCTCGGGTGGCAACGGCCCCACCACGGTGATGCCTTCCACGTGGATCAGCTCGCTGAGTTGCTGGAAGCCCAGTTCCACCTCGCCACGGGCCACCAACAAACCGACCGGCACACCGGGCGGCGGGGTCACGATGCGGTCTTGCACCTGCGGGGCAATGCCCCAACGCTCGAACAATTGGGCCAGGGCCACGCCGCTGGGGCCGGTGGAATAACTGACGCTGCGCGCCGCCAGCACCGCCGCACGCACCGCATCGGCCGACGACAAGTCCGGCAACGCCGCGCCGACGCGCACCGCCACGGCGGTACCGGAATGCACCACATCGACCTTGCTGCCCGCCAGCACATGGCCCGTGGCTTGCAACTTGTCGATAGCGTCCGAGGCCAGAATCACCACATCAAAGGCCTCACCGGCCTGGACGCGCTTGGCGGCATCCACGCCGCCCACCGACTCGATGGCCACTGGCACACCCGTTTGCGCGGTGTACGCCTGCACCAAGTCGGCCAGCACCTGGCGGGTGGCCATGGAAGAAATGCCCCGAATCGCAGTGGTCATGACAGTGTTCCAGCAACAAGACAAAAGAATCTGCACGCATTGTGGCCGCGTGACGTGGCATTTCCAAGTAGGGTCTTCATCTAGCAGCTATACAATTCTGGCATACCTTGTGCAGGGCTATGCCCAAAACTTTATGGACTTGAAGCAGCTGGAGTATTTTGTGCGCGTGGCCGAACTGGGCAGCTTCACCCGCGCAGCACAGATGCTGCAGGTGGCGCAACCGGCCCTGAGCCGCCAGGTGCGCCTGCTGGAAGTGGAATTGCGGCACAACCTGCTGCTGCGCAACGGGCGCGGCGCCACCCCCACCGAGGCCGGACAGCTGCTGCTGGCGCACGGGCGCGGCATCCTGCACCAGGTAGAGCGCGCGCGCGAGGAACTGGGCCGCCTGCGCGGCGCGCTGGCCGGGCGCGTGGCGATTGGCCTGCCACCCAGCCTGGCCCGGCGCCTGACGGTGCCGCTGACGCGCGCGTTTCGGCAACAGCTGCCCGAGGCGCAACTCTCCATCCACGAAGGGCTGTCCAGCGCCATGCAGACCGCGCTGGGCAATGGCCGGCTGGACCTGGCGCTGCTCTACAACGCCCCGCCCAGCCCCGACATTGAAACCGAACCCCTGTTTGACGAAGCCCTGTGGCTGGTGCAACCGCGCGCGCCCGGCCTGCAGGAGGATCCACCCCCGCCCCCCATCACCTTGGCGGAAGTGGCCCGGCTGCCGCTCATCATACCGACCCGCCCCAACGCCATCCGCATGCACGTGGAAAATGCGATGGCTCAACTGGGCGTGCGCCCCACCATTGCGCTCGAAATCGACGGCGTGTCGGCCATCCTCGATCTGGTGGCCGACGGCATGGGTTGCGCACTGCTGTCGCAACAAGCGGTGGCCAGCTCCCTGCGACCTTCAGCCTACACCCTGCGCAGTGTTCACCCACCCGCACTGCGCATCCGCGCCATGCTGGCCAGCAGTTTGCAACGCCCTACCACGCTGACACAGCAAGCCACTGTTCAATTGATACGACACTTGTGCACAGAAATATACGGCAACAATTTTTTCTGAAAAATAACTTTTTGAATTTAAAAAACAAGTTTATTACTCAGGCATGTAAGCCTGCCAAAAATCTTCACTTTTTTGCTTAAAGAAGTAATTGTTTTTTTCTTTTATCATGACGAAATTTTGGTTTTCGGCCACGTAAGGCGTTTTTGGCACATCCGCCAAATAAGCCGACGGATTATATTCTTCTGTAAATGGGTTTGTTTTCAACATTCCTGCCAACACATGCGACATGGCCAACATACTCACTGGATCATTGACCACAACTGGGCCTGTTTGTTTGGGAAAATTCGGGCCAATCACCTTGATGGCCGCTGGAGCCAATGCGATAGACGGTGAGGGAATTTCGCGCAGACCAGAAAATTGGTATTTGTCACCCCGCAAGGCAGCGCCATGTTCCGGTACAAGCATCAGCACGGTACGTCGTCCACTTTGCTGCAACATCTCAATCAACATATTTAGGTCTGCAAACAAACGGGTGCTGCGCTTACGGTAGCTTTCCATCTGGTTGGCAGGATTGATGCCAACCATTCGATTGCCATCGTGCAAACTGATGGTGTTGTAGTACGTGGCCACACGTGCCGCTGTATCACGCTGCCGCTCTGCCAACCAGCGCTTGAACACGGCACCGTCATCGTAAATAGGTGAACCATCAAACGAGTGCATGGCCACAGGAATGCCATTGAGCGGTTGAGGTGGTTTGGACATACCCTGCTGCTTTTGCACCAGTTGCAAAAAATCTTCAAAGTGACCATCATGGTTCATGACCAGCGAAGTTTTGAAACCACGTCGCTCAAGACTGCCAAACAAATAACAATCGGCAGATGCCGGATCAAACAACTGCGTATGCGACTGCTGTCCGCAGGTAGCACGTAACGTTCGTACAGCCGCCGGGCCACTGTAAGTGGTCACGCTGTTAAATTGACGGAAAACAATGTCAAACCGGTTGAGCAACGGAACGTTTTCCACACCAATGGCAGCAAGATCATCCCAAGACAAAGAACAAATGTGCACCACAAACACGTCAAAATCTGGACTGCCTGCCAAAGGCTCTGGTATCGTCACCACACGTTGTGCCTCACTCTGGTAAAAAGCTGCGAGACGTTCATTCAACCGAGTATTGAGATTCTGCGGTTGAACAGATACAACTTCAGCTGCCACCGTCGGTTCGACCACTTTTTGACGGTTGGAAAATGCCGCTTGCAACATAGGTTGGAACAACAATCCGCTCATACCCAGCACCAGCAAGGTACCAACACGCAGGTAACGCGAGACAAAATGGTAGGCGGCCACCAATAGAAAAATTCCTAAAACCCACTCAAACTGAACTACCCGCCCAGCCAATTCCAGCATGTACTCCATGCTAAAAGCGCCGATGAGTTTGGTCTGTTGCGTCAGTTGACTCAACGGTGGCAGCCAAGAATCGTGGTAAAGCAGGGCTATCGCCATAACGGCACCGGCTACGTGGCGAGCCATCCTCAAACCAGCGTGCTGAATAGGCGCAGCCAAAGCCACCGCAAACGCCAAGTTGTACAGCGGATTGAACCCCAGCAGACCTTTGGCATACAACACAAGTTTGACAATGAAATACACATTCCAGTAGCCCAACCCCACCGAGGGTCGAGATGATGCTGTGGTAACAGTTTCATGTTCAGACATTGTCATCCTCCCGATGATGAGAAGGAGAACGGTAAGATGCCCGACGTTGGGCCACCACAGGATGTTCGTGCAGCAGGGTAGGCAACGACAGCTTTCGGGACAAATAATGCAAGATCACACCGAATATTGGGCGAAGCACCACCCCCAACAACAAACCTACGCCAAAAGCCACCAATAGCTCAAAAGAAAAATTCAGAAACATGGGTTCAACTCGATGGCATCACACGGAGACGCAAAGGACAGCGCACAGCCACAGCACGAGCCGGCATCGAGGGTGTTTCTGTTACCTGACGCATCGGTGCGGCTGATTTGAGCTGATCTGCATAATCAGGAAGGTTTGCTTTGGCAACTCGAACCTTCATTTGCCTAAGCTCTCGCCGGATATCGCCTGGTGTAGGAAGGTGAATTTCCTCACGAAACACCGCCTCAACCGGCATCTTCAGTACCCGTTTTAAGGCTGAATGAACGTCTGTTTCCCAACAAGCAAAAAGAAAAATGTAAAGAAACTGGCCATCCGTAGAGCAAAAATCACCTGCACGGTTGAGCTGGCACAGCCACAGCACGTCCACCAAATCGACACCTGCCATCGGCATCAAACGCACCAGCATGCTTTGCACCCCCAAAGCCTGACTCCGAACCAAGGATTGCTCTACCACATCCACAAACACGGACGCAGCCAAGTAACCTCGATCCTGCTCTAAACTACCGCCAAGTCCGCCGGATAAGTCTTGGTTAACTTGCGGTGGTTTGCTGCAAACGCTGGATTGAAATGCGTGAACCATTCCTAGGAAACGCGGATAACTGACCTCAACGGGCACCACCAAGTTGGCACCACAAGCCAGCAGTTGGCGTTCTTCGCTACCACGCATTGACCGACCCATTTCGCGCACCACGATTTTGATTTGCGGGCCGCACTCCAGCCTCAACGTGGCGATTCGATCGGTCAACTCCTTCACATCCATACTGTGATCAAAATGTAATACTATAGTAGCACATCGTGCCACCGCAGCATGCCGACACAAACTGTCCAGAGAATCAAACAACTGCCAACGTAACGGTGGTGACACGCCAGCGGGCAACACCACTCCGGTACTTAAGACATCACTGTTGTCGTTCGTCGCTGTCAGCAAGCTGCCACTTGGCTGCCCCATCTGTATCACGCTTGGCAGACCAATATTCGGCACTTGCAAACCAAAAAGCCGATTGGCAATGCGTCCACTTGAAGAAGCCCAATGCTCAACACGCCAGCACAAACCGTCTTGCCGTTCTTCCACCCAAGCTACCCCCGCCAAGCTGTCAGCGGCCTGAACCAACGCGGCGGCGGCGGCCACATCCTGTGCTGCTTGCTCCAGCCACAGCAACAGAGTATGGCCATGCTTGCGCGCCCAACTGCGAAAAACCTCCAATTCAGCGGACAATCGCACTTTGTCCACGGCATGAAGAAAAGCATCCGCTTGGTGAACAGCAATCACAGCGGGATGACCAATACCAACACATTGGTCAGCCCAGTAAGCCAGATCATCCAGCAGACGACGGCGAGCACTGTCCACATGCGCTGATCCCAAACGGCTACCGCTGGGTTTGAACAGCATCAACGACCGCGCGTGCAGTCGTTCCGACAGAAGATTGTCATCAGGGACTTCCTCCGAAGACAGACGGGTGACACACAACAAGGGCGTGTTGCGGGATCCCTCCATCAAGTTGCCCAGCAACAACCGCACGGAAAGGGCCCGATCCCCACAAACAACAGCGTACAAGCAACCAGGCTGCAATTGCGATGCCTCAGCACCCAAACCATCCACCCCAAGCGAACAATATGTTGGTGTTTTAGTCATAATTTTGGGCATTGATGCTCTTCATTTGAAGAATAATTGACAAATTCAAAACACTGTCTAACTAAAATCAGAACTTTACTTCATGCTAAATAAAGCATAATTAACATTAATTATTAATAATATTGCGAAAATATGATTGGCAATTTAATTACTTTGGGCACCGTTCTTGGTCATGGCGCTGAAGATGTTGAACACCTGAAGATCCACTTGGAACTTACAGAGTTTCACTATCGAGATATTCGTCTATCGACTGCGGCATTGGCTGCTCGCCGTCGTTGGCCTCTGGCAGACGAATGGTGTAAAAGCGAAGATGTTACCCCATGCACACACTGACAATGTTTTCACTTAAGGGAGGATGCGGCAACACGTTGCTGGCGGCCAATCTGGCGCATGTCTGACACCAACAAGGCTACTCGGTACTGGCCATTGATGCGTGCCCGGACAACCAACTGCGTCTTCCCTTGGGTATGCCGTTGTCTTCCAACGATGGCCACGCTTGGGCCAAGGGTAACAACCTGCCATGGTACGAATCTGCATGGTTAAGCCCCGTTGGAGTTTCATTTCTGCCATTTGGGTATCCTGCGCCGCAAACAATGGCCGCACTGATGGCAAAAGATTACGCGCACAGCAATTGGCTACGTCAAACGCTGACTGCCATTGAGTTACCGGACAACACCCGGTGTGTGGTGGATGGCGGCACACTGAACTCGCCGCTGCTGGCTACCGCCCTCGCACCAGCCAATACAGTGCTGATCATTCTGAGCAGCGATGCCATGGTTTGCGTTCCACTTAAGCAACTCGAAACCCATCTGCTGATGGCCTTAACACCGGAAAACCGACCGCCATGCTACTTCGTTCTCAACCGATTCAATGCCAACCGATCGCTGGACCGTGATATGCGCAGTTTGGCACAGGAAGTACTGGGCACACGCATGGCCCCTGTTGTCGTGCATGAGGACGAATCTATGCGCGAAGCCTTGGTCATGAAACAAACGGTGTTCGAATATGCACCTCACAGCCAAGCGGCCGAAGACATTCAGCGGCTGTCGATCTGGCTGTCCGCACTCATTGGCACCCAGACAGAGACCCCCACATGAGGCTGCGTGAGCACTGCGCGACTTGGCTGATGGTCTGGGGACTGCTGCCCCGTACACACGCCAGCGCCCACCCGTCATGGGGCAGTTTAATAATCCACCTGCTGATCGTGCCCGATCCAGAAGGCAAACCACTGCGGGAACGGTTGGCATTGTGGTATCCCCATATTGACTGGTACAACTGGCGACCAGGAGATGTGTTGCGTTTCTTATTGCAAACGATCTGGCTGATTGTGATGCAACCCAAAACCCTAGCCACGTCATCTCACCAACCTAGACCCTCTGCAAAGCCAAGCCACCTCGAAAATCTAAGCACCATCGGCTCACAAACGTGGCGGCAAGTGAACGACCGCGTACGAGGACTCATTGTCCGATGGATACCAGCGTGGCTGGAGCCAGAACGGATGCGCACAGTGGTAGACCATGCCGCGCAACACACGCTCTGGAACCACCCACTGGCGGCTACCCTGCTGTACCTTGTAGCAGCATTTTTGGTTTTTTTGTGCATCACCACACCCTTTACGCTGTCGGAACAGGCACTTTTCGTAGCCCTGTTGTGGGGAGTGGCGTTGTTGATTCAACGTATTCCGGGGCCAACAGCTACTTTTATGCTGATCATGTTTTCTATCACGGTGTCCACTCGCTATATGTGGTGGCGTATCAACGACACTATCAATTTCAACGACACCACCGATCTCATTATCGGAAGTGGTTTGCTCGTTGCAGAAACGTATGCGTGGCTGCTGCTGCTGCTTGGTTATTTTCAAACGGCATGGGCGCTCAAGCGAAAACCTGAAGAACTGCCCGCCGATTTCACACAATGGCCAATCGTAGACGTGTTCATCCCAATTTACAACGAGCCGCTGCGTGTGCTGGAACCCACCGTGTTTGGCGCGTTGGGATTGGACTGGCCCAAAGACAAGCTCAACGTGTGGGTGCTCGACGATGGTCACCGGGATGAAATTCGCGACTTTGCTGCCACGGTGGGCGCACGCTACCTACGCCGCGCAGAACGCAAGCACGCCAAGGCTGGCAATATCAACCATGCGCTAGGCCACGCCCAAGGTGAGTTTGTCGCTATTTTTGATTGTGATCACATTCCAACGCGCTCTTTTCTGCAAGTGACGATGGGTGGCTTTCTGCTCGATGCCAAACTGGCCTTGGTACAAACACCCCACCATTTCTTTTCAGCCGATCCGTTCGAACGCAACCTGCACACCACCAACGAAGTTCCCCCAGAAGGAGAACTGTTCTATGGTCGCGTACAGGATGGGAATGATTTGTGGAATGCCGCATTTTTTTGCGGTTCGTGTGCCGTGCTACGACGCACGGCCCTGAATCAAATCGGTGGCATCGCGGTTGAGACAGTCACGGAAGACGCGCACACCTCGCTCAAAATGCACCGCATGGGCTGGCATTCCAGTTACATCAACATCCCACAAGCCGCCGGGCTGGCCACCGAAAGCCTGGGTGCTCATATTGGACAACGCATCCGCTGGGCACGGGGGATGACTCAGATTTTTCGGATGGACAACCCGATGCTAGGCCCAGGCCTAACGCTGGCTCAACGCCTGTGTTACACGAATGCCATGCTGCATTTTCTGTACGGCTTGCCGCGTCTGGTTTTTCTGACGGCACCTTTGGCCTTCTTGCTGTTCCACGTTTACACCATTTATGCACCAGCACTGGCCATTTTTTTGTATGTGTTGCCCCACGTCGCATTTGCCACGCTGACCAACTCACGCATGCACGGCACCTTTCGCCGCTCGTTTTGGGGCGAGATCTATGAAACGGTACTGGCTTGGTACATCTCCATACCGACCACAATTGCAATGATCATGCCTTCCAAAGGCAAGTTCAACGTTACTGCCAAAGGAGGATTGATCGAAAAAGACTACTTCGACTGGGGCATATCTCTGCCTTATGTGGTGCTGATGTTGCTGAACCTACTTGGGCTTGTGGTTGCAATGTGGCGACTGGCCAGCGGCCCTGCCAACGAATTTGGTACCATCATCATCAATTGCCTCTGGACGCTTTACAACATGCTCCTGCTGGGAGTGGCCATTGCCGTGGCCAAGGAAGTTCGCCAAGTTCGCATCGCACACCGGATCGAGGCCCACCTGCCCGCCATCCTGTACCAGTCTGACGGCAGTTTGCTGGCATGCTCTATCCGAGACTATTCCTCAGGAGGCATGTCGCTCATACTCCCCACTGCACAGGCATTTGCCCGCAACACCAGATTGACGGTAGCCATTGCGAGCGGTGGCCGGGAATACGCCTTCCCGGTTCAGGTGGTGTTTTCTCATGCCAACAAGCTGTCGCTGCAACTCGACGGATTGGATCTGCAACAACAAATCGACTGGGTTCACTGCACCTTCGCGCGCGCCGATGCTTGGATCAAAGACGAGATTGTCACAATACACGACCGCCCACTTAAAGGCTTGCGCGACATCGTTTTATTAGGCCTGACTGGCCTACGAGAACTGGGGGTGCAATGTGCCGCCTTGGTCTTGCCACTTTGGCACAGTCGATTGGCGCACATTGTGGGCAGCTACCTTCCCCGACATCCCCTCATTACGGTATCGGATCCTTCATGAACCTCCGCCAGATCGGAACCATCGCCTTACTTGCGTTTGCGGCTACCCCCTTCACTGCACAGACTGCTGCTGCACCCAAAGTCACAAACACCGCGCCCCAAGTCGCCTCTGTGGCCACCCTGGGAGGGTCTGTCACGCACCGTTACACATTCAAGCAACTCGGTGCCGAGGGAGCGCTGGCATTGAGTGGCAACAGCGGCCCTATGGGTGTCAATTTTGGCAACCGGCGCGATGAGGTGATTACCAGCGCCAGCGTGCGCATCAACTACATCTATTCGCCGGCCATGATTGCCGACCTTTCTCACATACAAATTAGGCTCAACGGCCAAGTTTTGGGCATTCTGCCGGTACCCAAGGAGAAAGCGGGCCAAACACTTACCCAAGAAATTCCCCTGGATCCGCGTTACTTTACCGACTTCAACCAACTGAGCTTCAACCTGATTGGTCATTACACCAGCGATTGTGAGGATTTGGCACATTCCAGTCTCTGGGCACAGATTTCCCCTCAAAGTACGGTGGAGCTCAATGTACGCCGACTGGTTCTGACCGACGAATTGTCACGCTTGCCAGAGCCTTTCTTCGATCGACGCGACACTACCTCTCTTGTCCTGCCTTTCGTGTTTGCATCCAACCCAAGTGCAAGCACACAGCGCGCAGCAGCGGTACTGGCTTCGATGTTCGGTATGCAAGCAGGCTGGCGGGGCTCGCGTTTTCCGGTCAACTTCGATACGCCGCCCACCGATCGCCATGCCATTGTGTTGGCAACCAATGAGCACCGGCCCGCATTTATGGCGGATTGGCCCCCCATTGAAGCGCCTACGGTGATGATCGCTGCCGACCCGGCCGATCCATCCCTGAAGCGTTTGCTGGTGCTTGGACGCAACGATGAAGATCTGCTGCTGGCCGCCCAAGCACTGGCCGTGGGACGCGCAGCGATGTCTGGCTCACGTGCGGTGGTTAAATCCGCCGCACTGAACGCACGTCGTCAACCCTACGACGCACCCAATTGGGTGCGGCTGGATCGACCCACCAAATTCGGGGAGTTGATTGCAGCGCCATCGGAGCTGCAAACACAAAGCAATGGATTCCAAACCTTGCGCGTGAATTTTCGAGTTCCCCCCGATCTGTTTACTTGGCGCAGCCGTGGGGTACCGTTGGATCTCAAATACCGCTACACCCCCCCACGCAAATTCAACGACTCGCGGTTGACTGTAGCCATCAACAACGACCTTGTACGGGCTTTTCCACTTAAAACCTTGGAACATGCCGATAACGCTCTGCGTTTGTCCGCACCAGGGTCTGACCTGTTCAGTGAACAAAACGATATACTGGTACCTGCCTTTAAAATAGGCAGTCGCAATCAATTGCAATTTAACTTCAGTTTTGTCACCGACAAAGAAGGGCGCTGTACCAGTGCAATGGGTGATGGCCACCGAGCTGCCATTGACCCAGACAGCACTGTTGATTTTTCCGGTTTTCCGCATTATGCGGCTATGCCCAATCTCGGATTTTTCGTCAGTTCAGGCTTTCCTTTCACCCGCTACGCCGACCTGTCCGACAGCGCTGTGGTTGTACCTGACCAGAGCACACCACAGGATCTGGAAACTTTATTAACATTGATGGGACGGATGGGAGAATCCACAGGATATCCTGCGCTACAGGTCAGAGTGGTTCAGGCAGCTGCCTTATCAAGCGCAGCAGACGCTGACCTTCTGGTGATAGGGTCATCACCAGCACAACCGCTGATACGCGCTTGGCAGGACAAGGTGCCCAGCGTGCTTGAAGCCAATCGGCGCTTGGCCAGTCAACCTACCCAGAGTTACCGAGCCGTGTATGCCAGCGGCACCTACAACACCGGAGATACGCGGCCACAGACAAGCACGCAGTTCGACACAAACGGTGGCCTTGCCGCACTTGTAGGCTTCGAATCACCGCTGAAGGAAGGTCGCAGCGTGGTGATGGTGATCGCCAGCGACAGCGCAACCCTGCCTCAAGTGCTCAACGCGCTAACCGATCCCGAGCAGATAGCCAATATCAGCGGCAGCATTGCTTATGTCCGTGCAAATGGCATCGAAAGCACAGATGTCGGGCACACCTACTATATCGGTGAGTTGTCTTGGCTAGACCGGATCTGGTTCTTTTTGTCTGCCCACCCTTTTTGGACATCAATGTTGGGGGTACTCGCCGTGATTACCTTAGCCTTTGCCATATTGCGCACACTCAAAGGCGTGGCTGCACGTCGCCTGCGACAGGAAAACGATTGATGAAATACCGATTCTTTACGCTACTGCTAATCTGTATATCAATTTCTTGGCAAGCCAATGCCTCCGTCTGTGCCAATTGGCCGTTGTGGCAAGACTTTACATCACGCTTCATCAGTGCTGATGGTCGAGTGGTGGATCACTCCACGGCTGTTAAACAATCCACATCAGAAGGCCAGTCCTATGCGCTGTTTTTTGCGCTGGTAGCCAACGATCGCCACCGCTTCGAGCAGCTGCTCAACTGGACAAACAACAATTTGGCAGACGGCGACCTGTCGGCCAAGCTCCCCGCTTGGCAGTGGGGCCAGCGCCATGATGGCAGCTGGGGCATTCTGGACGACAACGCTGCGGCGGACTCGGATGTGTGGCTGGCCTACGTGTTGACCGAAGCTGGGCGGCTGTGGCGCGAACCACGTTACAGTGCCACTGGCAAACTGCTGGCAGCCCGCATACTGCGCGAGGAAACCGCCGATTTGCCTGGGCTAGGACGTGCGCTGTTGCCTGGCCCTAAAGGATTTCATCCAGAACCAACCCTGTGGCGACTCAACCCCAGCTACGTGCCGTTGCAGTTGATCACGCGCCTAAGCACAATCGATCCCGCTTGGAAAACCATTTCGGCCACGTCGCTGCGCCTGTTGCTGGATACCGCACCCAAAGGCTATGCGCCAGACTGGGTGGCTTGGCAAACTGGCCGAGGCTGGCAAACCGATCCCAAAGGAGGCAACAAGGGCAGCTACGATGCCATCCGCGTGTACCTGTGGGCCGGTATGCTGCCATCGGGTGCCATTGGACAAAAAGAACTGCTGGCACGGCTGGCACCGATGGCACAACGAACCGCAGAATTGGGCTATCCACCACGCGAGACAGACACCATCAACGGTACCACCCGCGATACAGGTTCGACAGGCTTTTCGGCGGCGATACTGCCGCTGCTGGCCAGCCGACGAGACACCTTGACATTGGATGCACAATTAACCCGCCTGATTGCCCAGCCACTGGATACACGCCCTGAGGCCTACTACGACCACGTGCTAACCCTGTTTGGCACTGGTTGGCACGACGGTCGTTTTCGCTTCATGCCAGATGGACGGTTGGTGGCACACTGGGAGAAAACATGCGCCCCCTAACCCTCAGCACCTCTGTACTGCTGTTGACAGCACTGCTGGGCAGTCACGCTTGGGCAACCAGCGATGCAGCCCGTTTACTCTTAGCGCAAGCGCGCCAGTGGGAAGACCGTGGTCGTCTCGATTTGGCACAAAACGCGCTGGAGAAACTGCTGGCCGCTGAACCCAGAGAAACCGAGACACTTACCAGACTTGCACTGATTCAACTGGCCAATGGCAAAAGACAGAAGGCTCAGGACACCCTCAACCAGCTCAAAAGCAAGACACCTAACCATCCAGGCATTGGATGGGTGGAACAAATGCTGCGATTGACCGGCCCAGACCAACTTAAATTGCGCCAAGCCCGTGATCTGGCCAGATCGGGTAAAACGGACGAAGCCATCTCCGCGTTCAACCAACTGTTTGCCAATCAACGGCCTGAAGGCGATCTGGCCATTGAATACTGGCAACTGATCGCCCGCAACAACTGGCCCAAAGCACGCGACGGCCTAAACGCACTGGTGAAGCGCGAACCAAGCCGGATACGCTACCGACTGGCATTGGCCTCGATTTACTTGAGTGGGCCAGCCATTCCAGATGCCATCTTCGCCGAAATCAAAAGCTTGGCATCTGACCCGGATGCGCGCGAGCCGGCCCTGGCCATTTGGCGGCGAGCATTGATGCAAGCAGCAGCAGATCCACGTCAATTGTCATGGCTACGCTCTTACCTGGCCTTGCAACCCAGCGATGCGGGCATAAAAGAACGCCTAGACGAGGTCGTTCGCCTAGATACCGAGCGGCGGGCGCTGCTGGCGCATCCAGCTTATCGGGCTTACCAAGAAGGACAGCGCCACCTCGACCAAGGCGACACCGTGGCCGCTGCCCCACTGATTGAACAAGCCATAAAAAGCTGGGGTGGACGCACCGATGTGCTAGAGGCGCTGGGTCAACTGCGCACCCAACAGAAACGTTACGACGAAGCCCGTGCTGCCTTTCGCAAAGCGGCATCCGTTGACAGCATCGACAACCGTACTTACTGGAATACCCGGCTGCGTGGCGTGGACTTCGATCAACTGATTGACAAGTCCGAACAAGCGGTTACAACAGGCCAGTTACCAGAGGCCGAACAAGCTGCGCTGGCTGCGATTCGCCTGCTACCGACCGAAACCGCCGGAACCAACGCACTGGCGCAAGTCCGAGCGGCACAAAACCGACCTGTCGAAGCTATGAAGCTCTACAAACAAGTGCTGCAACAGATGCCCGCCAATGGCACAGCACTCGCGGGCATGGTTGGGCTGTATTTGGCGCGTGACAGCATCGCAGAAGCACGGCAATTTTTGGCCAGCATGCCGTTGGCCCAGCAACGCGCACTGGGCCCACGATTTGGCGAAGCCATCGCACGCGTTGAGCGCGCTCAAGCCAACCAAATGCAAACGGCGGGTGACCGGGAGGGTGCCACCGCAGCACTTGAACGCGCCATGCAGGCCACACCAGACGACCCGTGGTTGCGCTTCGACCTCGCCCTTCTGTACACAGAAGCGGGACGTTTGACACAGGCCCGTGCATTGATGGACGAACTGGCACAACACCCCAATGCCAAGACAGAAGTGCTTTACGCCACCGCATTGTTCAATGTGCGCCTACGGGAGGACGCGCTCGCATTGGCACAGTTGGAACGTATTGCCCCAGCCGAACGCACCGCCGACATTACCAGACTGCAACGCAGGTTGTGGATGCGCACCACACTGGCACGCGCAGAACAAGACGCGGCCTCAGGCAGGCTTGACGCAGCACGCCAGCGCCTTCAGCAGGCCGAGGAACAGCTAGGCACCGACTCAGCCCTTGCGCCAGAACTGGTTCAGGGCTGGCGAACCTTGGGTGACAATGCTCACGCACTCGCACTGCTGACAAAGCTACGCAAACACTCACCCACCCCCACCACTGAACTGGCCTATGCTATTCTGCTGATAGAGACCGGAAAAATCGATCAAGTGCCGCAGGTGCTTGAACCGCTGTCCAGCCGATCATTGTCCGGCGACGATGCCATCACACTGGCCAGCATTCGGGCAGACTGGGCTTTAGCATTGTCCGAACAGCAACAAAAAGATGGAACACTGGATGCTGCGGCCGATACGCTGACACAACTGCTGCACCAGCAACCCGACAACATACGCGCATTGCGTGCCAGTGCCAAGCTGGAATTGAGCCGTGACCGCCCAGAAATCGCGCTGGTACGGGCTACCCAAGCCCACACATTGGCACCCAACGACGACGAGGCTCATCTTGTTTACGCCGATGCCTTGCTGGCCATCAAACGCCAAGACGATGCACAACGGGAGTTGTCCAACCTTCTGGATCGCCGCCCTCCGCCCGATGTGGCATTTCGTATGCGGGTGATTGACCGTCTCGCTGCGTTGGGCGATACAGACCGGGTGGATTCGGCCATTGCCAGCTTGCGCGCCGAGGGAGCGCAAGATCCACGCTTATCGCTGTATGTCGCACGTATGGCTCATCAACACAACCAGCCAGAAGCCGCCCTAGCGAACTACCGTGAAGCCCTGTGGCTGAGTGCGCCCACAGAGCAACGTACAGCACCATTTCAGCCCACACTATTGCCCGTACCAGCGGCGAATTCGGCCCGTTTTGGTCCACTTGTACCGCCATCGCTTCTGGTTTTGACACCGGGCAAGCCAGCGGAGGCCACAGGCATAGGCACCACCGCTTTTCAGTCTCTGGCAGCAGACGCGGGCAATGGCGCAACCATCCGCGAAGCGTTCGCCAACTTTATTGACCAGCGTACGGCGGTACTGGACATCACCACCGATAACAGCATCAAGACGGGAGGTGATGGCACATCCACACTCAAAATGCAGGAAATTTCTGCGCAACTGCGCGTGCCAGGTCCTTACAGCGGACATTGGTTTTTGCGTGCAGAACCGACATCCCTGCGTGCGGGCTCACTCCAAATATCGTCCACCAACCAAGCTTGGGTTCATGCGTTGGATCAAGGCGAGACGGTGGATGATCTAAGAAATCGCAACTTGCCCATAGATTACGGCAACCTGTACAGCTTGCAAACTTTTGGCTCCTTGCTGCTGTGTGGTAACGATCCCTCGTTTCTACGGCAATGTCCGGTTAGAAGTTCAGTGCAATCCGGACAATCTGCTCAAGGTACGGCATTGGCACTGGGGTTTCAAAATGACAATTTGCGGGCCGACATTGGTCACACGCCAACCACATTTCCTGTCAACTACTTTACGAGCGGTTTGACTTGGAAAGGCGATCTCGGCCCACTGTGGTATTCCACCGACGTAGCCCGTCGCCCACTGTCCAGCTCGGTACTTACCTACGCTGGAACCCAAGATCCACGCACCGGCATGGTGTGGGGCGGCGTGCGCAGTACCGGTGTCACATTGGGGCTTGGTTACGACGTAGGAGGGCCGTGGGGCATCTGGTCAAACGTTGGTTGGCAAAAATTGACTGGACAACATGTTGAGGACAACACCCGTCAAAGTGCCATGGCGGGACTGTACTGGCGTGCTATGGATGCACCCACACACCGTCTACAACTTGGAATCAACTCCGTCAATTTCTGGTACGACAAAAATTTGTCCGAATTCACGCTGGGACAAGGGGGCTACTACAGCCCGCAACGCTACAGTTCGGTTTCGCTGCCAATTACGTGGTGGCAACGTGGAGAACGCTGGACACTCACCACACGAGCCGCGGTATCCTACTCAAACTCACTGACAAAAGATGCCGAGTACTTTCCGCTCAACCCAGACTACCAAAGTCAAGCCAACAATCCCATATTCTCAGGTGGCGCGGGACGCGGTGCTGGCTATTCGTTCTTGGTGAGCGGGGAATACCAACTCCAGCCACGCTGGGTGCTGGGCGGACGTGTAGAGTTGGAAAGATCGGTCAATACCAACTACCAGCCCAACCGTGCCACCTTCTATTTGCGCTACCACTTAGAGCCGTCGGCCAAGCCGCTGCCGTGGCCACCAGAAGCCCTGACACCCTACTCGCGTTTCTGAGAAAGCCATGTTCAAATTGCGTTTCTTGCTGCCCATATGGGGCACAGCCTTGGCAATAACAGGCTGTGCCAACCCGCCTTCTGCGTCCAATTCGTTGTCAACCACCGCCACACGGTACTGGCAACAACCTTACGATTTGCCCACGGTCATCGATTACGCCCATGAATTGGCGACAAACAACAGATGGGCGGAGGCTCGTCTGTTGTTGGAACGTGCCCATCGAATTGCGCCGGAACGGCGCGATGTAAGTGCTCATCTGGCTTGGGTTCGCTCACAGTTGGGCGAAGCAACGGTATTGATAGCACAACCCGCGCCCAGCCCCTCCATACAAAACACTCCCCAAACAGCAGACGACATACTGCCTCTACCTTCTCTATGGCCTCTGCGAGAGCCATAAAAAAACGGCCTCCACTGTCCACTGAAAGTTTTGTACCAACGCCTTGAAAACCGGCGCTGCGGCGCCAGCTAGGCCACAATTTGTTGTCCTTCCTTCGACGTATTTTCACCACCATGCAAGATCCGACCTACGCCCAACCGCAAGTCCCGCCCGCCGCCGAAGAACAGGAGGCCGCCGCTGCCGCCAACGCTGCCGACCAGGCCAATGCCGAAGTCAACGAACTCGAAGCCCTGAAGGCACAGAACGCCGAACTGACCGAGCAGTACCTGCGCGCCAAGGCCGACGTAGAAAACATGCGCCGCCGCACCGAGGAAGAGGTCAGCAAGGTGCGCAAGTTTGCGGTCGAAGGCTTTGCCGAAAGCCTGCTGCCAGTGCTCGACAGCCTGGAAGCCGGGCTGGCGGTGCAAGAAGCCAGCGTGCAGCAAATCCGCGAAGGCGCTGAAGCCACCCTCAAGCAGCTGCTCAGCGCGCTGCAGCGCAACAAGGTGCTGCCGATCGCCCCCGAAGCGGGCACCAAGTTCGACCCGCACCAGCACCAGGCCATCAGCGTGGTGCCCGCCGACCAAGAACCCAACACCGTGGTCACGGTGCTGCAAAAAGGCTACCTGATTGCCGAGCGCGTGCTGCGCCCGGCGTTGGTCACCGTCAGCGCGCCCAAGTAAGACTGCGGGCACACCGGGCCGCGTTTTGTGTGCGGCCAGGCCTTGAAAACCCCACGCCCGGCCACACCTCAAGCACAATCGAATTTTTCCGAATTCTCACCAAATCCTCTGGAGTTCACTCATGGGCAAAATCATCGGCATTGACCTCGGCACCACCAACTCGTGCGTGGCCATCATGGAAGGCAACACCACCCGCGTGATCGAGAACAGCGAAGGCGCACGCACCACGCCTTCCATCATTGCGTACCAGGAAGACGGCGAGATCTTGGTGGGCGCTTCCGCCAAGCGCCAGGCCGTCACCAACCCGCGCAACACCCTGTACGCGGTCAAGCGCCTGATCGGCCGCAAGTTCGCCGAAAAGGAAGTGCAAAAGGACATCGACCTGATGCCCTTCACCATCGCTGCCGCCGACAACGGTGACGCGTGGGTGGAAGTGCGCGGCCAAAAACTGGCCCCGCCGCAAATCAGCGCCGAAGTGCTGCGCAAGATGAAGAAAACCGCCGAAGACTACCTCGGCGAGGCCGTGACCGAAGCCGTCATCACCGTACCGGCCTACTTCAACGACGCACAACGCCAAGCCACCAAAGACGCCGGCCGCATCGCTGGTTTGGATGTCAAACGCATCATCAACGAACCGACCGCCGCCGCACTGGCCTTCGGTCTGGACAAAGCGGGCAAGGGCGACCGCAAAATCGCCGTGTACGACTTGGGCGGCGGCACCTTCGACGTGTCCATCATCGAAATTGCCGATGTGGACGGTGAAAAACAATTTGAAGTGCTGTCCACCAACGGCGACACCTTCCTGGGTGGCGAAGACTTCGACCAGCGCATCATCGACTACATCATCGCCGAATTCAAGAAAGAGAGCGGCGTAGACCTGACCAAGGATGTGCTGGCCCTGCAACGCCTGAAGGAAGCGGCAGAAAAGGCCAAGATTGAGCTGTCCAACAGCACACAAACCGATGTCAACCTGCCCTACATCACCGCCGACGCTTCCGGCCCCAAGCACCTCAACATCAAGCTGACCCGCGCCAAGCTGGAAAGCCTGGTCGATGAGCTGATCGAGCGCACCATTGCACCGTGCCGCACCGCCATCAAGGACGCTGGCATCAGCGTGTCCGACATCCAGGACGTGATCCTGGTCGGCGGCATGAGCCGCATGCCCAAGGTGCAAGACAAGGTCAAGGAATTCTTTGGCAAGGAACCGCGCCGCGACGTCAACCCCGACGAAGCCGTGGCCGTGGGTGCTGCCATTCAGGGCCAAGTGCTGGGCGGCGACCGCAAGGACGTGCTGCTGCTGGACGTGACCCCGCTGTCGCTGGGCATCGAAACCATGGGCGGTGTCATGACCAAGATGATCGCCAAGAACACCACCATCCCGACCAAATTCAGCCAGGTGTTCTCGACCGCCGACGACAACCAGCCCGCCGTGACCATCAAGGTCTACCAAGGCGAGCGTGAGCTGGCCGCTGGCAACAAGGCGCTGGGCGAATTCAACCTTGAAGGCATTCCGCCCGCACCGCGCGGCATTCCGCAGATTGAAGTGACCTTCGACATCGATGCCAACGGCATCCTGCACGTGGGTGCGAAAGACAAAGGCACCGGCAAGGAAAACAAGATCACCATCAAGGCCAACTCTGGCCTGAGCGAAGAAGAAATCCAGAAGATGGTGAAGGATGCCGAACTCAACGCCGCCGAAGACCACAAGAAGGTGGAACTGGTACAGGCCCGCAACCAGGGTGATGCGCTGGTCAGCTCGGTGCGCAAGAGCCTGACCGAGTACGGCGACAAGCTCGAAGCCGGTGAGAAGGACAAGATCGAAGCCGCCATCAAAGACGTGGAAGCCGCCATCAAGGGCGACGACAAGGCCGCGATCGAGGCCAAGACCGAAGCCCTGATGACCGCCAGCCAAAAACTGGGCGAGAAAATGTACGCCGATGCCCAAGCCACTCAAGCTGGTGGTGCTGAAGCCGGTGCAGCGGGCCAAGGTGCGGGCAACAACAGCCGCCCGGCCGACGACGACGTGGTGGACGCCGAAGTCAAGGAAGTCAAGAAAGACTGATGCCAGACCGTGGTGGCGTGCCCGTGTGCGCCGCCACACCCTCCATCGCCGCCGCGCCCGGGCTTCAGCAATGACCCGGCGCGGCGTTTGTGTTCAAAGCGTACCGTTGTATCAACATGGCAAAACGAGACTTTTACGAAATCCTGGGCGTGGCCAAGACCGCCAGTGACGACGACATCAAGAAGGCCTACCGCAAGCTGGCGATGAAATACCACCCCGACCGCAACCAGGGCGAAGCGGCCAAGGCGGCGGAAGAGAAGTTCAAGGAAGCCAAGGAAGCCTACGAAATGTTGAGCGACCCGCAAAAGCGCGCCGCCTACGACCAGTACGGCCACGCCGGGGTCGACCCCAACATGCGCGGCGGCCCCGGTGGCGGCGACTTTGGGGGTGGCTTTGGCGACGCGTTCGGCGACATCTTCGGCGACATCTTTGGTGGTGGCGCACGCGGCGGTGCGCGTGGTGGGCGCCAGGTGTACAAGGGCAGCGACCTGTCGTACGCGATGGACATCACGCTCGAAGAGGCGGCCAACGGCAAAGACGCGCAGATCCGCATCCCGAGCTGGGACGACTGCGACACCTGCCACGGCAGCGGCGCCAAGCCCGGCACCAGCGCCAAGACCTGCCCCACCTGCAACGGCAACGGCGTGGTGCAGATGCGCCAGGGCTTCTTCAGCGTGCAGCAAACCTGCCCGCACTGCCACGGCAGCGGCAAGATCATCCCTGAACCTTGCACCAGCTGCCACGGCCAGGGCAAGATCAAGAAGCAGAAGACGCTGGAGATCAAGATCCCGGCGGGCATCGACGACGGCATGCGCATCCGCTCCAGCGGCAACGGCGAACCCGGACGCAACGGCGGCCCAGCGGGCGACTTGTTCATCGAGATCCGCGTGCGCAAGCACGACATCTTCGAGCGCGACGGCGACGACTTGCATTGCCAGGTGCCGGTCAGCATCACCACGGCGGCGCTGGGCGGCGAGATCCACGTGCCCACCCTGACCGGCAAGGCCGCCATCGACATCCCCGAAGGCACCCAGACCGGCAAGCAGTTCCGCCTGCGCGGCCGGGGCATCAAGGGCGTGCGCTCCAGCTACCCGGGCGACCTGTACTGCCACATCGTGGTGGAAACACCGGTCAAGCTCACCGAGCCGCAGCGCGAGCTGCTGCGCCAGCTGGAAGCGTCGTTCCAGCAGAACGGCCACCAGCACAGCCCCAACGACAAGGGCTGGTTCGAGAAGGCCAAGGCCTTCTTCAGCTGAGGTGCCTGACGGCGTCGGGCTCGCGGAACGTGAGCTTGAACGCCGACACGGCGCGCTCCAGCAGCAGCGCCTGCTCCTTGAGGCTGGCGGCGGCGGCGGCGGACTGCTCCACCATCGCCGCGTTCTGCTGCGTCATGTGGTCGAGCTGGGCCACGGCGCTGTTGATCTGCCCGATGCCCTGCCCCTGCTCCGATGCGGCAGCGGCAATCTCGGCAATGGTGTCGGTGACGCGCTGCACCGAAGCCACGATGTCGTCCATGGTGCTGCCCGCGCGGCTGACCAGCGCCGAACCGGCCTCGACCCGGTTCACGCTGGTCTCGATCAGGCCCTTGATCTCGCGCGCAGCGGCCGCGCTGCGTTGCGCCAGGCTGCGCACCTCGCCCGCCACCACCGCAAAGCCGCGCCCTTGCTCGCCGGCGCGGGCGGCCTCCACCGCCGCGTTCAGGGCCAGGATGTTGGTCTGGAACGCAATGCCGTCGATCACGCCGATGATGTCGGCAATGCGGCGCGAGCTGGTGTTGATCTCCTGCATGGTCGTGACCACCTGCGACACCACCTCGCCACCGCGCTGCGCGGCCGACATGGCCGAAGCGGCCAGCGTGTTGGCGGTGCGGGCCGAATCGGTGGTCTGGCCCACGCGGTTGGTCAGATCCTCCATCGACGCAGCCGTCTGCTGCAAGTTGCTGGCGGTCTGTTCGGTGCGGTTGGACAAGTCCAGACTGCCCTCGGCCACCTCGCCCGCCGACGTGGTGATGGCACCGCTGCTGGTGCGCACCGTGGTCAGGGCCTGCTCCACGCGCCACAAGGCTTCGAGCAGGAGATGCGTGGTGGGGGATTCGGTGTTGACGTGGGTGACGGTGAAGTCCACGCTGCCGTTGTCGGCCACCAGCCGGTGCGCTATGACACTGAGCTCCTCGCCAGCCGCAAAGTCGTTGCGTGCGCGGTGCGCCAGAAAAATCATCACCATGGCCTGCGCCACCACAAACAGCGCGTGCTCCAGCACCCGGCCCCAGCCGGGCTCGGTAAAGCAGATCGGGCCCCAGCTCAGGCTTTGCCAGTAGTTGAAGCTGAGGTGGTGCAGCGCAATCACCGCCGCCGCCACTACCACGGGCAGCCAGTGCCGGTAGATGGTGGTGACGGCCAGGAAGCCAAACACGGCAAAGTGGGCCTCGGTGCGCCCCTGCGCCACCTGGATCATCAGCGCCACCAGCAGCATGCCCAGCGCGGGCAGCAGCACCTGGCTGAGGGTACTGCCGCGCCCCAGCAACGCCACCAGCCCCATGGCCGCCAGTGCAACGGCACCACCCACACTGGCCAGCCACAGGCCGTCGTAGGCCGCCCCGTAGGCCAGGCAACCCAGATACAGAAGGGCGCCGGCTACCAGAAGCACGCGGTCGTTGGGGCGTACAGTATTCATGTTGAAATTATCGCGCGTTTGCGCCAACACAAAAGGCGCGCGGATGGTTTGCAGGACAATGTCCGTCTTATGGCACACAAATACATGGACTGACCCGGCTCTCCCCGATGTGGAATACTTTTTGGAATTGGGCGACGGCGCAACCTGCGGCGGTGCTGTGGTGGATGGCGCTGCCCCTGCTGTTGCTGGGGGTTGGCGTGCTGCTGGGTCTGCAGCTGTGGCACATCCACCGCACGCGGCAGGAAGACTTGGAGCGCACCGCCACCCGGCTGCAGACGGTGATGGACACCATGGTGGACGCGCTCATCACCGTCGACCAGGAGGGCCACATCCTGTCGGTCAACCGCGCCACCGAGGCGCTGCTGGGTTGGACGCCCGCCGAGCTGGAAAGCCGCAGCCTCAAGATGCTGCTGCCCGAGACTCACCACGGCCAGTACGAACGCTACCTGCGCCACTTCCTGCAGGCCGAGCCGGGCTACGTGCTGGGCCGTGGGCGCGAGCTGCTGGCCCGCCACCGCGACGGCCACACCTTGCCCGTGCGCGTGGCGGTGGGGCGCGCGCAGGCGGCGGGCGAGCCGTTCTTTGTGGGCGTGGTGACCGACGTCACGCAGGAGCACGAGGTGCTGCAGCGCGAGCGCGACACCAAGAGCGAGCTGCTGTCGTTCATGAAGGCGCTGACCGAGCACAGCATCTATTCCGAGACCGACCTGCACGGCACCATCGTGCGTGTCAACACCGCCTTCACCCAGATCAGCGGCTACAGCAGCGAGGAACTGGTGGGGCGCAACCACAGCATCGTCAACTCGGGCGTGCATGCGCCCCACTTCTGGCAGCAGATGTGGCAGACCGTGCTGGGCGGGCGGTCGTGGCGGGCCGAGATCTGCAACCGGGGCAAGGGCGGCCAGCTGTACTGGGTGGACAGCGTGATGGTGCCGCTGCTCAACGACCAGGGCCAGATCCAGCGCATCGTCTCCATCCGGCACGACATCACCGCGCGCAAGGCCAACGAAACGCTGCTGCGCAACACGCAGCAGGCGCTGGAGGCGTCCAACCTGGCCGCGCGCATTGGCACGCTGGAGTACGACGTCCTGCGCGGCGAGCTGCACTGCTCGCGCCTGACGCAGGAGCTGCTGGGCCTGCCCGCGCCCTACGTGGCATCGCGCACGCTGACGCTGGACGAGGCCATGGCCCACGTGCTGCAGGCCGAGGCGCTGCGCGAGGCCATACGCGCCAGCATCGACGACGGCACCGGCTGGGACCTGGAGGTGCAGGTGCACCTGCCGCCGGCAGCACCGCGCTGGCTGCGCACCATCGGCAAGGCCGAGCAGCGCCGGGGCATCTGCGTGCGCCTGTACGGCACGGTGCAGGACATTGACCGCAGCAAGCGCCGCGAGCTGGAGCTGGCGCAGGCGCGCGAGAACGCCGAGGCCGCCTCGCGCAGCAAGGACATGTTCCTGACCACCATGAGCCACGAGTTGCGCACGCCCATGAACGCCATCCTGGGCTTTGGCCAGATGCTGGAGGCCGACCCCGGGCTCAACGAGGACCAGCGCGACAGCGTGACCGAGATCCTGACCGCCGGCCAGCACCTGCTGGCCCTGATCAACGACGTGCTGGAGCTGGCCAAGATCAATGCGGGCAAGGTGGACATCACGCTCGAATCGGTGGATCTGGCCGATGTGCTGCGCGAGTGCCACCACCTGATCCAGCCGCTGGCGCAGCGCCAGCACGTGACGCTGGAGTTCGAGGCCACGTGCTTCTACACCGTGCTGGCCGACCGGGTGCGGCTCAAGCAGGTGCTGCTCAATTTGCTGTCCAATGCCGTCAAGTACAACCACGCCGGGGGCAGGGTGCAGGTGGCCAGCAGCCTGACACGCGACGACGAGTGCGTGCACATTGCGGTCAAGGACAACGGCATGGGCATTGCCGCCGACGAGCTTACGCACCTGTTCCAGCCCTTCAACCGCGTGGGAACGTCGCAGTCGGCCATCGAGGGCACGGGCGTGGGCCTGAGCATCAGCGCGCAGCTGATCGAGAAGATGAACGGGCGCATCGGGGTGGAGAGCACGCTGGGCGCGGGCAGCACGTTCTGGGTCGAACTGCCGGTGGCGCAGCAGGCGCTGCCCGAGTGGGCCGAGGCCGACGACACCCCCATGCTGGAGCTGGCGCCGCCCGTGCGGCCCTACCACATCCTGTCCATCGACGACAACCCCATCAACCAGAAACTGATGGACCGCCTGCTGCGCCCGCTGCGCCACTACCAGTTGCAGGCGGCGCTTAGCCCGGAACGTGGCCTGCAGCTGGCCGAACAAGACCCGCCCGACCTGATCCTGCTCGACATCAACATGCCCGGCATGAACGGCTACGAGGTGCTGCAGCGCCTGCGCAGCTCCAGCTCCAGCACGCTGCACGCCGTGCCCGTGATTGCCGTGACCTCCAACGCCATGGCCAGCGATGTGGAACGCGGCCTGCAGGCCGGGTTTACGCACTATATTGTCAAGCCTATTACCGACATCGACGCTTTTGTACACACGGTGCGCCAGTGCCTGCACAGCCACCCACCTTTTACTTCCGCACCATCACCATGAGCATTGCCACCTCTCCAGCACAAGCCCGCATCTTTGTGGTGGACGACGAACCCGTCAACCTGAAACTGGTTGACAAGCTGCTGACCACCGAGGGCTACGGCACGCTGCACCTGATTGGCAAGCCCGAGGAGGTGCTGCCCAGCTACCAGCAGCAGCGGCCCGACCTGATCTTGCTCGACCTCAACATGCCGGGTCTGGACGGCTTTGGCGTGCTGCAGCAGCTGCAGGCGCTCAAGGATCCGCTGCTGCCGCCCGTCATCATCCTGACAGCGCAGAACGGGCGCGATTTTCTGCTCAAGGCGCTGCAGGCTGGGGCGCGCGACTTCATCAGCAAGCCATTCGACCGCAACGAGCTGCTGCTGCGGGTGCGCAACGCCATCGACGCGCGCCTGGCCCAGCTGCACCTGGAGCAGCGCGTGCAGGAGCGCACGCAGGAGCTGCAGACCGCCAACGAGCACATCAAGGCCAGCTTCCTGACCACGGTGCGCTCGCTGGTCAACCTGATGGAGCTGCGCAACAGCCACCTGGCCGGCCAGGGGCGCAACGCGGCCCAGATGGCGCGCAAGCTCGCACGCCACATGGGCGTGCCCGACGAGGAGGTGCAGCGCCTGGTGCTGGCGGCGCTGCTGCACCACATTGGCATGGTGGGCATACCCGACGCGATCCTGGAAAAACCCGTGGCCCACCTGACGTCCAGGGAACAGGGGGTGTTCCGCAAGCACGCCGAATGGGGCGCACAGGTGCTGCAGGGCATGGACGACATGCCGCCCGTGGCCGCCGTCGTGCGCGCGCACCACGAGTGCTACAACGGCCAGGGCTACCCCGACAAGCTCAGCGGCGAGCAGATTCCGCTGCTGGCGCGCATCCTGGCGGTGGCCACCGCCTACTGCGACCCGGCGGGCTGGGAGCTGACCATGCACGAGAACCTGAGCCCGGACGAGGCCTAGGCGGTGGTGCTGCGCAACCGGGGCGTGCAGTTCGACCCGGCGGTGGTCGATGCGCTGACGGCCGTGCTGGCCGGGGGCAATCCGGTCCCGGCCACGGCGGAGTGAATGCCACACCGGCGTCTGCCGGTAGCACCGTAGAATACCTCCCCACCCCCCGTTGCCACTTGCCGTATGCCGTCCTTGTTTCCTGCTGATCCGCCGGGCCACCACGCCGACGCCTTGCCAGCGGACACGGGGCATGCGGTAACGCGGGGGCTGCACCGGCTGCTGCGCACGCGGCACGCGTTCTGGAAGCTGTTTGTGCCGCTGGTGCTGCTGATGCTGGGCACGGGGCTGTTCAGCCTGCAGCAGCTGCACCTGGCCACCCAGTCGCGCTTCTACAGCCTGCAGCAGCTGGCGGTGGACAACCGCGAAGCGCAGCTGCAAGAGGCGTTTGACGCCTACCTCAACCTGCTGCGTGGCATCAACCAGGACGTGGCGCTGCGACGCTACATCCAGACCCCCAGCGCCACGGGCCGCCAGCAGGCCGAGGAATCGCTCTACAGCGCCATCCAGACCAAGGCGCAGCTGACGCAGCTGCGCTGGATCGACGAGAGCGGCATGGAGCGGCTGCGCATCAACCAGGGCCGCCATGTGGTGACGGTGGCACCACCCGGGCAGCTGCAGTACAAGGGCGACCGCTACTATTTCAAGGACACAATGGCGCTCGGGCCCAACGAGGTGTACGTCTCGTCGCTGGATCTGAACGTGGAAAACGGCGAGATCGAGTACCCGGTGGTGCCCACGCTGCGCCTGGCGCTGCAGGTGCAGGACGAGGCGCAGCAGCCGCGCGGCATCCTCATCGTCAACGTGGACGCCAGCGCGTGGCTCGACCAGTTGCCGCGCCAGAACGTGTGGGAGGAACGCAGCCAGCTGCTCAACGCCGAGGGCTACTGGCTGCGCGCCAGCAATGCCGCCGACGAATGGGGCTTCATGCTGCCGCACAAGGCGTCGTTTGCGCAACGCCACCCGCAGGTGTGGCAGCGCATGCAGGCCACGCCGAACGGCCGCCACCTGGACGCCAACGGCCACTGGATCTGGCGTCGGCTCAACTTCCGGGCCGACAGCGCCCCGCTGCCCGTGGGGCAGGCGCCGGTGCTGATCCAGGTGTCCATGCTGCCCAACACGGCGGCGCAGCAGGTGCTGCTGGGCATGGCGCTCTACATTCTGCCGGTGATGGCCATCAGCCTGGGGCTGCTGGGCTACGTGCTGCACTGGCTGGTGCGCCGCAGCCAGCACCTGTGGCGCCTGAGCGAACAGCTGGCGCACGCCACCCGGCAGGCACAGGTGAGCCAGCGCGCGCTGGAGCGCAGCAACCGCGCCGCCGACATCGGGCTGTGGTCGCTGGACACTGGCAGCGGCGTGCTGACGCTGTCGCCACCGCTGCAGCAGGAGCTGCAGGCGCTGCTGGGCAACGCTGGCAGCGTGACCTGGGACGTGCTGCTGCACGACATTGCCTGCGACGAGCAGCGGGCGCAGTTGCAGCAGGCGGTGCAGGACGTGCAGCGCGACGGCGGCCAGTTCGACCTGGAGCTGGAGCTCCAGCCCCGGCAGTCCGGGGCGCACGGCTGGTACCGCATGGTGGGCTACGCCGACACGCAGCCGCAGGCCGGCACGGGCGCCTGCATTGAGGGCACGCTGCAAAACATCAGCCCCGGCAAGCAGCGCGAGCGGGTGCTGCAGCAGGAACGCCAGCGCCTGGCCAGCATCATCGACGGCACGCGCATCGGCACCTGGGAGTGGAACGTGCAGACCGGCAGCCTGGAGATGAACGCCATCGCCTGGGAACTGCTGGGCTACCGGCCCCACGAGCTCGAATCCTTCAACATCGAGAGCTGGAAGCACCTGACCCACCCCGACGACCTGGCCTACGGCACATCGCTGCTGGCGCAGCACTTTGTGAACGCCGACGTGCACTACCGCCACGAGATGCGGCTGCGCCACAAGGCGGGGCACTGGGTCTGGGTGCTCAACAGCGGCAGCGTGATGACGCGCACCGCCAGCGGCGCGCCCTGGATGATGTTTGGTGCGCTGACCGACCTGTCGGAGCTGGTGGCCTCGCGCGAGGCGGCCAACGCCGCCAACGAGGCCAAGAGCGCGTTCCTGTCGAGCATGAGCCACGAGCTGCGCACGCCACTCAACGCCATCATGGGCTTTGGCCAGATGCTGCAATACAGCGGCGCGGCGCTGGACGAGGAGCAGGAGGATCACGTCAACGAGATCCTCAAGGCCGGGCGCCACCTGCTGGGCCTCATCAACGAGGTGCTGGACCTGAGCAAGATCGAGTCGGGGCAGCTGGATCTGTCGCTGGAGCCGGTGGCGCTGCACGAGGTGGTGCAGGACTGCGAGTGGCTGATTGCCGCCATGGCGGCCGAGCGCGACATCACGCTGGAGCTGGCGGTGGCCGAGCACTGGTGCGTGCAGGCCGACCGGATGCGGCTCAAGCAGATCTTGCTCAACCTGCTGTCCAACGCGGTCAAGTACAACCGGCCCGGCGGGCAGGTGCGCATCAGCGTGCAGGCGCAGCACGGCGCCGAGCAGGGGCCGCAGGCCTGCATCAGCGTCATCGACACCGGCAACGGCATCTCGCCCGAGCACCAGCGCCAGGTGTTCCAGCCTTTCAACCGGCTGGGCGCCGAGGGCAGCAACATCGAAGGCACCGGCATCGGCCTGACGATCTGCCAGCGCCTGGCCACGCTGATGCACGGCCACATCAGCTTCGAGAGCACGGTGGGCATGGGCAGCACCTTCAGCGTGGTGCTGCCGCTGCTGGCGGGCGGGCCCGAACCCGGCCACACCTCCACGGTCATACCCCCCCCGCACCCACCGAGGCCCCGGACGCCCGCCAGAAAGCGGCACGGCCCCGCCACAGCGTGCTGTGCGTGGACGACAACCCCTCCAACCTCAAGCTGATGACGCACATGCTGGAGCAGATGCCGGGCGTGCAGGTGCTGCAGGCGCACACACCGCAGCTGGGCATAGACCTGGCGCAGGCCTACCTGCCGCAGCTGATCCTGCTCGACATCAACATGCCCGACATGGACGGCTACAAGGTGCTGGCCCGGCTGCGGACGATCGAGTCGCTGCGCCAGGTGCCGATCGTGGCCGTGACCGCCAACGCCCTGCCCAAGGACGTGGCGCGTGGCCTGGCCGCTGGCTTCGAGGACTACATTACCAAGCCGCTGGACGTGCCGGTGTTCATCGAGAAGGTGCGCGCCTGGCTGGCTGTGCCAGACGCCAGCGCTGCGGCAACGCCGCCCCCCGCCGCCACGGCCTGAAACCACCACCCTCCTGTGGGAGGTGGCACTGATGGCGCTGGCGCGCGGGCCGCTTCAGTGCGGCGTGGCACCCATCCAGCGTGCCAGGGTGGCGTACAGCAGGTTGGGGCTGACGGGTTTGGCCAGAAAGTCGTTCATGCCCGCCTCGACGCAGCGGCGGCGGTCGTCCTCGAACACGTTGGCCGTCAGCGCCACGATCGGCACTTCAGCGCCGTTGGGCAGGGTGCGGATGGTGCGCGTGGCCTGCAGGCCGTCCATCACCGGCATCTGCAAGTCCATCAGGATCAAGTTGAACGGCGTGTGCATCACTTCCTGCACCGCCTGGCTGCCGTCGTTCGCCAGCGCCACCTGCAGGCCTTGGCGCTGCAGCAGCTTGGCCGCCACGGTCTGGTTGATGAGGTTGTCGTCCACCACCAGCACGCGGGCGTTGGCGGGCCAGTGCCAGCCTGCCGCAGGCGCTGACGTCGGCGCGGGGGTTACGGAAGCTTCGGCGGGAGTGGGCATATGCAAGGGCAAGGCAAAAAGTGGGGTCGGGTCACGGGGTGGATGAGGGCCAAGGCGGGGATGGCAGGCGTCATGGCTGGGCCAGCAGCGCCACGGCCAGGTCGTGCGCGGCCAGGAAGTCCATGCCGTCCATGGCGGCTTGCAACGCCTGTACCTGGGCCGTGGCGGGCAGGGTGTCGTGGTGCGCCATCAGCTCGTCAAAGCGGTCCAGGGCTTCCATGTCCTGTGCGGCCAGCAAGGGTATCAGATGTTCCAGACTCTGGCGCACCTGCGGCGAAAGCGCCTGCCCTTCGGCCACCGGTGCGGCGGCTGGTGCCGGCGCCATGGACGGCAGCGGCAGTGCCCACAGGCGGTGCAGGTCGTCGCTGGCCTGCTGCACCGCCTGCGCCAGGCGGTACAGCTCCACCGGGTACGGCGGCAGCAGCATGCCCGGCGCCAGCGCGCGCGCGGTTTTTTCGGCGGCGGCCAGCGCCTGCGACAGCAGGTGCGCTCCCACCGCACCGGCATTGCCCTTGAGGGTGTGCAGCAGGCGCTCGGCAAGCTTGCCTTCGGCGGCCTCCCAGTGGTGCTGGGCCTGGTGCAGCTCTTGCTCCAGCAGCGCCACAAAGCGTTGCAGGATCTTGATGTAGAACAGGCGGTCGCCCCCCAGGCGCTTGACGGCGGTCTCGGCATCCAACACCACCGTGGCCGTGACCTGCGCCACCGCCGACGACAGATCCACCGGGGCCGACGCGGACGCAGCGGCGGTGCCACCCGCCGGGGCACAGCCCAGGATGCGCTGCATCACCGCCACCAGTTGCACGATGTCAAACGGCTTGCCGACGTGGTCGTTCATGCCGACGGCCAGGCAAGCGTCGCGGTCCGAGGCCATGGCGTTGGCGGTCATGGCCACGATCGGCAAGTCCAGCAGCTTGAGCTGTTCGCGGATCAGGCGCGTGGCCTGCAGCCCGTCCATCACGTGCATCTGCATGTCCATCAGCACCAGGTCAAAGTCGAGCTGCGGCGTGGACAGGCGCTGCACCGCCTCCAGGCCGTTTTCGGCCAGCGTGACGAGGGCGCCTTCGCGCTGCAGCAGCTGCATGGCCACGTCCTGGTTGATGGGGTTGTCCTCCACCAGCAGGATGCGCACCCCGGCCAGACCCGGGCAGTGCGAGGGCGGCGCGCCCGCCAGCTCCGGCGCCGTGGCGGCCGAGGCCTGGGTGCTGCCGTGGCGCAACCAGCGTTGCATGCTGGTCTTGACGCTGCTGAAGGTAATGGGCTTGAAGAGCCAGCTCTCGCTGGCGGCGCTGGCGGTGGCGTCGGCCTTGAGCATGGCCGACCACGACAAGTCCACCCCCGGGCGCGCCAGCAGGAAGATGTGTGGCGCGGCGCTGCCGTCGGGCAGGGGCTGGCGCAGTTGCTGCAGCTGCTGCAAGGCCTGGTCCGCTGGCAGGGCCTCGATGTCGAACCACACGGCCTGGAAGGGCTGGCCGGCGGCGTGGGCTTGCTCCAGCAGCTCGCGGGCCTGGGCCGGGTCGGTGCAGGCCTGGGCGGGCCAGTGCAGGGTGGCGGCCAGGTCCAGCAGCAGGGCGCGCGCGGCGGTGTGCGGCTCGATCACCAGCAGGTGCCAGTCCTGCAAGGCGTCGGGCCAGTCGGCCAGGCCCTGCGGTTCGGCCGCCATCGGGGCCGACAAGCCCAGCGGAATCTCGAAATAGAAGGTGGAGCCCTGCCCCGGCACGCTGTGCAGCTGCAAGTCGCCGCCCATGAGCTGCACCAGGCGTCGGCTGATGGCCAGCCCCAGCCCGGTGCCGCCAAAGCGGCGCGAGGTGGAGGCCTCGGCCTGCGAGAAGCCCTCGAAGATGCGCGCCTGCTGCTCGGGCGCAATGCCAATGCCCGAATCGCGCAGCGCAAAATAGACCCACACCCGCTCGGCCTCGCGGCGCTGCACGCGCACGGTCAGCTGCACCTCGCCCTGCGCGGTGAACTTGAGCGCGTTGCTGCCCAGGTTGATGAGCACCTGCTTGAGGCGCAGCGCGTCGGCCACCACCACGCGCGGCATGTCCACGTCGATGTCAAACAGCAGCTCCAGGCGCTTGCCGCCCAGGTTGCTGAACAGGATGAAGCTCAGCTCCTGCAGCAGCTGCTCGAACTCGAACGGCTCGGGGTCAAGCTGCATCTTGCCGGCCTCGATCTTGGAAAAATCCAGGATGTCGTTGAGGATGCCCAGCAGCGACTTGGCCGCCTGCTGGGTCTTTTGCACGTAGTCGGTCTGGCTGGGGTTGAGCGCGGTGGTCTGCAGCAGCTGCAGCATGCCCAGGATCGCGTTCATCGGCGTGCGCAGCTCGTGGCTCATGTTGGAGAGGAACTTGCTCTTGACCTTGGTCGCGCTCTCGGCACGCTGCAGCGCCGCGCCGCGCAGCTCCACCTGCTGCGCCAGCTGGTGTTGCGTGTCGTGCAGCAGCACGTGGCTGAGGTGCGCGTCCAGCGAGTTGCGCACCCGCAGCAGCAGTTCGTGGCGGTCGAACGGCTTGGTCACGAAGTCGCGCGCGCCGGCCTGCAGCGCCTGCAGCAGGAAGCGGTGGCTGGACTGCGCCGTCACGATGATGGTGGGCGGCATCAGCGGGTCGTTGAGGGCCTGCAGCTGGTTCAGGACCTCGAAGCCGTTCATGCCGGGCATGTTGAGGTCGAGCAGGATCAGGTCGGGGCGCTGGCGCTGGTAGGCGGGCAGCACCTGGGCGGGGGAATCGACCAGCTCGAGTTCGGTGTAGCCCTCGCTGCGCAGCAGCTTGTCCAGCAGCTTGAGGTTGATGGGTTCGTCGTCCACCACCAGGATGCGGGCCTGGCTGCGGGAATTGTCGGTCATGGGGAAGGTGGGCTCAGCTGTCCGCTGGCTCCAGGTTGCTGTTGCGGATGGCCACGATCTCGGGCAGCAAGGCCAGGAAGTGGCTGATGATTTCGGGGTCAAAGTGGCGCCCGGACTGCTCCTGCAGCAGGCGCACCGCGTCTTCCACCGGCCAGGCCTTCTTGTAGGGGCGCGACGAGGTGAGCGCGTCGAACACGTCGGCCACCGCCACGATGCGGCCCGCCTGCGGGATGTCGGTGCCGGCCAGGCCGTTGGGGTAGCCACTGCCGTCCCATTTCTCGTGGTGGGTCAGGGCGATGTCGCGCGCCAGCTGCATCAGCACGGAGTCGCCGTCGCTGAGGATGTCGGCGCCCATCTGGGCGTGGCGCTTCATCACCTCCCACTCGTCGGGCTCGAACTTGCCGGGCTTGAGCAGGATGTGGTCGGGAATGCCGATCTTGCCGATGTCGTGCATGGGGCTGGCGTGCAGCAGCAGCTCGCAGTCGGCGTCGCTCCAGCCCAGGCTGGCCGCCATCAGCGCGGCGTAGCGGCTCATGCGGATGATGTGCAGGCCGGTCTCGTTGTCGCGGTACTCGGCGGCACGGCCCAGGCGGCGCACCACCTCCAGGCGCGACTGGTTGAGCTCCTGCGTGCGGTGGTGCACCATTTCTTCCAGCACGGTTTTCTGGTTGTGTACCAGCCGGTGCGCCTGGTGGACTTCGAGCAGGTTGCGCACGCGCATCACCAGCTCGGCGCGGTCGAAGGGCTTGGTCACGAAATCGCGTGCACCGCCGGCCAGGGCTTGTAGCAGATGCTCACGGCCGTTCTGGGCCGTGAGCATAATCACCGGCGCCGGGGTCGGGTCGTTGAGGCCATTGAGCAACTCCAGCACCTCGTAACCATCGAGGTGCGGCATGTTGATGTCAAGCAGGATCAGGTCGGGCGCTTGCTGGCGGTACAGGGGCACAGCACCTCGCGCGGGTCGGCAATCAGCACCGTTTGCAGGTAGCCTTCCTTGCTCAGCATTTTCTCCATCAGGCGCAGGTTGGCGGGCTCGTCGTCCACGACGAAGATGCGGGACTGCTGTAACAGGGTGGGCATGGTGGGGCTCCTCTCGGAATGCGGGGGGTTCTCAGCGGCCATCGAGACGGAAGGTGCTCACCACGTGCTCGAGCTGCTCGGCCTGCTGCTGCAGCGACTGGGCCGCTGCGCTGGCCTGCTCGACCAGGGCCGCGTTTTGCTGGGTCATGCCGCCCATGTCGGTCACGGCGTCGCTGACGCGGGCAATGCCCTGGGTCTGCTCGGCGCTGACGCTGGCAATCTGGCCCATGACTTCGGTGATGCGCTGGATGCTTTGTACCACGTCGTCCATGGTGGCACCAGCCTGGTGCACCAGCGTGCTGCCCGCCGACACCTGCTGCACCGAGTCGGCAATCAGGTGCTTGATCTGGCCGGCGGCGGCGGCGGTGCGCTGCGCCAGGTTGCGCACCTCGGTGGCCACCACGGCAAAGCCCTTGCCTTGCTCGCCGGCACGGGCGGCCTCGACGGCGGCGTTGAGCGCCAGGATGTTGGTCTGGAAGGCGATGCTGTCGATCAGGGCCACGATGTCGGCCACCTTCTGCGAGGAGGTCTGGATCGCGTCCATGCGCTGCACCACCTGCGACACCACGGCGCCACCGCGCTGGGCCACGTCCGACGCCGACAGCACCATCTGGTTGGCCTGGCCGGCGCTGGCCGCGTTCTGGCTCACGGCGCTGGCCAGGCCGTGCAGGGCCGTGACGACCTGCTCCAGCGCCTGGGTCTGCTGCTCGGTGCGGGCCGACAGGTGGGTGTTGCCCTGCGCAATGTCGCGCGCGGCCTGGAAGATGGCGTCGGTGCCGCCGCGCACCTGGCCCACGATGCGGCGCAGGCTGTCGTTCATGTCGCGCAGCGTCTGCTGCAGGCCGCCGATCTCGTTGCGCGAGGTGACGGGAATCTGCTGCGTCAGGTCGCCCCCGGCAATGGCGCGCGCGGCGGCCACGCCACCGTCGAGCGGGCGTGTCACGGTCTTGCGGATAAAGGGATAGATCAGCATCAGCACCGGAATGCTGGTCAGCACCGCAATCAGCACCGACTTCCAGCGCTGGTCGGCCAGGTCGGCGTTGACCTGGTCGAGCGAGACCTTCATGCTGACCGCGCCCAGCACCGTGCCTTCGGGCACCTGGTGGCACAGCAAGCAGTTCTTGCCCAGGTAGTTGCCCAGCGCCAGCGTGGGGCGGATGGCGCGCAGGTACTCGGAGTCGCCCTCCTGCACCACCTCGATGCGCTCGCGGCCGTTGGCCAGCACCCATTGCTCGCTGGCGTCGGGCGGCGCGGCGTTCTGGGCGTGGCCGGGGCCAAAGGTGTTGCTGACCGCCGGGGCCCGCAGCACGCGCACGCCGCGGATGGCGCCCAGGTGGTTGAGCTGATCCAGCAGCACCTGGCTCTGGTTGATGGTGCCGGTCACCATCATGCCGGTCAGGCCGGCCATGGTGGCCTCGTGCATGCTGTGCGAGAACTCTTGCGCCTGCTGCAGCGCCGACTGGCGGTAGACGTGGCTTTGCCAGGCGATCACGCCCGTCCAGACCACCAGCAACGCCACCCCGATGGTGAACAACAACTGCACCCAGATTTTGATATTGGCTTGGCTTGGCATGGCTGATCCTTGGTACCGCAGGGGGTGCAGCGGCGACACCCGGATGGACTCGATTTTATAGGGCGGGCAGCCACCGGTTTAACCCGGATATTTCACCA